>DASVGI010000137.1:0-15442 GCA_036379595.1 Casimicrobiaceae bacterium | reverse complement strand
CGCTGCAGCTCGTCGAGTGGAAGGCGCCCGATGCGACGATCGCGATCGAATGCAGCAAGGGGACCTACGTGCGCGCGCTGGCCGCAAGCCTCGGCGACGAGCTCGGCTGCGGCGCCCATCTCACGTCGCTGCGCAGGACGGGGAGCGGCGGATTCGACGTGAAGGATGCCGTCACGGTCGAAGCGATCGAGGCACTCGATGTCGAGGGGCGCGAGCGGCTGCTTCGCCCGGCGAGCGTGCTGGTGGCACACCTTCCGCGCGTCGTGCTCGATCACGCGACGGCGCGGTCGTTTCGTCACGGGCAGCCGATCGCGTGCCCGGGTGCGACAGTTGTT
Organism: Casimicrobiaceae bacterium; assembly: GCA_036379595.1. GTDB lineage: Bacteria > Pseudomonadota > Gammaproteobacteria > Burkholderiales > Casimicrobiaceae > VBCG01. The sequence continues at coordinate 15,107 of DASVGI010000137.1, read as the reverse complement.
TCACGCCACGCCCTGCGCGCGGTGTTCGAGGGCGTTGCGCTCATCGGCACCGGTGAAATCCGCGGTGGCCTGCTGCATCCGGGACGCCTGACGCCCGAGGCCGCGTCGAGCACCGACGCGGAAGCGTTTCGCGACTGATCAGGCGCGAAGCCCCGCGCACCGCGGGGCCCGTTTTTCGTGCCAAATAAGAACCCCGCCGGGTGGCGGGATCCGTGATTGCAAAGAAACGCGCCTCAGTGCGAGCGCCGCCGCAGGAGCACGATCGCCGAAATTGCGAGCAGCGCTGCCATGACGATCAGGCCCCATTCGCTGAGCGTCGGCACGGCGGTATCGACGGTCCCGATGGGCACGATGCCGCCGCCGCTTGCGAGGATGTACGGGACGCCAAACGATCCATCGGCAAACGTCATGCTGCCCGGCCCCGTGATGCCGCGCGCGATCGCGAGCGGAATGAATCCCGAGGGAAAGGCTCTGAAGATCTCGTGCACCGAGCAGCTCCAGTTCGACAGCGTCGCGTCCGTCGAACCCGCAAGCGCCGGATGGCTGGCGACGAGGTGCGAATCGTCGAAGCATCCACCGCCGGTTCCCGATGCCGTAAACGAGCCGAAGCCCGCCAGCAGAGGCACCGAGCTCGGTGCGGCGCTATCGTAGTAGCAGGAGAGGCTGATATACGCGCCCGTCTGCGTCGGGCCGCCGCTCGTGACGTAGCCGATGCCGCTATTGATGAGCGTCGATCCACCCGAGCCGAAGTGGAAGTGCTCATCGCTGCCGATGATGAGCTTGGGACCATTGACCGCGGCGGACCAGGTGGCAGCATTGCCCTCGGCGGCTGCCGGCGGCACATCGCCGCAGGTCGGATCGCCGATGATGAGCGCCCTGAAGGTCGCGAAATCCGCCGTCGACCGCGCTGTCCACTGAGCGTCGGTCGCAGCGACAACGGTGAACCCCGCGGCGGCGGCGGCCGCAGAGTAGGCGCCACCGCCATCGACGCTCGAAAGTACCAGGACCGAATTGGCGTCCGGAGCGGGCTGGGCCGAAGCCGGCGCCGGGAAGAACGCGACGAAGCTGGCCGCGATGGCGACCAGGGCCGGATACCAGGACTCCTTCAACATGAGATTCCCCCCTCCGAGGAACGGCAAACATGAGTATCCCGGGATCGATGCGACTATATCGTCCACACGATACTATCTTGCGCAGGATATTGCGGGATTGCCGCAGGTTGCGCAATGACTGCATCGGCCACGGACCGGTGGCGGAGGAGGGCAGTTCTCGCGTTGTCGCCCACAGGACTCGAAGAGCAACACGAGCACGACTATGACGAGCGCATGAAGTTACGAGCGACAACGGGCGTCGATTCGGCGGAATGCATTTCCACTTCGTCGTGCGTGGTCGCTGTAGGGTCTCTGTTGTCGGCTACAATACGGACGCGATGCTGTTACTTTTCTGCATCGTCGATTCGTGCAAGAGGTCCCGGAATGGCCTGATTTCGCATCGCGGCATCGACTCGCCAGCCGGGCATCGGCAGCGAGCATCGAGGAGGGTTGTCGGGGCCGGCACCCGCACCCGGCCACCCTGCGCCCGGGCGCTGCAAGTCTCGGCCCGCGACCTTGAATCGTAAGTGATTTCCGGCTAATATCAGCGGTCTTTTTTGGCGAAACCCGCAAGCCGCCGGCTTTCGCGCCGCGGCACCCCGGCGATTCAGGCGAAGGACGAGACGCAAATGGCAGTTACCGTGCAGGAAAAGGCGAAGGTGATCGCGACCTACCAGCGGGCGCAGGGCGATACCGGCTCGCCGGAAGTGCAGATCGCGCTGCTCACCGCCCGCATCAACGGGCTGAACGATCATTTCAAGACGAACGTGAAGGACCACCATTCCCGGCGCGGGCTGCTGCGGATGGTGTCGCGCCGGAGGAAGCTCCTCGACTACGTGAAGTCGCGCAACGCCGACGGCTACCGCTCGCTGATCGAGAAGCTGGGTCTGCGCAAGTGATGTTATCCAGGCCGCGCCCACCGGCTCCCATCTGACTACCCTTTTGCAATGGCCGCGTCGCTGTACGCGGCCATTGTCGTTTTTGAACTGCGAGGACAATGTGACGAATCCCACCAGGAAATCGGTCGCCTACGGCGCCCATACGCTGACGCTCGAGACGGGCGAGATTGCGCGCCAGGCCGATGGCGCGGTGATGGTGAGCCTCGGCGACACCGTCGTGCTGGTCACGGCGGTTGCCGCGAAGCAGGCGAAGCCGGGGCAGGACTTTTTCCCGCTCACCGTCGACTATCAGGAGAAGACCTACGCCGCCGGCAAGATCCCCGGCGGCTTCTTCAAGCGCGAGGGTCGCCCGTCCGAGAAGGAGACGCTGACCTCGCGCCTCATCGACCGGCCGATCCGGCCGCTCTTTCCCGACGGGCTCTACAACGACGTGCAGATCGTCGCGACGGTCGTCTCGGTCGATCCCGAGATCGATCCCGACATCCCGGCGATCATCGGCGCGTCGGCCGCGCTGGCACTGTCGGGCATTCCGTTCAACGGACCGATCGGCGCTGCTCGCGTCGGCTTTGCGAACGGCCATTACATCCTCAATCCGTCGAAGACCGAGCTCACGACGTCGCAGCTGAACCTCGTGGTCGCGGGGACCGAGGCCGCGGTGCTGATGGTCGAGTCCGAAGCGCAGGAGCTCCCCGAGGAAGTGATGCTGGGCGCGGTCGTGTTCGGCCACCAGCAGCAGCAGGCGGCGATCGAGCTCATTCATCAGCTCGTCGAGGAAGCCGGCAAGCCGCTGTGGGACTGGCAGCCGCCGGCGAAGGACCAGGCGCTGATCGATCGCGTCGCGGCCATCGCCGAGGCCGACGTTCGCGCTGCGTACTCGCTGCGCTCGAAGCAGCAGCGCCAGCAGCGACTGAAGGAGATCGCCGCGAAGGTCGAGGCTGAGGCGCTGCCGGCCGATGCGTCGCCCGACGCGAAGCGCCACGCCGGCAACGTGCTGTTCGACCTCGAAGCGAAGGTGGTGAGAAGCCGTATCCTCGAAGGCGAGCCGCGCATCGACGGACGCGACACGCGCACGGTGCGACCGATCACGATTCGCGCCGGTGTGCTGCCGCGCGCGCACGGCTCGGCGCTGTTCACCCGCGGCGAGACGCAGGCGCTGGTCGCGGCGACGCTCGGCACCGCGCGCGACGAGCAGATCGTCGACGCGCTGATGGGCGAGTACCGCGATCGCTTCATGCTCCACTACAACATGCCGCCTTACGCAACCGGTGAGACCGGGCGCGTCGGATCGCCGAAGCGGCGCGAGATCGGCCATGGCCGCCTCGCGAAGCGCGCGCTCCTCGCCGTGCTTCCCACCGCCGAGGAGTTCGCCTACTCGATGCGCGTCGTCTCGGAGATCACCGAGTCGAACGGCAGCTCGTCGATGGCATCGGTGTGCGGCGGCAGCCTCGCGCTGATGGACGCCGGTGTGCCGACCAAGGCGCACGTCGCCGGGATCGCGATGGGCCTCATCAAGGAGGGCAACCGCTTCGCCGTGCTGACCGACATCCTCGGCGACGAGGATCACCTGGGCGACATGGACTTCAAGGTCGCCGGCACCGAGCGCGGCGTCACCGCGCTGCAGATGGACATCAAGATCCAGGGGATCACCAAGGAGATCATGGCGGTGGCGCTCGCGCAGGCGCGCGAGGGCCGCACCCACATCCTCGGGCTCATGCAGCAGGCGCTCCCGCACGCACGCACCGAGGTGTCGCAGCACGCGCCGCGGATGATGACGTTCAGGATTAACCCGGAGAAGATCCGCGACGTGATCGGCAAGGGCGGCGCGGTCATCCGCGCGCTCACCGAGGAGACCGGCACGACGATCGACATCCAGGACGACGGCTCGATCACCATCGCGTCGGTCAACGCCGATGCGTGCAACGCGGCGCGCAAGCGCATCGAGCAGATCACCGCCGAGGTCGAGGTCGGCAAGATCTACGAAGGACCGGTGCTGCGCCTGCTCGATTTCGGCGCGATCGTTCAGCTTCTCCCCGGCAAGGACGGACTCCTGCACATCTCGCAGATCGCGAAGGAGCGCGTCAATCAGGTCTCCGACTATCTGAAGGAAGGCCAGATCGTCCGCGTCAAGGTGCTCGAAGCCGACGAGAAGGGCCGCGTGCGGCTGTCGATGAAGGCCGCTGCCGAGGACGACGCGAAGGCGGCGGCGCAACCGGCGGAGTCGACGCCGGCCGCGTGACGCGCGCGATGCCGCACCACGGACAAGGCGCCCGCGTGGCGCCTTTTTCGCGCCAGAGGCGGGCGGGCCGCCCGCGGCGGGCAGATCACCTGCGGCGGGCAGATCACCTGCGGCGGGCGGGTGCGCCGTGACGGCGGCGATCAGCGCGCTCGCCGCCCGCGAGATCCTCGACTCACGCGGCAGGCCCACGCTCGAAGTCGACGCACTGCTCGACAACGGGAGCTTCGGCCGCGCCAGCGTGCCATCGGGCGCGTCGACCGGTAGCGCCGAAGCGTACGAGCTGCGCGACGGCGATCCCGCACGCTATCGCGGTCTCGGCGTGCTGCGCGCGGCCGCGAACGTCGAAGGCGAGATCGCGGCGGCGCTGCGCGGCATCGACGCGATGGCGCAGCGGCAAGTCGACCACCGCTTGCGCGAGCTCGACGGCACGCCGCAGTTGCGCCGCCTGGGCGGCAACGCGACGCTCGCCGTATCGCTCGCGGTGTGCCGCGCGGCCGCGGCGTCGTCCGGTGTGGCGCTGTACGAGCACATCGCAGGGCTCGCAGGAACGACGCCGGCGTTGCCGCTGCCGATGACCAACATTCTGAGCGGTGGATTGCACGCTGGCCGCGGCATGGACGTCCAGGATTTTCTCGCGGTGCCGCTGCGCGCAGCGTCGATCGCCGAGGCGATCCACGTGATCGCGCGCGTCCGGGCGGCAGCCGACGACGTCGCGCGCGACCGGCGCTTGTCGACGCTGCTCGCGGACGAAGGAGGGCTCGCTCCCGCATGCGCGACGGCGCACGACGCCCTGGCGCTCCTTTGCGACATCATCGAACGCGCGGGGCTCGTGCCCGGCGAGGACGTGGCCATCGCGATCGACGTCGCGGCGACGGCGCTAACATCGTCCGCCGGCGTCTATCGGCTGGCGCGTGAGGGGCGTACGCTCGACGCCGGCGGGATGATTGCGATGGTGGAGGCGTGGGCGCGCGACTTCCCGGTCGTGTCCGTCGAGGACCCGCTCGGCGAGGAGGATTGGGACGGGTGGCAGGCGCTCACCCGGCGTCAGGGTGGCGCCTTGCAGATCGTCGGCGATGACCTCTTCGCGACCCATCCGTCACGGCTTGCGCGCGGTGTACGCGACAGCGTCGCCAACTCGGTGCTCGTGAAAATGAACCAGAACGGAACGCTCACCGGCACGCTCGACGTGATCGCGCAGGCGAAGGCAGCCGGCTATGCAACGATCGTCTCCGCGCGCTCCGGCGAAACCGAGGATGCATTCATGGCAGACCTCGCCGTGGGTGCCGCCGCGGGTCAGATCAAGATCGGGTCGCTGCGCACGTCGAGCACCGTCGCCAAATACAACCAGCTGCTGCGTATCGAAGCACGCTCGCGGGCGCCGTACGCCGGCGTGGGTGCGCTGGCAGGCGCGCTCACACGCGCGGTTGCAGCGAGCGCAGCGTGAATCGACCCGAACCCGACGTCGTATTACGCGATTTTCTGTACGACCTGGGACTCGCGCGCCCTGGCGATGCCGTCGAATGGACGCCGCTCGCGGGCGGCGTATCGTCGGACATCTGGCGCGTCGACGTCGGCGGGCGGGCACTTTGCATCAAGCGCGCGCTGCCGATGCTCAAGGTGGTGCGGCGATGGGAGGCGCCGGTCGAGCGCAATGCGTACGAGTGGGCATGGGTCGAGTTCGCCGCGGCTCGATTCCCCGACAACGTCCCCGTTCCGCTCGCGAGCGACGCCGAGCGCGGCATTTTCGCGATGAGCTTTCTCGAGCCCGCGTGCTACCCGAACTGGAAAGAGCGGCTCCTCGATGGTCACATCGCACCCGACGCGGCGGCGGGCGTCGCGGCCCTCGTCGCGCATCTGCACGCAGCGAGCGCCGGCAGTCGCGACATTGCGGTGCGCTTTGCCACCGACGCCATCTTCCATGCAATCCGTCTCGAGCCGTACCTGCTCGCGACCGCGCGCTTGCACGCCGACCTCGCGTCGCGGCTCTCCGATCTTGCGAAGCGCACCGCGGCGACGCGTGTCGCGCTGGTCCACGGCGACGTGAGCCCGAAGAACATCCTGCTCGGACCGCGCGGCCCGGTGCTTCTCGACGCCGAGTGCGCGTGGTACGGCGACCCGGCATTCGACGCGGCGTTCTGCCTCAATCACTTCCTGCTGAAATGCATCGCCCGGCCGCAGTTCGCCGAGGGCTATCGCGCGTGCTACGGCGCGTTCGCGCAGGCCTATCTCGACGGCGTGACGTGGGAGCCGCGCGACGCGATCGAAGCGCGGATCGCGAGCCTGGTGCCTGCGCTCCTGCTCGCGCGCATCGACGGCAAGTCGCCGGTCGAATACCTCACCGATGAGGGCGATCGGCAGGCCGTGCGGGATGTTGCGCGGCCGCTCGTCGCGACGCCGCCGGCGCGTATCGACGAGGTCGCCGCGCACTGGCGTTGTGCTCGTCAGTGATAGCCGACGTCCGCGCGCACCTTGCCGCGGAACACGTAATACGCCCAGCCGAGATACATGAAGATGATCGGCAGCAGGAACAGCGTGCCGATCAGCAGGAAGGCCTGCGCCGACGGCACCGCAGCCGCATCCCACAGCGTGAGCTGGTAAGGAACGATGTACGGAAACACGCTGATGCCGAGGCCGAGGTAGCTCATCGCGAACAAGCCCAGCGCGCCGACGAACGGAAGATATTCGCCGCCGCGCCGCAGCGATCGCCACGTCGCCCACGCGATCAGCGCGGTGACGATCGGCACCGGAGCGAACCAGACGACGTCGGGCCAGGTGAACCAGCGCGCCGCGATCCTTTCGTGGAGGAGCGGGGTCCAGATGCTGACGACGACGATGAACGCGATCAGCGCGTAGAGTGCGCGCGCCGCACAGCTGCGCGCCCATGCCTGCAGGCTGCCTTCGGTCTTCATCACCAGCCACGCCGCGCCGAGCAGCGCGTAGCCGGCGACGAGCGCCGCGCCGGTAACGAGCGGGAACGGCGTCACCCAGTCGAAGCTCGTGCCGGTGAACACGCGGCCGGTCACGGTGAAGCCGTGCACGAACATGCCGAGCACGACGCCCTGCGAAAACGTCGCGACGAGCGAGCCGCCGAAGAACGCGCGGTTCCACCACGGCCGATGTGCGGGATCGCGGCCCCGGAACTCGAAGGCGACGCCGCGGAACATGAGGCCGAGCAGCATCAGCAGGATCGGGAAGTAGAGCGCCGGGATGATGATCGCGAACGCGGCCGGAAACGCGGCGAGGAGTCCCATCCCGCCGAGGATCAGCCAGGTTTCGTTGCCGTCCCAGATCGGCGCGACCGAATTCATCATCAGGTTGCGCGAGTCTTCGCCGGCGGCGAACGGAAACAGGATGCCGACGCCGAGATCGAAGCCGTCGAGGAGCACGTACATGAATACGCCGACACCGAGGATGACGGTCCAGACCGGAACGAGGTCGAGTTGCATCGCTGGCTCCGCTCAGAACGCGTCGGCGCCGGAGAGCGGCCGCGCCGGGCGCTCGGTGAGGCGCGCATCGCGCACCTCGACATGCTCCGGCGGGCCGGCTTTCGCGAGGCGCAGCATGTACATGAGCCCGGCGCCGAACACGACGACGTACACGGCGATGTAGAGCACGAGCGAGATCACCACGTCGCCGCCGGTGAGCGATGGCGTCACCGCGTCGCGCGTGCGCAGGAGGCCGTAGACGACCCACGGCTGGCGCCCGACCTCGGTCACGATCCAGCCGGCGATGACCGCGACGAAGCCAGCCGGCGTCATCGTCGTGCACACGCGCAGGAACGCCGGAGTGTCGAAGAGCCTGCCGCGCCAGCGCAGCCACAGTCCCCACCAGGCGATGGCGAGCATCAGCAGGCCCAGCCCGACCATTGCGCGAAAGGCGAAGAACACCGGAGCGACCGGCGGGCGATCCTGCGCCGGGACCGATTTCAGGCCGGTGACGACGCCGTCGAGCGAATGCTCGAGGTAGAGGCTAGCGAGCCCGGGGATGGCGATCTCGGCGCGGTTCTTCTCGTGCGCTTCGTCGGGAATCGCGAACAGCACCGACGGCGCGCGTGGACCGGTGTCCCACAGACCTTCCATCGCTGCGACCTTGACCGGCTGATGGTGCAGCGTATTGAGCCCGTGCAGATCGCCGACGATGATCTGGATCGGCACGAAGATAGCGACGAACACCACGGTCATCGACAGTGCGCGCCGCGACACGTCGACGTTGCGCCCGTGGCGCAGGTGCCACGCGCTGACCCCGAGCACGGTGAAGGCGGTGGTCAGGTAGAACGCGGTCACCGTATGCGCGAGCCGGTACGGAAACGACGGGTTGAAGATGATCGCGAGCCAGCTTTGCGGCATGAAGCGACCGTCGACGATCGTGTAGCCCGCGGGCGTCTGCATCCAGCTGTTCGCGGAGAGGATCCAGAACGACGAGAACAGCGTGCCGAGCGCCACCATCAGCGCCGCGACGAAGTGCATCCACGGCGGCACCAGCTTGCGCCCGAAGAGCAGGATGCCGAGGAATCCCGCTTCGAGGAAGAAAGCGATCAGCCCTTCGTAGGCGAACAGCGGGCCGAGCACGTTGGCGACCGCGTCGGAGTAGCGGCTCCAGTTGGTGCCGAACTGGAACGGCATCACGATGCCGGAGACGACACCCATGCCGAACGACACGGCAAACATGCGCGTCCAGAATACCGACAGGCGCAGGTAGACGGCGTCGCGCGTTGCCGCGTGCAGGCCTTCGAGGAGCACGATGAACGACGCGAGGCCCACCGTGAACGCCGGCAGCAGGATGTGCAGCGCGATGACGAACGCGAACTGCAGCCGCGAGAGGAAGACCGGATCGAGCGTCATCGATGGTGCCTCGATTCGGGGCGAACGTCAGCGCGGCGCGCGCACCGTGTCGAGGATCGCCTCGCCCGACACGGTCACGGTGACCTCGCTTTCGCCGCCTTCGACCGAGACTGGCGCCGGGGCGGCGGAGGCGGCTGCGGCGCGGAACATCGGTCGCGGGCCGCCGCTCTCGCTCGTCTGAATAGCGATGCGTCCGGCGCGCCAGCCTCCGGACCCGAAACCCTGCGCGGCCGCCTGCGCGCGCTGCTGCCACGCGTGAATCGCTTCGCCGGTCAGCCGATCCTCGGCGGCTCGCCGCGCGTCGCGGCTCACCGAGAAATCGAGTCCCGACAGCAGCAGGCCCTGCGCCTGCAGCCGCGAGACCAGCGCGGCGATGCTCGCGAAATTCTTCCCGTCGAGGGTGATCGATTGCACGACGCGCCAGCGCGGCGGGTGGTTCGGCTCCGACACCTGGTATGTGCTGTACCCTGCGCTCGAAACCTCGACGCCGGCGACGGCGCGCGCCGCATCCATCGCCTTGCCGATCTTCGCATTGACGATGTTCGCGGCGGCCCCGGCATCGGCGTTGTCGGCTTCGGCGCGCAGCACCGCGTGCATCCGGTCGTTGGCGACCTTCGCGCTCGCCGAGGCGCTCACGGTGACGATCGGCTGCGGCGTCGGCGCTTCGGTGATGATCGGCTGCGTCGGAGGCGTCACCACCACTTGCTGTGCGTGTGCGGTTGCGATGGCGAGCAGCGCGGCCGCGCAGGCGAGCATCATCGGGATCGGCTTCGGCATCGAGCCCTCCTGTCAGCGGTGACCGGTCAGCGTCGCGATCCGCGCGGGCAGCGCGAGGATCGCATCGCGATTCGACCACGAGAAGCAGCGCGCGGCGGCCTCCTGCCACGGCCACCAGCCATGACTGAGGTGCTCGCGCGGCGCCAGCGTCACGACAACCGGAGCTTCGACGCGCAACGAGAAGACGTGCTCGGTGTTGTGCGTCGTCCCCGGCGCATAGCGATGGCGCCAGCGCGCGTAGATTTCGTAGCGGTTGGTGACATCCCAGTCGCGAACGCCGCCGTGTCCGGCCGCGATGATCCCCGTCTCCTCGGCGAGCTCGCGCTCGGCAGTGCGCGCGAGCGGCTCGTCGTCGTCGCGGCTGCCGGTCACCGACTGCCAGTGTCCCGGGAAGTCGGCGCGCTCGAGGAGGAGCACGCGAAGATCGGGTGTGTGGACGATGACGAGGACCGAGACCGGCTGCTTGTACCGCCGTATCTCGGGCGCAGCCTGGTCGTTCACCGCGTCACCTGCGCCTGGTCGTTCACCACGTCACCCGGGACGCCGGATCGCCGTATCCGCCGACCTTCTCACCCGATCAGCACCCAGAACGCGAGATGGCGCTCGCGCCAGAAGCTCGCGGCTTCGGTCAGGATCTCTTCCAGCGTCTCCCAGTCGTGCGGGTGGCCGTGGCGGAAATGGGCGGCGTGAGCGAGATGAATCGCGCATCCCTTCGTGCCGAACCAGTCGCGATCCTCGAGCACGTCGGCGAGCGCATCGAAGTTGTTGCCGAAATGCGCGGGGAGGCGAAGGCCCCGCGCCAGCGCGGCGAAGAGCGATGCCTTGTCGACCGCCGCGCCGAGATCGACATCGAGATAGCGCAGCCTCGCGTGTTGCGCCGCCGTCGCGACGAGATCGGCGTGGCCGTGGTACTCGATCACGCCCGCATCGTCGATCTGGCTCAAGTCCGGCAGCTTCACTCGCGGATCTTCCGGAACGTCTGGTAATGGTCGTCCGTGTAGTAGCAAACGTCGGGAGCGGTCTTCGCTCCACCGCAGATGATGCGCCTCGCACCCCGATTTTGCACGCCCGGCGTCCTCACCGTGTACTCGTGATAGTAACCCCGAGCCTCGCGGGGAAGGCGCCGCTCGCGGTTGCCGAAGGTGATGCCGTCGCGCTCGTACGGGAACGGCCCGTCCGCGTGGATGCGCTCGAGCGTGACGCGCGCTTCGCGCGGCAGGTCGGCGATCGCGATCTCGGCGTGGACGCTCGCGCGGGAATGCTCGCGCGCAAACGCGGTCGACGGCGCGATCGCGATGGCGACGACGCCTGCCACAACGAGCGCGCCGATAGCCGCTGCAGCGAGCGCGACGAGCGCGTGCGCCAGCGCGGCGCCCGCCCGGTGCAGCGCAGGGCGCGCGTCACCGGGCCGCGCTTCGCCCATCGGATCAGCCCGCGTGCGCGCGCTGCGCGTCGGGCGTGCGGACGCGAAGGTGCAGGTCGCGCAACTGCTGCTCGGTGACCGGCGACGGCGCCTCGACCAGCAGATCCTGTCCGCGCTGCGTCTTCGGAAACGCGATCACGTCGCGGATCGACTCGGCGCCGCACATCAGCGTGACGATGCGGTCGAGCCCGAACGCGATGCCGCCGTGCGGCGGGGCGCCGTAGCGCAGCGCATCGAGGAGGAAGCCGAACTTGCGCCGCTGGTCGTCCTCGCTCATGCCGAGCGACTCGAACACGCGTGCCTGCACCTCGGGGCGATGGATGCGCACTGAGCCGCCGCCGATCTCCCAGCCGTTCAGCACGACGTCGTAGGCCTTGGCGAGCACGCCGCCCGGATCCGAGCCGAAGCGCTCGTCGTGGCCGTCTTTCGGCGCCGTGAACGGATGATGGCGCGCGCCCCAGGCTCCGGTTACCTCGTCCTGCTCGAACATCGGAAAGTCGACGACCCACAGCGGCTTCCAGCCGGGCTCGACGAGGCCGCGCTGGTGCCCGATGCGCGTGCGCAACGCTCCGAGCGCGTCGTCGACGATGCGTGCACGATCGGCGCAGAAGAAGATGACGTCGCCGTCGGCGGCGCCGCTTCGCTCGAGGATCGCGCGCAGCGTCGCTTCAGGGAGGAATTTCACGATCGGCGACTGCAGTCCCTGCTCGTTCGGCTTCGACGCATCGTTGACCTTGATCCACGCGAGCCCCTTCGCGCCGTACGTGGCGACGAACGGCGCGCAGTCGTCGATCTCCTTGCGCGTCATCGCGCCGCCGCCCGGCACGCGCAGCGCGGCGACGCGCCCGCCGGGAAGATCGGCGGCCTGCCGGAACACCTTGAAGTCGACCTCGCGCATCAGATCGGTGAGCTCGGTCAGCACGAGCCCGATGCGCAGGTCGGGCTTGTCGGAGCCGTAGTCGCGCATCACCTCGGCAAAGGTTCGCACCGGGAACGGATCGGGAAGCTCGACCGCGAGCGCGTCGCGGAACATCGTCCGCACCAGCGCCTCCATCAGCGCGCGGATCTCGGCCTCGTCCATGAACGAGGTCTCGATATCGATCTGCGTGAACTCGGGCTGGCGGTCGGCGCGCAGATCCTCGTCGCGGAAGCACTTGACGATCTGGTAGTAGCGATCGAAGCCCGCCATCATCAGCATCTGCTTGAAGAGCTGTGGCGACTGCGGCAGCGCGTAGAACTGTCCCGCGTAAAGGCGTGACGGGACGAGGAATTCGCGCGCTCCTTCGGGCGTCGACTTGTAGAGGACCGGCGTCTCGATGTCGACGAAGCCGTGGCCGTCGAGGAAGCGCCGCGCCGATGCGGCGGCGCGATGCCGCAGCATCAGGTTCTTCTGCATCATCGGGCGCCGCAGGTCGATGACGCGGTGCTGCAGGCGCACGGTCTCCGACAGGTTGTCGTCGTCGAGCGAGAACGGCGGCGTTGCCGACGCGTTCAGGATCTCGATCGAATGGACGAGCACTTCAACCTCGCCCGACACGAGGTTCGGATTGGCGGTTCCCTGCGGGCGCTCGCGCACGCGCCCGTCGATCGCGATGCAGTACTCGTGGCGGAGCTTCTCGCCGACGGCGAAGCTCTCGGCGCGATCGGGATCGAACACGATCTGCAGCAGTCCCTCGCGGTCGCGCAGATCGACGAAGATCACACCGCCGTGGTCGCGCCGGCGATGCACCCACCCGGCGACGGTGACGTTGCGCCCGAGGAAGCTGCGATCGATGCGGCCACAGTAATCAGTGCGTTTCAACGTGCTCTCCGAGTCGGGCGGCTGCGCGCGCCGAGCGCGTGCCGGCACGCGGCACGACGACGCCCATCGAGATGATGTACTTGAGGGCCTCGTCGACCGTCATGTCGAGCTCGTGCACCTGCTCCTTCGGGATCATCACGAAATAGCCACCAGTGGGGTTGGGTGTCGTCGGCACGTAGACGCTGACGTGCTCATCGGTGAGCCAGGCTGTCACTGCGGACGCCGGCGAGCCGGTGAGAAAGCCGATCGTCCAGCATCCCGGACGCGGAAACTCGACCAGCAGCGCCTTGCGAAAGGCGTTGCCCCGGCCGGTGAACAGCGTGTCGCTGACCTGCTTGACCGACGAGTAGATCGACTTCACGAACGGGATGCGGCCGAGGATCGATTCCCACGCATGGATGAGGCGCTGGCCGAAGAAATTGGCCGCGACGATTCCGGTGAGGAACAGGATCACGAACGCGACGACGACGCCGAGTCCGGGGATGTCGAAGCCGAACAACTGGCGCGGCTGCAGGCTCGTGGGCAGGACGAGGAGGATCTGGTCGAGCGAGCTCAGCAGCCAGTGAATGACCCAGATCGTGATGCCGAGCGGCACCCAGACGATCAGGCCGGCGATGAGATAGCGCTTCAACCCGATGTGCCCGAGGTCGAGCCGGTGGACGTCGTGCCGCCAGACGAGGCGCTCCCGCTCGTGGCGGTGCTTCCACTCGCGGCGGGGCTCCCGCTCGCCGGCTTCGCGTCGCCAGACGATCTTCCCTCGCCCGAGGATCTTCCTTCGCTCCTTCCGGCGGCACCGCCCGCGCTCGCTGCCGTGCCGTCGCGGGTCTCACCGCTGCCGGAGCCGTTGCCCGCGCCGGCGCTCGCCGCCCCGTCCTTTGCCGCCGAATCGCCGTCACCGGCTCGTTTTTCGTCCGGTTTCCGGGTGGGCTTCCCGCCGCTATTGCGAAAATCGGTGACGTACCAGCCCGAGCCCTTCAGTTGAAAGCCCACCGGAGAGACAAGCTTGACGAGGTCGGGTCGATGACATTGCGGACACTCGACCTGCGGCGGATCGGAGAACTTCTGCAGGACTTCGAGCTGGTGGCCGCAGGAGGAGCAGCGGTACTCGTAGATCGGCATGGGAATGCGCCTGCGAGGCCGGCGAGGTCGCCCGCGAAGCATTTGATTAGCAAAGGATAATGATAGCATCCGCGCTCGGGCTCACCCTTCGATGACCATGTACTGGATCTGGTGGATCGCTGCGATCGTTCTGGTGGGCGCCGAGCTCGCCACCGGGACGTTCTACCTGCTCGCGATCGGTGTCGCGTTCGCGCTCGGCGGTGTGTCGGCGTGGCTCGGTGCGAGCGAAGCGACGCAGCTCCTGCTCGCCGGCGTGCTGTCGATCGCCGGGCTCATCGTCGCGCACCTTTGGCGCCGCCGCCACGGTGAGCCGCGCGCGATGCCCGCGCTCGACGTGGGTCAGGCGGTCAAGGTACACGCGTGGAAGGCCGACGGCAGCGCGCGCGTCGAGTATCGCGGCACGCACTGGGACGGCGTGCTCGCCACACCCGATACGCCGCGCCGCGCGACGATGTACATCGTCGGCACGCGCGGCTCGACGCTCGTCCTCGATGCCGCACCCCCTGGCTGATCCGCTCCCCACTCTTTGCCCCGGAGAACCCCATGCCCCTCGGCTCCTCCCTCGTCACGCTGATCCTCTTCATCGTCATCCTGATCGCGATCGTCAAGACGATTCGCGTCGTGCCGCAGCAGCGCGCGTGGATCGTCGAGCGACTCGGGCGCTTTCACGCGGTGCTGCAACCGGGGCTCAATTTCGTCGTGCCACTGGTCGACCGCGTCGCCTACCGTCACGACCTGCGCGAGATCCCGCTCGACGTTCCGCCGCAGGTATGCATCACGAAGGACAACACGCAGCTGCAGGTCGACGGGATCCTGTACTTCCAGGTCACCGACCCGAAGCTCGCGTCCTACGGCTCGTCCAACTACATCAGCGCGATCACGCAGCTCGCGCAGACGACGCTGCGCAGCATCATCGGGCG
>DASVGI010000136.1:0-4214 GCA_036379595.1 Casimicrobiaceae bacterium | reverse complement strand
GATCACACCGTTTCGCGCCACCGCCGCGATGATCGCCAGCGCAGGCGGAGGTGTCATAATTCATCGATTATAGCGAGAGCCGCTTTCGCCACGCGTGTACTACCCGCGCTCCTTCCTCAAGTTCATCCTGCTCGGCTTCCTGCTGGTGACGGTCCCGCTCGTTTACGCGCTGGGCGAGCTCATCCTGTCGATCGATCGCCTCGAGTCGCAGGGACGCCAGGAAGTGCTTCAGGCGGCACAGGCGGGAAGGACGAGCCGGCTTCTCTACGAGCAGACGACGACGCTCGAGCGCATCGCGCGCCAGCATCTGATTCTGGATGACGCGGCGCTCCTCGACGAATACGCGCGCCTGCGCCAGGATTTCCGTCAGACGACGCGGCAGCTCGCAGCACTCCCGCTGCGTCCCGCGCAGCTCGCCGCGCTCGAGAAGCTCGACGACGAGGAGAGTCGGCTCCATCAGCTTCTCGTCGATCCGCAGCGCGATCCGGCGCTCGCGAGCCAGATCGCGACCGGCTATGCGAAGCTCGTCGACGGCGCGCAGGCGATGCTCGCCGCGACCGACGAGCTCACCCAGCGCGCGATCGAGCGCCTGCAGCAGACGGCGGCCGAAGGGCGCGAGAAATGGATCTACGTCGGCCTCGCGACCGTCGCGATCGCGCTCCTGCTCGCGATCGTGTTCGCCCTGCTGATCGCGCGGCCGATCCGGCAGCTCGATCACGCGGTGCGGCGGATGGGCCGGGCAGATTTCTCCCACCCGATCGAGGTCTCGGGCCCGCAGGACCTGCGCTACCTCGGCCAGCGGCTCGAATGGCTGCGCGCGCGCCTCGCGGAGCTCGAGCAGCAGCAGACCAACTTCCTGCACCACGTCTCGCACGAGCTCAAGACGCCGCTCACCGCCGTGCGCGAGGGCATCGAGCTTCTGCGCGACGACGTCGGCGGGCCGCTCACGCCCGAGCAGCACGACATCGTGCGCATCGTGCGCGACAACACGCTGTCGCTGCAGAAGCTGATCGAGGACCTCCTCGCGTGGCACCAGACGCGCGCGATGGAGCCGGCAACCCTGGGTCCGGTCGTGCTGTCGGAAGTGATGGAGCGGGTGATCCGCGAGCAGAAGCTCGCTGCGCTCGCGCGAACCGTGACGTTCGACTGTGAGCTGAAGCCGCTCGCCGTCGTCGGAGACCGCGAAAAGTTGCGCACGATCCTCGATAACCTGGTCTCGAACGCGATTAAGTACTCGCCGCGAGGCGCAACGGTGAAGGTCGGCATCCGCAGCGACGCGGGACACGCGGTGCTAGAAGTCTCCGACGAGGGCCCCGGCGTCGCGCCGTCCGAGCGCGAGCGCATATTCGAGTCGTTCTATCAGGGACAGGCGCGGGCCGAAGGGCGCATCAAGGGCTCGGGGCTCGGCCTCGCGATCGCGCGCGAGTATGCGCAGGCGCAGAACGGACGCATCGAGGTCACCGGGCGCGACGATGGCCGCGACGGTGCGCTGTTCCGGCTGACGCTCCCGCTCTCCGGCCGCGAAGCCACCCCGGCGCGCGAACGCCTGGCGGCGCTCGTCGCCTCGGCCAAATGACCGGGTCATCCTGCCGGATCCTGCGCGGCCTCGCGGCCGGCGCGAGTCTCGCGGTGCTCCTCGGCGCCTGCGCCGGCATCAAGCCCGCGCCGGTGCTGCCGATGGATCCGATCTACGAGCCCGATACGATGCCGCAGCCTTCCGACGCACCGCTGATCGAATCGACGCCAGCTCCGTCTGCCGCGCCGGCCTCGGGGTCGGCGGCGGAGGGTCAGCGTTCGGCGCCGAGTCCGTCGCCGGAGTCAACGCGAGGCACGTCGAGCGCGACCGGCGTCGCGACGGGTGTCGCGAACGGACCGGGAGGTGGCTCCGGGGTACCTGCGGCCGGCGCATCACCGACGGGGGCCGCGGCGCAGTCCACAGCCTCGCAGCAGGCCTCCGCCAACGGAGCGGGCGCCGCGAATGCGCCGGAGCGAGTCGCGCTGGCGCCGACGAACGTGCCGTCGCCGCTCGTCGGCAGCGAAGGCGCGGGCCCGGCTGCGCCGGGCGCGGCCGCTGCGGCGAACGCCGCGAACGCCGCGACCGAAACGGCCGAAGACGCGCAGCTCGCCAGGCTTCTCTCCGACCTCGAGCGCTACGGCAGCTACAACGGCGACGAACTGAAGCGCGAGCTCGCTTCCGCCAATGCGGCGCTCGCGCGCCAGCGCACCGACGCGAACCGGATCCGCGTCGGCGTCCTCTATTCGCTCGCGCGCACGTCGTCGCAGGACGACCAGCGCGCGCTGCAGATGTTCGAGACGGTCGCGAAGGATGCGCCAGCCGGCTCGCCGATGCGCCATCTCGCGGTGATCCTGCAGACCCAGGTCCTCGAGCGGCAGCGCGCGGTGAAGTACGAGCAGCAGAAGGGCGACGCCGCGGTGCAGAAGCTCGAAGCGCTGCGTGCGATGGAGCAGAGCCTGTTCCGCGACCGGGTTCGCGGCGGGGGTGGCGGCGGCGGCGGCGCCGGAGGGAGTGGACGATGAGGCACGGCGACATCCTGCTGGTCGACGACGACCCCGATCTGCTGAAGCTCATCAGCCTGCGCCTCACTTCGGCGGGCTACCGCGTGCGGACGGCCGACAGCGGTGAGACGGCCCTCGCGGCGATCGCCGTGCAGCGTCCGGCCGCAGTCATTACCGATCTGCGGATGCCGGGCATCGACGGCCTGCAGCTCTTCGAGGCGATCGATCGCCAGCACGCTGCCCTGCCGGTGATCATTCTCACCGCGCACGGAACGATCCCCGATGCCGTCACCGCGACCCAGCGCGGCGTGTTCGGCTATCTCACGAAGCCCTTCGACAGCCAGGATCTCCTGCAGAAGGTGGCAGCCGCGCTCGAGGTCTCGGGCGCCGAGGTCCCGGGTAGCACCGAAACGGCCGGCGAGTGGCGCGCCGACATCATCACGCGAAGCCCGCGGATGGAGGACTTGTTGCGGCAGGCGAAACTCGTCGCCGATTCCGACGCGAGCGTCCTGATCTTCGGCGATTCCGGAACCGGGAAGGAATTGCTCGCCCGCGCGATCCACAAGGCGAGCCCGCGGCGCGACGAGCCGTTCGTCGCGGTCAACTGCGGCGCGATTCCTGCCGATCTCCTCGAGTCGGAGCTGTTCGGGCACGCCCGCGGAGCATTCACCGGCGCGGTCCAGGCACACAAGGGCCTCTTTCAGGCCGCCGACCACGGGACGCTCTTTCTCGACGAGATCGGCGATATGCCGCTGCCGCTCCAGGTGAAGCTGCTGCGCGTGCTGCAGGAAGGCGAAGTGCGTCCGGTCGGCGCGACGCAATCGATCCCGGTCGACGTGCGGGTGATCTCGGCCACCCATCGCGACCTCGACGCGCAGCGCGCGCGCGGCCAGTTTCGCGAAGACCTCTATTACCGGCTCAACGTCGTCTCGCTGAAGCTTCCGTCACTCGCCGAGCGCCGCGAGGACATTCCACTCCTTGCCGCGCACATCCTGCGCACGCTCGGCGAGCGCTACAGAAAGCCCGCTCCGACGCTGGCACCCGATGCGATGGCCTCGCTCGTTGCGGCGCCGTGGCCAGGCAACGTCCGCCAGCTCATCAACCTTCTCGAGCAGGCGGTCGCACTGACGCCGACCGCGGTCATCCCCGCGAGCCTCGTCCAGAACGCGCTGAAGGAGGACGCCGCAGCGCTCGTCCCGTTCGAGGAGGCGCGCAAGACCTTCGAGCGCGACTACCTCGTGCGCCTCCTCAAGATCACCGGCGGCAACGTCACCCAGGCCGCACAGCTCGCGCGACGCAATCGCACCGAGTTCTACAAGCTCCTCCAGCGGCATCGGCTGGAGCCCGCGATGTTCAAGGAGCCGAAAGGCTGACCGAACACGCGGCGTCAATTTTTCCGACAGCCGAATTACGCACTGCAGCAATGCTTGTCGCCGAAATGCGACAAGCATTGTCACGCTGATTCAAGCATTTAGGGCGTACGCCCGTCAGCGCGTCGGTGCACTGCGACAAACGCCGCGTTTTTCACATCCGCGCTGCGACGGAATCGCGCGCCGATTTCGACCGTTTGCACTATGAATATCGACGCAGGTCGCTCGAGCGGCATCGCGAGTCGAGCGTGGCACGCGCGTTGCTTAGAAGATGTCGAAGGGAAACGATTCTTACCCAGCATCAGGCCGATCGATATGGACACCTTC
>DASVGI010000135.1:0-2539 GCA_036379595.1 Casimicrobiaceae bacterium | reverse complement strand
GTGCACGACACCGAGATAGTGGAGCGCGAGCGGTTGTCCAGGATCTCGCGCGAGCGCTTCGCGGTAATCGCGCTCGGCGGCGGCGATGTCGCCGCGTCGATGGGCGTCGAGCCCGCGTTGCGCGAGGGCGTCGGCGGAGAGCGGTGCTGCGGTCGTCGCGATGGGTCGACTCGCGGCACCGATGCTTCCCGTCGCACCCGAAGCCGGCGAAGCCGCGCCGATCGCTCCGTGACACAGCTTGTAGCGTTTGCCGCTCCCGCAGGGGCACGGGTCGTTGCGTCCGACGACCGGCCCTCGCGCGAGGCCTTGCTCGGCGCGCTCCAGCAGCGAGCGCGCTTCCGCATCCGCGGGGAGCGCCGCCAGCCTTCGCCTGGCAAGCGCCGCGGCGGGCGCCCACTGCGCGAGTGCGACGCAGTTGCGGACGAGTTGCGCGAGTTGCGGCGATGCCGCGGTCGCATCGGAGAATTGCTGCGCCAGTGCCGCGAGCTCGCCGGGGGCCACGACGCGGCAGAAGTTGTAGAGCCCGTGAAAGCCGAACGGCAGCCCGACCGGGTACGCGGCCTCGAACGCGAAGCGGTCGGCGAGGGCTTCGTCGGCGAAGCGGATGCCGTACTCGCGCTCGAGCAGCGGGCGGAACGTGCGACAGATCGCGACGTCCTCGGCATCCTGCAGCACGATGCGCTGATCCTGCAGCGCTTCGAGGAGCCTCTTCGAGCGCAGCGAGAAGCCGCCGTTGCCGACGCGCATCGCGTCGTCGTGCCAGAACCACTTTGCGCCGATGTAGTCGACGCCGAGGAACGCGTCGTCCCATGCACCCGCGTTGACGACATAGCCATCCCACTGCACGAGGAGCACGTGCGACGTCGCCACATGCGCGACGAGCGACTTCAGCACGAAGCGCGAATAGTCACTGCGCGAGGCGAGCGGAGCGATCGCGACGACGTCGATGCCATCCGGTACGTCGATGCCATCGGGAATCCGGTCGGTGAGGAACAGCGTGCGGCCGAAGTCGATCTCGCGCCGGCACAGGGCGAGCGCGCGAAGTGCCAGCGCGTGGTTCGCCGTGTCGATGCAGGCGAGCGTGACGTCAGGCAGGTTGCGCACGAGCGACGCGGTGTCCGTCGAGCCAGCGCACGCAGACGAGCACCATCCACACGGCGACGAGCGGCGCGATGTGCAGCGCGGCGCGATTGATCGTCGTCTGGTCGCTCACCCAGTCGCGCGCGTTGGTGAACGCGAACACGACGGCGAGGAACGCGAAGCCGATCCCGAGCGTGAGGCTCAACGGAAGCAGCGGGCGTTTCGAGAGCTCGCTCCACATGACGACTGCACACGCGATCGCCGCGTACCAGAGGAGGTTCCAGTTACCGAGCAGGAAGAAGCTGTCGACGAGCCCATCCCACGCCGGCGCGAAATCGAGGTGTAGGCGATAACCGAGCACGAGCGGATGTACGCGGGCGAGCACGAGCAGGCCGAAGCCGACAACGGCGAGGCCGATGCCGACGAGGCGCGGGCCGCGCTGCGGCAGCAGCGTGACGAACACAGCCGGCGCGAGTGTCAGCGCCCAGACGAGCCCCGGCGTCTTGATCGATGGGCACGCGAGCGCGAAGACGAGCGCGAGCACCGCATCGGCCGCGCGACGCGACTGCGTCCAGCGCCACAGCGTGAGCGCGGCAAGCGCGTAGTAGGCGGCCATCGGCAGGTCGGCATAGCCCGCCAGCGCGACGTGGACGTTCGCAAGGGGCAGCGACGCGACGAGCCACGCGCCGATCATCGCGGCGAGTGGCGAAGCGCCCGAGCTACGCACGATGCCGTAGGCCGCGAAGGCGAGCGCCACCGCCGTCAGCCACCACGGCAGGTTCATCAGTGCGTCGTCCCAGCGTCCCAACGCGATGCACGACCACACCTGCCACAGCGGGACCGTCGCCGGATAGCTCGGCGACGCGTCGGTCCATGCGGCGCCGTGGGCGGCGAACCACGTTCCCGCATCGACGAAAGGAACGAGGCGCCCGAACTCGTACCAGACGCGCGCCTTCGTCGCCCACTGCTCCCAGGCGTCCCACGGATAGAGCGGAATACGAACGACTTCGACGAGCAACATGCCGAAGCGCACGGCGAGCCACGCGACGAGCGCCCACCAGAGGGCACGCCGTGGATTCGACCATGGCGTATCGCCGGTCGCCGCGCTTCCGGCTGGTGCGGCACCGTCGTTCGCTACGCTGGCAACTGCTGCGACGCCAGCGCTCGACGTGGCAACGCCAGGAGCTTCCTGCGCTACCTTCGCCAGACGCCGCGCTCGCCGTCGAACGATCACGACGCCGAACAGCGCAAGCGTCACGACCGTGAGCGGGGTCCCGATCGACACGATCGAGAACCTGATATGCGCGGCCGAGAGGACGCGCATCCACACGGTGACGGCGAAGGCGCCGGCGAGGAACCCACTGCCCGCGATCCACGCGAGCTCGCCGCGCGCGATCCCACCGCCGGCATCGTTTCGCCGGGTGGATAGTGTGCTGTCGGCTTGCGTCGTGCGCGCCGC
>DASVGI010000134.1:0-2070 GCA_036379595.1 Casimicrobiaceae bacterium | reverse complement strand
GTTGTACTTGCCCGACGGCCTGACCATCGGGATCCGCTTCACCTCGCGCAGCGTCTGCGCGTCGTAGACGACGACGGCGCCATCGTCGGCCCAGACGCTCGCCAGCGCATAGCGGCCGTCGCGCGTGAATTCGACGTGCGCCGCCGGCTTCCCCGGCGATGGCGTCAGCGTCGCGACGACTTCGAGCGTGCGCTTGTCGATCACCTGCAGCACGTCGTTCTTCGGGCCGTTGAACGCGTCGACCCACGCGTACGGCGTGCTTTCGTGGCTGCGCAGGAAGAATCCGGGGCCGGCGGTCGGAATCTGCGCGACGGTCTTCCACGTCGTCATGTCGATCACGGTGACGCGCGCTTCCTTGAGGTTCGGCGTCGCGAGCACGCGCCGTCCGTGCCAGTGCCAGGTGATCCCCGACGCGAGATGCGGAAGCCCCGGCAGATCGATCGTCGCGATCGCGCGTCGCACGTCGAGGTTCACGACCTCGGCGGCGGACGCGTCGCGCGCAGCACCGATCACGTGAGTGTAGGAAGGATCGAAGAAGAAGTCGTCGAGGACCGCGGCGAGCCGCGTGCGGCGGATCGCGTACGGACGCGGCGACGCGAGCGCCTCGGCCATCCGGTAGTCGTGGACGAGGCCCGCATAGACGGGTCCCGTCCGCTCGCCGTAAGGGAGCTCCCACAGCTCCGGAACGTCCTTCAGCGCGACGACGAAGCTCTCGCGCGGCGGAGCGTCGTAGACCGCCGAGACGCGCGACGGATGCCCCTCGCCGTCGAGCACCGGGATCACGCGGAGCAGCGCGAGATCGCGCGCGTCGAGCATCACGAGCGTCTGCGGCAGCGTGTTGCCGACGAGCACGTAGCGGCCGTCCGACGAGACCGCGAGGTTGCGCGTATTGAGGCCAGCGCGGATCTCGGCGACGAGGGTCAGGTTCCACAGATCGTAGAGGCTCACCCAGCCGTCGCGCGACGCGAAGTAGACGTAGCGCCCGTCGGGAGAAAACTTCGGGCCGCCGTGGAGCGCATAGCGCGACGCGAAGCGCGCGATCGGCTCGAAACGGTCGCCGTCGAGCACCGTCACGTGGTGGTCGCCGCTCTCGACGACGACGAAGAGGTTCTCCGGATCGGCGGCAAACACCGGCTTCGCGGGAAGCGAGGCCGGGCGCACGTACTCCATCCGGCTCGCCGCGATCTCGCGCTGCGTCCACGGCGGCAGGCGAGCCGGCGACTGGTAGAGGAACGCGGCGAGCGCGCCGATCTCGCCGGCGGTCAGGCGATCGCCGAAGGCCGGCATCCGCGTCGCCGCGCGGCCGTGCGTGATTGTCGTGACCGCGGCCGCCTTGCGCAGGCGCTCGAGACTCTCGGGCAGGAGCGCGGGGCCGCTCTCGCCCTCGCGATCGGCGCCGTGGCACGACGCGCAGTGCGTCGCGTAGAGCGCCGCCGGGTCGGCGGCGAGTGCGGCGGGAACCGCAAGTGCCGCGATCGAGAAGACGAGCGCGCGGAGCCGCGCAAGACGGACCACTATGCCACCTTCGCGCTGCGCCGCGGTCGCGCATACGGCGCGAGCGGCAGCCGCGCGTGTCCGGGCGCGATGCCGAGCTCGTCGTCGTCGAGGTAGCACGCCGGGTCCTCGGCCCACGGATCGCCGAAGACCCGCCACGCGCGAACGCGCGTGTTGCCGCCACAGATCGCGAACTGCGCGCAGGCGCCGCAACGGCCGCCGACGGCGCGCGGACGCTGCTTCAACCCCGCGAGGAGCGGGTCCGACGTGTCGGCCCAGATCGCAGCGAAAGAGCGTTCCTTCACGTTGCCGAGCGTGCGATCCCACCAGAAGGTGTCCGGGTGAACGTTACCGAGGTTGTCGATGTTCGCGACCGCGACGCCCGACGCGTTGCCGCCCCACTCGCGCAGCTTCTCTTCGAGGTACGCCGCGCGCTCGGGAAAGCGCTTCTTCGTCCACTGCAGCAGGTAGACGCCATCGGCGTCGTTGTTGCCGCTCACGAACTCCTTCGGGTGCCCCGATTCGAGATGGCGCCAGCATGCGTCGAACAGCAAGTCCATCGCGCGCCGCGTCGTC
>DASVGI010000133.1:0-4811 GCA_036379595.1 Casimicrobiaceae bacterium | reverse complement strand
CCCGCCAGCGCTCGCCGGCGAGTGCGGCATTGTGCGAAGCCGCATCGCGCGCAACGGCGGTTGGGCTGCTTCCGGGACGCGCATCCTCGGCGCGGTAGTTGCGCATGCCACGATCGAGGAACGCGTCGATCTCGCGCGCGCGAGAACGCGTGTCGAGTGCGACGTCGAGGCGCGACGCGAGGCACTCCAGCGCGCGTCGCCAGTCGTCGAGGAGCGCGGTATAGCGCAGCCAGGCGACGCGCGCGTCGACGACCGCGGTAAAGGACTCGACGCGCTGCATATACGCGTGCCAGAGAGCGAGTCCCGCTTCGACCGGCATGTCGCCCTGACCCTCGAACGAGCGCGCGACTTCGAGCGGATGGCGCACGGCGACGAGATACGCCGGCCGGTAAGCGCTTGCGACGAGTGCCCGGTGCCACAGCGGCGCGAGCATCGAGATGCGCGGGTCCTTGATCAGGATGAGCCTCGCATCGCCGTACTCGCGCGCGAGCAGCTCGCGCGCCTGATCGAGGAATTCGTCGACAAGAGGGCCTTCGCCGGGAAGCGCAACGTCGAGGCTGCTCCAGTCCGCACCGAGGTGGTTCAGCAGGCGCACGTCGAGATCGGTGACCGCTTCGGCCTCCCAGAAGCCTTTCGGGTTGATCCCGAGACGCGGCGCGATGAGCCGCTCGGGAAGCGCTGCGCCGCAGAGATTGAGCGCGCGCGCGATCGCCGAAGTGCCGCTGCGATAGACACCGAGAACCACGAGCGCGACCTTCGCATCATCGGCCGCACGTGCGGCGATCGCTGTGCTTACCGCGCTTGCCGCGCTTGCCGTGCTTGCCGTGCTCCTCACGGTCGCGCGCAGGACGTCGACCGGGATGCGATCCCCGCGTCCCGCACGAAGCTCATCGCGCAGGACGAGATCGCGATTCGCCGGATGCTGTGGGCAGAAGACGTTCGTCGCTCCCGGATCACCGTCGAGCGCGCCGGCGACCCGTATGTCGGCGCCCTCTGCGTCACCCGCGTGGGCGCCGGTCGCGCGGCCGGAAGCGGCGCGGCCGCGCGCAGCGCCGGGGACCGAGTCCCAGCCCCGAGCGACGGAACGGTCGGCGCAAAAATACAGCCGCGCCGGGACGGAAACCGGCTCGACGATGCGCGACGCACAAAGCGCGAACTCCCATGCGGGATCGTCGACGTCGCGAATGCCGCCTAGAGCGAGGAAAAGCTCGCGCTCGACAAATAGATTGCCAACCGCGCCGACGATGTCGTGGTGAAGGAGCGTGAAGCTCGCCGGCTCGTCGCCGCGATAATCGCCGGGTCGCAGTTTGCCGTCGTCGGTGCCCGTGACGTCGCTCACACGGCCGGCATCTTCAGCCCGGCCAACGCGCGAGAATCCCCATAGCGGCTCGGCGCGAGCGATCTCCGCCGCCATGCGCTCGATTCGCTCCGGCGCGTAGCGGTCGCCGGCCTCGATGAATGCGATCCAGCTGCCGCTCGCGCGCTCGGCCCCGCGGTTGGCCGCCTGCGCGAGACCCTGCGCGTCGACGACGATCGCGGTTGCAGCGTCGCGCCACGTGGCGAGCGCGTGCGCGACGTCGGCCCGGTCGCCTGCGGCGACGACGAGCTCGATGTTCGCTGCGGTCTGCGCGGCGATCGATTCGACCGACATCGCGATCCCGGGCGCAGGGCCTTCGGCGAGCAGTACGACGCTGACCTGCCCCGCCGCCACCGGCGCCGCCTTGCGCGCGCGCTCGCGTTCGAGATAGCGCTCGACGAGCGCCTGCTGCCGCGCGTCGGCACGCGGACCGACGAGCTTCGCGAGCACGAGCCCCAGATTCTGTCGAAAGACCGAATCGGTCCAGCCAACGCGCTCGTTCGCGTCGACGAGCAGCTCGAGTGCCTCGCGATGGTGCATTCGCTCGAATTCCAGCACGCCGAGCATGTGCAATGCCTCGGCCTCGCCGGGACGCTCGGTGAGCACCCGTCTGTAGAGTGCCTCGGCCCGCGAAAGAAGACCCGCGCGATGCGCGTCGAGCGCCGCAGGGAAGAGCGGGTGCGGACCGCGGGCTGTCCCAGGGTGTCCACGCAGCAGTCCGTTGTCTGTGCGCGGTGCTTCCGCCGCGATGGTCGGCGGCATCGCGCCGACGCTTCCGTGACAATGCTTGTAGCGCCGGCCGCTGCCGCACGGACAGGGATCGTTACGACCTACGATTGGTGATCTGTGCATCGAGGCCGCGCTCGCTTGCGCTGTACGGCTATTTGCCGTAAAGTCCGTCGTGAAAGGTGCCCCATGTCGTCCAGCCGCGCATCCGCCCGACTCGAAGCACGCATCAGCGCGGAGCTCCACGCAACGATCAAGCGTGCTGCCGACCTGCAGGACCGTACGGTGACCGATTTTGTCATTTCTGCGGTTCAGGACGCTGCCCGGCGCGCGATCCGGGAGGCGGAAGTCATCGCGCTGTCCCTGGACGACCAGCGAAGGTTTGCCGATGCACTGCTTTCGCCTCCGCGGATGAACGCCGGGCTTCGACGGGCGTTCGCGCGGCGTCGAAAGCTGATAACGACGCGCTGACAAGCCGGCGTGTTCCGCGTCGTTCCACTGACTCCGGAATTCGATAGATCACAGTTTTGCTCGGGCAGCGTTCCGCTCGACCGCTATTTCCGGGAGCAGGTGACGCAGGACATTCGGCGCCGCGTCACGAGTTGCTACGTCGCCCTCGACGACCAGGAACGGCCGTGCGGCTTCTATACGCTGGCCTCGACGAGCGTTCTGCTTGGCGATCTGCCGGCCGCTACGGCAAAGAGGTTGCCAAGGTATCCGTCGATTCCTGCGATCCGTATGGGTCGGCTGGCCGTCGACCGCTCCGCTCACGGCCAGGGCCTGGGCGCAGCGCTTTTCGCTGATGCGCTCGCACGCAGTGCGACGAACGAAATCGCTGCATTTGCGTTGGTCGTTGACGCCAAGGACGACGCCGCGGTGGCCTTCTACGAACATCACGGATTCATACCGCTCACGGGCCGCCCTCGAGCGCTCTTCCTCCCTCTCGCGACCGTGCGGAACGTTACGCGTCCGCGATAAGCCGTCGTCGATTCCGCGGCTGGCCGACAGGCGCCTTTACTCGATCGCATCCCGCTCGCAGCGCTCGACGAACCGCTGGTAGAGCGCTTCGATCGCCGCAGCCTCGCTCTCGCCGACGATGGCGGCGAGCGACCCGCCTTCCGCGCGCTGGCTGCGCATGTCGCGCTCGAGAAAGCGATCGATCTCGTCGGCGTGTTCACGGGCGTCGAGCGGGAGGTCGAGGCCGCGCGCGATCCGCGCGACGACGCGACGCCAGTCGTCGAGGAGCTCGGTATAGCGGATGTGAACGACGCTCGCGTCGGTCTCGTCGACGAAGGCCTCGACGCGCTCCATGTAGCCCCGCCATAACGCGAGTCCGCGGGGAAGCGCCAGCCCACCGTACGAGCGAAGCGATCGCGCGAAGGAGCCGGCGACCTCGAGCGGATGGCGCAGCGATACCACGTAGGCGGGCCGATAGCCGCTCGCGATCAGCGCACGGTGCCAAAGCGGCGCGAGCACGCACACGCGCGGGTCCTTGATCAGGATGAGCTCGGCTCCACCGAACTCATCGACGAGTACTTCTGCGGTCGTGGCGATGAATTCTTCGGCGATCGTCCCGTCGCGCGGAACCGTGACGTCGGGAGTGTCCCATTCGGCGCCGAGCCGCTTCAGCAGGCGCGCGTCGAGGTCGACGATCGCCTCCGACTCCCAGAAGCCCTTGCGGTTGAAGTCGAGCCGCGCCGCCATCAGGTTGCCCGGAAGCGTCGCGCCGCAGAGGTTGAGCACGCGAGTCAGCGCCGATGTCCCGCTCCGGTAGACCCCCAGCACGACGAGCGCGGCCGATGGCTTCGCGCTCCGCCTCGACTTGTCCGCAGCCAGGGCGGCCGTCTCCGACGCACGCAGTGCGACGCGCCGGCGCCATTCTTCGGTCAGCGAACGCAGGACCGGAATCGGCACGTGATCGCCTCGTTCGGTACGAAACTCCGTGTGCAGGACGAGCGTGCGATTGGCCGGAAACTGCAGCGCGAATTCGTTGGTCGCCGGCGTTTCTCCCGAAAGCGCGTAGGCGAGTATCGCGTCGCGCCGGCGCGCGATCGCCTGCTGCGTCTGCGGCTCGAAGCCGCGCGTGACGCGGCCACGATCGATGCCGCCGACGTGGTAGAGGCGCCGCTCGACGACGACCGGCTCGGCGATCCGCGACGCACGCACACACAGATCCCATCCCGGATGATCGATCTCGCGGTAGCCGCCCAGTGCCCGGAAGAGCGGTCGCGCAATGAACAGGTTTCCATTGGCTCCCGCGAGATCGCGCTGGCCGAGCACGAAACTCGGCAGCTCACCGACCGGGCAATCCCAGACGCGGGCATCGGTCTCCGCGGGCCCCTGCGGCCCGATCGTCGCGTCGCCCAACGTGTCTGGCGCCGCTCGGTCAGGACTGGCGCGCGCGCCATCGCCGCCTGCGTCGTACTCGACCTGCGAAAAGCCCCAGGCGGCGTCGCCCCCGGCCGCGATCTCCGCCACCATCCGTTCGGTGAAATCGGTCGCGAAGCGGTCCCCCGCATCGAGAAACGCAAGAAAATCGCTGTGCGCGCTTGCCGCGCCGCGATTCGCGCTGCGCGCGTAACCGATGTCGGCTGTCGTCGCGGACTCCGATGCCGGCTCGGCATCCGAGCCGGCATCGACGATCAAGACCTTGGCGGCCGCGTTGCGACTATGCGCCGCGATCTCGGTCCGGCAAAGCTCGCCGGGCGTCGAGGGTCCGTCGAGGACG
>DASVGI010000132.1:0-23996 GCA_036379595.1 Casimicrobiaceae bacterium | reverse complement strand
GAGCGGGGTGTGGCGACCGAGATCGTCGCCGTTTCCTGCGGTGCGGCAGCGTGTCAGGAGACATTGCGCACGGCGCTGGCACTCGGCGCCGATCGCGCGCTGCTCGTGCAGACGGATGCCGAGCTGCAACCGCTCGCCGTGGCGAAGCTGCTCGCCGCGCTCGCCGCGAAGGAGGCGCCGCAGCTCGTCATCCTCGGCAAGCAGGCGATCGACGACGATTCGAACCAGACCGGGCAGATGCTGGCGGCGCTCCTCGACTGGCCGCAGGCGACGTTTGCGTCGAAAGTCGACATCGCGGACGGCAAAGCGACCGTCAAGCGCGAGATCGACGGCGGCCTCGAGACGTTGTCGATCGCGCTCCCTGCCGTCGTCACCACCGATCTGCGTCTCAACGAGCCGCGCTACGCGACGCTGCCCAACATCATGAAGGCGAAGAAGAAGCCGCTCGAGACACTGACGCCCGATGCGCTCGGCGTCGATGTCGCTCCGCGGCTGACGACGCTCGCCGTCGCCGAGCCGCCGAAGCGCAAGGCCGGCGGGAGAGTGGCGGACGTGACAGAGCTCGTCGCGAAGCTTCGCAACGAGGCCAAGGTCATCACCTGAACGCGAGAGCCTGCACATGTCTGTCCTCGTCATCGCCGAACACGACAACGCGAGCCTGAAGGCAGCGACCCGCAACGCCGTGACGGCGGCCGTCGCGCTCGGCGGGCCGATCGACGTGCTGGTTGCGGGCAGCGCGCCCGATGGCGCTGCCACCGCTGCGGCAGCGGTCGCGGGAGTCACCAGGGTGCTGAAGGCCAGCGCACCGTGGCTCGCCAGTCCGACCGCTGAGAACCTCGCCGCCACCGCGCTTGCGGCGATTGCATCGGGCAGCTACACGCATGTCCTCGCGCCGGCGACGAGCTTCGGCAAGAACGTCGCGCCGCGCATCGCGGCGAAGCTCGACATCGCACAGATCTCGGACATCGTCGCGATCAAGGACGCGGACACCTTCGTGCGCCCGATCTACGCCGGCAACGCATTCGCCACCGTGCGCTCGTCCGACCGCGTCAAGGTGATCACGGTGCGCGGAACCGCGTTCGATGCGGCACCCGCCACCGGCGGGACCGCGGCGATCGTCGAGACGCCGGCCGCGCCCGAATTGCCGACGGCAAAAGTTGTCGGGCAGGAGCTCACGCGCTCCGAGCGTCCCGAGCTCACCAGCGCGCGGATCATCGTCTCGGGAGGTCGCGGCATGGGGAGCGCGGAGAATTTCCGCCTGCTCGAAGCGCTCGCCGACCGCCTGCATGCGGCGATCGGCGCGTCGCGCGCCGCGGTCGACGCCGGCTTCGTTCCCAACGACTACCAGGTCGGCCAGACCGGCAAGATCGTTGCGCCCGATCTCTACATCGCCGTGGGGATCTCCGGTGCGATCCAGCATCTCGCCGGCATGAAGGACAGCAAAGTCATCGTCGCGATCAACAAGGATGCGGAGGCGCCGATCTTCCAGATCGCCGACTACGGACTCGTCGGCGATCTGTTCGAGATCGTCCCGGCGTTCACGCGCGAGCTCGGTCATGAGTGAATACCACGCGCCGCTCGCCGACATGAGGTTCGTGCTGAACGAGCTTGCCGGACTCGCGGACATCGCGAAGCTTCCGGGATTCGAGGATGCGACGCCTGACACCGTCGCGGCGATTCTCGACGAGGCGAGCCGGTTCGCGACCGAGGTGCTCGATCCGCTCAACGCGAGCGGCGATCGCGAGGGCAGCAGGCTCACCGCCGACGGCACCGTGCAAACGCCGCAGGGCTTCAAGGACGCGTACCTGCGCTACGTCGAGAACGGCTGGAACGGGCTCACCAAGCCGGTCGAGTTCGGCGGGCAGGGCCTGCCGCAAGTCGTTGCCGCGGCGGTCGAGGAAATGTGGCATGCGGCGAACATGGCATTCGATCTCTGCCCGCTGTTGACGCAGGGGGCGATCGAAGCGATCGATCTTTGCGGCACCGCCGAGCAGAAGGCGCGCTTCCTGCCGCCGATGGTCGCCGGAAAGTGGACCGGGACGATGAACCTCACCGAGCCGCAGGCAGGCTCGGATCTCGCCGCGGTGCGCACACGCGCGACGCCGCAGGCCGACGGCAGCTACCGGCTGTTCGGCCAGAAGATCTTCATCACCTTCGGCGACCACGATTACACCGAGAACATCATCCACCTCGTGCTGGCGCGGTTGCCCGACGCGCCCGCGGGGGTCAAGGGGATCTCGCTCTTCATCGTGCCGAAGATGCTGGTGAATGCCGATGGCTCGCTCGGCGCGCGCAACGACGTCCATTGCGTTTCGCTCGAGCACAAGCTCGGCATTCACGCGAGCCCGACGGCGGTGCTCGCCTACGGCGATCACGGCGGCGCGACCGGCTACCTGGTCGGCGAGGCCAATCGCGGCCTCGAGTACATGTTCATCATGATGAACCACGCGCGGTTCTCGGTGGGCATGGAAGGCGCCGGGCTCTCCGAGCGCGCCTATCAGCGTGCCGTCGCCTATGCGCGCGACCGCGTGCAGGGACGCACGCTCGCCGGCGGCGAGGCCGGCGCCGCGACGATCATCGGTCACCCCGACGTGCGCCGGATGCTGATGACGATGCGCGCGTACACCGAGGCGATGCGCGCGATCGGGTACGTCACCGCGGCGACGATGGACCGTGCGCGACGCAGTCCCGATGCCGCAGCGAGAGCGTCGAATCAGGCTCTCGTCGACTTCATGATCCCGATCGTCAAGGGCTGGTGCACCGAATCTGCGCAGGAGGTGACCTCGCTCGGCATCCAGGTGCACGGCGGCATGGGCTACATCGAGGAGACGGGCGCCGCGCAGCATTACCGCGATGCGCGGATCATCACGATCTACGAAGGCACCACCGGCATCCAGGCGAATGATCTCGTCGGGCGCAAGACGCTGCGCGACGGCGGCGAAGTGGCGCGCCGGGTTCTCGCCGAGATCGATGATCTCGCGCGCGGTTGTGCGGCGCACTCTGACCGCGCACTGGCCGCGATCGGGCGAGCGCTCGCCGAGGCGGCGCAGGCGATGAAGAACGCGGTCGACTGGGTCGTCGCGCAGGGCGGCGAGGATCCGACGATCGCCTACGCGGGTGCCGTGCCCTATCTCAAGCTATGTGGCGTCGTCACCGGCGGGTGGCAGATGGCGCGGGCTGCACGGATCGCGCGCGAGCATCTCGACGCCGGCGACGGTGATGCGGCATTCCATGCGGCGAAGATCGCGACGGCGCGCTTCTACGCCGAGACGCTGTTGCCACAGGCGCAGGCGCACCTGCATGCGATGACCGCAGGCAGCGCCGCCGCGCTGGCGCTCCCGATCGAAGCGTTCTGATCCGCACCGACGGGCCGCGTTGCGACGCGGTCCACGGCCGGTGTATCGTTGCCCAGCGACCTTTCCCGGAGACCGCCGATGTCAATCTATGGCAGCCGCAAGGGCTGGAAGGATTTCAACGATGTCCATCATACGGTCCCCGGTGTCACTCCGTTGCGTAAGAACGAAAAGGATCCGGTCGACCACGGTGCCGATTGGGCGGCTCAGCGCAAGGCTCAGCCCGCGGACTTCATCCTGCCTGCGACGCGCGCGTGGCTCGACACGCTTCCTGCCGATATCTTCCCGGCCGCGTTGATCGCGCGCTATCCGCGCATCGTCAACATGATCGCGCTGCAGTGGGGCGACAAGCGTGGGTGCCCGGCGCTCCTCGATGAGCTGTTGGGCGATCGCCGCGGCGGCCGCGCCGGCTTTCCGGCGCCGGCCCAGCGCGACCTCCTGAACCTGCAGGAGTTCTGGTACAACGGTCACGCGCTCGGCTGATCCCGCGCGCGGGGTTCTTGCGCGCGGGGCTCTCGCGGCCTAGTAGCGCGCGTTTCCGGGCGTGCGCGGGAACGGGATGACGTCGCGCACGTTGGCGAGTCCGGTCACGTAGGCAAGCGTGCGCTCGAAGCCGAGTCCGAAGCCGGCGTGCGGCACGCTGCCGTAGCGGCGCAGGTCGCGGTACCAGCCGTAGTGCTCGCGATCGAGCCCCGTCTCGGCCATCCGCGCGTCGAGCACGTCGAGGCGCTCCTCGCGCTGGCTGCCGCCGATGATCTCGCCGATACCGGGTGCGAGCACGTCCATCGCGGCGACCGTCCTGCCGTCGTCGTTGACGCGCATGTAGAACGCCTTGATCTCCTTCGGGTAGTTGATCACGATCACCGGCTTCTTCACGTGCGTTTCGGCGAGGTAGCGCTCGTGCTCGGATTGCAGATCCATGCCCCAGCGGACCGGAAACTCGAAGCGCGCGTTCGATCGCTCGAGGATCGCGATCGCCTCCGAGTAATCCATGCGCACGAACTCGGAATCGACGATTCCCCGCAGTTTCGCGATCAGGCCCTTCTCGACGCGCTCGTCGAAGAACGCCATGTCGTCGGCGCGCTCCGCGAGAACGGTCGCGAGAAGGCGCTTCAGCAACGCCTCGGCGAGCGCCGCGTCGTCGGCGAGGTCGGCGAACGCGATCTCGGGCTCGATCATCCAGAACTCGGCGAGATGCCGGCTCGTGTTCGAATTCTCGGCGCGGAACGTCGGCCCGAACGTGTAGACCTTCGACATCGCGAGGCAGTAGGCCTCGACGTTGAGCTGGCCGGAGACGGTGAGGAATGCCTCGCGACCGAAGAAATCGGCGCTGAAATCGACGCGGCCGTCGGGTCTGCGCGGCAGGTTCATGAGATCGAGCGTCGACACGCGGAAGAGCTCTCCGGCGCCCTCGGCGTCCGACGCGGTGATGATCGGCGTGTTCACCCAGAAGAAGCCGCGCTCGTCGAAGAAGCGGTGCGTCGCCTGTGCGAGCGCATGCCGCACCCGGGTGACGGCGCCAATGACGTTGGTGCGCGGGCGCAGGTGCGCGACCTCGCGCAGGAACTCGAGCGTGTGCGGCTTCGGCTGGATCGGATACGAATCGGGATCGTCGACGCCGCCGACCACGCGGATCGCGCTCGCCTGCATCTCGAATGGCTGCCCCTTCGCGGGCGACGGGACGATCGCGCCGGTGACCTCGATCGCGCATCCGGCAGTGAGGTGCAGCACGTCGGTCGCATAATTCGAGAGCGTGCTCGGCACGACGACCTGCACCGGATGGAACGACGAGCCGTCGCCGACATGGACGAACGAGATGCCGGCCTTCGAATCGCGCCGCGTCCTGACCCAGCCGCGCAACGTCACCGGGGCATCCGCAGGAGCGCGTCCGGCGAGGATGTCGACGCAGGAGAGCGCGCGGGCAACTGTGCACGCAACTGAGGTCATGGCGAGTCTCCGCAAAAACTGCACACTCTAACCGAATGGACGCAACCGATCGCGCGCAGGGAATCCGGATCGGCGTCGACCTCGGTGGCACCAAGATCGAGGTCGCGGCGCTCACCGTCGATGGCACGGCGCGCGAGCGCCGCCGCGAGCCGACGCCTGCCGGCGATTACGCCGGCACCGTCGCGACCATCGCGAGGCTCGTTGCCGAGGTCGAGCGCGCCTGCGGGCTCGCCGCAGGCTCCTCGCCGGTCGGTGTCGGGACCCCCGGGACGCTGTCGCGGGCGAGCGGGCTCCTGCGCGGAGCGAACTCGGTGTGCCTCAACGGCATGCCGCTGAAGCGCGACATCGAAGCGGCCCTCGGGCGGCCGGTCGGTTTCGCCAACGACGCCAATTGCTTCGCGCTCTCGGAAGCGATCGACGGCGCGGGCCGCGGAGCGGCGATCGTGTTCGGCGTGATTCTCGGCACCGGCGTCGGCGGTGGCCTCGTCGTCGACGGCCGGCTGCTCGATGGCGCCAACGGCATCCGCGGTGAGTGGGGACACAATCCGCTGCCGTGGCCCGAGGACGACGAGCGCCCGGGCGCGGCGTGCTTCTGCGGGCACCGCGGCTGCATCGAGACGTGGCTCTCGGGACCCGCGCTCGCGCGCGACGCCGGTATGCGATCGGCAGAGGCCGTCATCGCGGCTGCCGCCAAAGGGGACGCGCGCTGCGCGCGTGCGCTCGAACGCTACGAGGATCGGCTCGCGCGCGCGCTTGCGCACGTCATCAACATCGTCGACCCCGACGTCATCGTGCTGGGTGGAGGGCTTTCCAACGTCACGCGCTGGTATGCGGGCGTGCCGCACCGCTGGCAGCGCTACGTGTTCAGCGATCGCGTCGATACGCGCCTTGTCCGCAACCTGCATGGCGACTCGAGCGGGGTGCGCGGCGCGGCCTGGATCGCCCCGGCCGCCGCTCACATGTCCACGTAATTCGGGCCGCCTCCGCCCTCGGGCGGCACCCAGTGGATGTTCTGGCGCGGATCCTTGATGTCGCAGGTCTTGCAGTGCACGCAGTTCTGCGCGTTGATCTGCAGGCGCTTCGCTCCCGGTGCTGCGTCCGAAGCGACGAACTCATAGACACCGGCGGGGCAGTAGCGCGCCTCCGGGCCGTCGTAGATGCGCAGGTTCACCTCGACCGGGATCGCCGGGTCGCGCAGCTGCAGATGAATCGGCTGGTCCTCGGCGTGATTGGTGTTCGACAGATACACCGACGAGAGCTTGTCGAACGTGACGACGCCGTCGTATTTCGGATAGGCGATCGGCGGCATCTCGGCGGCCGGGCGCAGCGTCTCGTGGTCGGCGTGGCGATGGCGCATCGTCCACGGGACGAGCCGGCCGAGGCCGAGATCGTTCAGCCACATATGGATGCCGCCGTGCAGCGTGCCGAGCCACATGCCGAAGCGCAGCCCCGGCTTCACGTTGCGCACTTTCCATAGATCGTCGTAAACCCAGGAGCTGCGCCAGCCGGATGCGTAGTCGGCAAGCTCGTCGTGCACGCGCCCGCCGGCGAGCGCGCGCGACACCGCTTCCGCCGCCAGCATCGCAGTCTTCATCGCGTTGTGCGAACCCTTGATCCGCGGCAGGTTGACGAAGCCCGCGGCGCAGCCGATCAGCGCGCCACCGGGAAACGCGAGCTTCGGCACCGACTGCAGACCGCCCTCGTTGATCGCGCGCGCGCCGTAACCGATCCGCTTGCCGCCCTCGAACATCGGTGCGATCGACGGGTGCCGCTTGAAGCGCTGAAATTCGTCGTAGGGCGATAGATGCGGGTTGGCGTAATTGAGGTGGACGACGAAGCCGACGGCAGCGAGCCGGTCGCCGAAGTGGTAGACGAACGAGCCGCCGCCGGTCGCGCTGTCGAGCGGCCAGCCCTGCGTGTGCATCACGAGCCCCGGACGGTGCTGCGCCGGGGCGAGCTGCCACAGCTCCTTGATGCCGATGCCGTACTTCTGCGGATCGACGCCGTCGCGCAGGTTGAAGCGCTGCATCAGCTCCTGCGACAGCGACCCGCGGCAGCCTTCGGCGAACAGCGTGTACTTCGCGCGAAGCTCCATGCCGGGCTGGTAATCGGCGCGGTGGCTGCCGTCACGCGCGACGCCGAGATCGCCGGTGGCGATGCCGGTGACTGCACGCGCATCATCGTAGAGCACTTCGGCCGCCGGAAAGCCGGGATAGATCTCGACGCCAAGCCCCTCGGCCTCTTTCGCGAGCCAGCGACAGACGTTGCCGAGGCTCACGATGTAGTTGCCGTGGTTCTTCATCAGCGGCGGCAGCATCCAGTTCGGAATGCGCCACGCGTCGCGCTCGCCGAGCACGACGAAGCGATCCTCGGTGACCGCGGTTTCGAGCGGCGCGCCCCGCGTCTTCCAGTCCGGCAGCAGCTCGTCGAGCGCGCGCGGGTCGACGACTGCGCCGGAGAGGATGTGTGCGCCGATTTCAGAGCCCTTCTCGACGACGCACACCGAGATCGCGCGCGAGGTCTCGTTCGCGAGCTGCTTCAGGCGGATCGCCGCGGCGAGCCCGGCCGGTCCGCCGCCGACGATCACCACGTCGTAGTCCATCGCTTCGCGCGTCATCGTCTGCCTCGTGCTGCGCCGCCATCGGGCGCAGGGGCGTCAATTATAATGACGCGGGATTACGGAAATGATGTCGCGGGTTTGGAAGAGACGTCGATGTGTCGTCGCACCCGCGAATCTCGTGAGGGATCGCTTGCGTGGACGAACGGCGGGTGCTCGTGCATACATCGCGACAGTCGATGCGCTGGGGCGACATGGACATGCTCGGGCACGTCAACAACACCGTCTACTTCCGCTACATGGAGCAGGCGCGCATCGAATGGATCTACGCGCTGGCGGACGGGCATGGATACCGCGGCGGGCACGGACCGGTGATCGTCAACGCGAGCTGCACGTTCCGTGAGCCGCTCGTCTACCCGGGGGAGGTCGAGGTGCGCATGTATCTCGGCGATCCCGGCCGCAGCAGCATCGGCAGTTTCTACGAGCTGTGGTTCGACGGGCGCTGCTGCGCCGACGGTGCGGCGCGCATCGTCTGGACCGATCGGACGACCGGCCGCCCGGTGCCGCTGCCCGACGCGGTGCGCACGCTGCTGCCGCCGGCTGCCTGACGTGCGGCCGGGCTCCGTGCCGCGGCGATGAAGCTGATCGCAATCCTCGCCGCGCTCGGTCTCGAGCAGTGGCGTGCCTTCGACTGGCGGGCGAGCGCCGAGCGGCTTTTCCGCAGCTACGCGCATGCGATCGAGCTGCACATCAACGGCGGCACGCGCGGCCAGGGGGTGCTGGCGCTGATCGCTGCCGTGGCCCCGCCGGCGATTGTGGTCGCGGTCGCCGCGTGGCTGCTCGCATCGATCCATCCGCTGCTCGCACTCGTGTTCGACATCGCGGTGCTGTACCTGCTGATGGGCTTTCGCCACTTCAGCCACGCGCTGTCGCTCATCATCTCCGCGTTGCGTGACGGCGACATCCCAGCCGCGCGGCGTGCGCTCGCCGGGTGGCGCGGTGCTTCGTCGACGGATCTTTCGGGGCACGACGTTGCGCGCCTCGCCGTCGAGCGCGGACTGATCGACGCGTACCGGCAGGTTTTCGGGATCCTGTTCTGGTTCGTCGTGCTGCCGGGGCCGGTGGGCGCGGTGATCTATCGGCTCGCCACGCTGCTCGCAGCGGACTGGCGCGCATCGCGGCCCGGCGAAGATCCCGGCCCGCTCGCACGCTCGCTCGACGCATTCGGGTACCCGGCGCGGCGCTTCCTGTGGCTGCTCGATTGGCTGCCGGCGCGACTCACCGCACTCGCGTTCGCTGCCGTCGGTGATTTCGAGGACGCGATCTATTGCTGGCGCACGCAGGCCCGCCACTGGCCCGATGCGCTGGGAGGCGGCGCCGCCGGCATCGTGCTCGCGACCGGCGCCGGAGCGCTGGGCGTGCGGCTGGGAGGGCCGCTTCCGGGCGTCAGCGGCGAGCCCGAGCTTCGTCCGGATCTCGGCGTCGGCGACGTCGTCGAGCCCGAGGTGCTGCCGTCTGCAGTGGGCCTCGTCTGGCGTGCGCTGGTGCTCTGGCTGCTGCTGGTCCTGCTGCTATTGCTTGCGAACTGGGCGCCCTGACTCCGTCAGCGGCCGCGATGCGCGGCGGCCGCCGATTCGTTCATCAGCATGCGCAGGAGCGCGATGCGCTGCGGAGCAACGCGCCCGGCGTGCACCGCGGCCTGCACCGCACAGCCCGGTTCGCGGTCGTGCCGGCAGTCGCGAAAGCGACACGTTCCGACAAGGTCACGCAACTCGACGAACGCGTGCTCGAGCGTCGCCGCGTCGTAGTGGGCGAGCCCGAACAACGTCATGCCCGGCGAGTCGATGATCCAGCCGGGGTCCTCGCCACCGCACGCGTCCAGGCGATGCAGCGTCGTCGACGACGTCGTGTGGCGCCCGCTCCTGAGCGCCGTCGAAATTGATTGTGTCGGTGCCGTCGCGTCCGCCGCGAGCGCGTTGATCAGCGTCGACTTCCCCATGCCGGACTGGCCGATCAGCACGCTGCGCTGTCCGGCGAGCCACGGCATCAATGGCGCCGCGTCGCGCAGTGCCGAGAGCGCGACGACCGGGTAGCCGAGCGCCCGATACGCGGCGAAGCGTTCGAGGAAGCGATCGGACGCGGGGAGATCCATCTTGTTCACGACGAGCACGAAGCGGCAGCGCTCCGCTTCCGCCGCGACGATCCAGCGGTTCAGGAGGTGCTCGTCGACCGGTACGTCCGGGGCGACCAGCGCGACCACCTGCGTGACGTTGGCCGCGACGAGCTTTTCGCGCCAGGCGTCGGAGCGATAGAGGAGCGTCGAGCGCGGCGCCACGCCGACGACGACGCCTTGCCCGCCGTGGCGCTCGACGGTCACCGTATCCCCGCAGGCGAGCGTCAACCGGCGTCCCTTGTGCTGACATTCGATGCCGCCCGCATCCTCGACGTCGACGACGCAGTGGCGGCGATACGTCGCGACGACGAGCCCCGACGTGCTCACGCCGAGCCTTGGCGTGCTCGGGCCGAGCGCCGGCGCGCTCACCCGGCCGCGAGCCGTTCCACCTTCGCGGCGCAGACGAGATCGTTGCGGGTGATGCCGCCGGCATCGTGCGTCGACCAGGCGACGCCACAGCGGTTGTACGAGACCGCGAGGTCCGGGTGGTGATCCTCGCGATGGGCGATCCAGGCGATCGCGTTGACGAACGCCACGGTGGCGTAATAGTCGGCGAATGAGAACGTCTTGCAGAGCGCGCCGTCCTGCAGCGTCCACCCCGGAAGCGCGCGCAGCCCGGCGTCGACGTCCGCTGCGGCGAGCCGCGGCGCACCCGGCCGGCAATGCTCGGCGGCGAGCATCTCGAGCGACTCGTGGTTCGTCATGCCGACACTCCCTGGATCCGCGCGACGCGCTCGGCAGCGGGCGGATGCGAATCGTGGAACGCAGCATACAGCGGATCGGGCGTCAGCGTCGACGCGTTGTCGGCATAGAGCCGCGTCAACGCGGCGACGAGTGCGGGTCCCGACGCGTGGCGCACAGCGAACGCGTCGGCCTCGAATTCGTGGCGGCGCGACCACGCGCTTGCGACCGGCGCCAGCACGAACGTGAACGCGGGAAGCGCCACCACGAAGAGGATCAGCGCAACGCCTGGACGCGCCATCATCGCCGGCACCTCGGCAGCCGGAATGCCGAGCCCGGCGAGAAACCATGGCGCGCGCGCGACAGCGGCGAAGAGCGC
The DNA here is from genome assembly GCA_036379595.1 of Casimicrobiaceae bacterium. GTDB lineage: Bacteria > Pseudomonadota > Gammaproteobacteria > Burkholderiales > Casimicrobiaceae > VBCG01. The sequence continues at coordinate 12,906 of DASVGI010000132.1, read as the reverse complement.
CAGCACGACGAGCGACAGAGCCGCCGACCAGGCGATGCGCTTCGCGACGTGGTGCAGCCGATAATGTCCGATCTCGTGCGCGAGCACCGCCTCGACCTCGTCGGGCGCCAACTGGTCGAGCAGCGTGTCGAAGAGCGCGACACGCTTCGCACGACCGAGGCCCGCGAACCAGGCGTTCGCGTGCGACGAGCGGCGCGACCCGTCGACGACGAAGAGCCGCGCCGCGCCGAAACGGCAGCGCGCGAGCAGGCGCTCGACGCGGTCGCGCAGCGCACCCGGCGGCAGCGGCGTGAAGCGATTGAAGAGCGGGGCGATCAGCGTCGGATAGAGCACCGCGAGCGCGACCTGGAACGCGACCCACACGAGCCACGCGTCGAGCCACCACAGCGCGCCCGCGGCGCTCATCAGCCACAGCACGGCGGCAAGGAGTGGCGCGCCGAGGATCGCCGTCACGAGCGCCGCACCGGCGATATCGGCGAGCCATCGCTTCGGCGTGGTGCGGTTGAAGCCGAAGCGCGCTTCGAGGCGGAAGCTGCGCCACCATGAGAACGGCAAGGCGATCGCGCCGCCGACAAGTGCGACGGCCGCGATCAGCGCGAGATCCGCGATCAGCGGCGGCGCCGCGAGCGTACCGGTCGCGCGTGCGAACGCCGCGATCCCTCCACCCAGCGTCAGCGCAAAAATTGCCAACATGTCGACGGCGGCTTCCACTTCTTCGACCTGCACGCGGGCGATCGTGTAGTCGGCCGCCTTGCGATGGGCCGCGTCGTCGATGCGTGCCGAAAACGCCGCCGGGACGTCGTCGCGGTGCCTGCGCACACAGCGAATCTGCCGCCGCGCGAGCCAGATGCGCACGGCCAGCGAAGCCGCGAGAAAGACGACGAACGTTATGCTGAAAACCGGGATGGCCATACCAACGCGCCTCTTCAGCTATTGCCTGCGACGCGTGAACGAGGAATCGGGGCGCTATGATTGCGCCTTACATTCTACGCGGTGCACGCATGCCACAAGACCCGAACCGTCTGATCTGGATCGACCTCGAGATGACCGGCCTCAAGCCCGACGTCGACCGCATTCTCGAGATGGCGATCGTCGTGACCGACCATGCACTGGACACGGTCGCGCAGTCGCCGGTATACGTCGTCCATCAGAGCGACCCGGTGCTGGAGGCGATGGATGCGTGGAACCAGGGCACCCACGGGCGCACGGGGCTGATTCCGCGCGTGCGCGCGGCGGTTGCCACCGAGGCCGATGTCGAGGCAGAAGCGCTTGCCTTCCTGCGCGAGCACGTTCCCGCCAAGGCGTCACCGATGTGCGGCAACTCGATCTGCCAGGATCGGCGCTTTCTCGCGCGGTACATGCCGGCGCTCGAGGACTGGTTTCACTACCGCAATCTCGACGTGTCGACGCTGAAGGAGCTCGCGCGCAGATGGAAGCCCGAAGTCGTCAAGGGCATCCCCAAGGAAGGCAAGCACGAAGCGCTCGCCGATGTGCACGAATCGATCGCCGAGCTCCGCTACTACCGCCAGCACCTGCTGAAGCTGTGATCGCCTTGTGCGCAGCCTAATGCCGGCGCACCAGCAGCACTCCGTCGCCGACGGTGAGCAGGCACGCATCGACGCGCGGGTCGCGATGTGCCTTCGCGTTGAGCGCGCGCAGCGCGAGCGTGTCGGCGTCATGATCGGTAGGGTCCGCAACGCGCCCGCTCCACAGCGTGTTGTCGAAGGCGAGCAATCCGCCGGGTCTCACCAGCGTGAGGCACTGCTCGTAATACCCGTCGTAGCCCGTCTTGTCGGCGTCGACGAACGCGAAGTCGAAGCTCCCCGGCCCCGAGTCGCGGATGAGCGCGGTGAGCGTTTCGCGCGCCGGTGCGAGGCGCAGCTCGATCCTGTCGTCGACTCCGGCCTCGCGCCAGTAGCGCCGCGCGATCGACGTCCATTCGTCGCTCACGTCGCAGCAGACGAGCCGCCCGTCGGCGGGCAGCGCCTGCGCCACCGCGAGCGCGCTGTAGCCGGTGAACGTGCCGACTTCGAGCGCGCGCCGCGCGCCGATCGCGCGCACGAGCAGCGCAAGGAGCGCCGCCTGGTCGGGGCCGATCTGCATGCCGCCCATCGGCATGCGCGCCGTCTCTTCGCGGAGCCTGCGCGCGTACGGAGCTTCGCGCTCGTCGGCGGCGAGCGCCGTCACGTATCGCTCGACGGATTCGGGAAGCAACGAGCGATGCGGCATCGTGACGGCCTCCAGGACGCGTGGTTCCGCTCGAGTGCGCGGATCGATCGTACGCTGCGATCATACGCCGGCGAACCGCTGCCGAGGATCGACAGCGATCGGCGCGATGACGAGGATCGGCAGCGATTGATCGGATGACGATGAACTTCTGCAGCCAATGCGGCGCCGGCGGACTCGAGCTCCGCATTCCCGCCGGCGACACGCTCGAGCGCTGGGTCTGTGCCGTCTGCGGCACGATCCACTACCAGAATCCGAAGGTCGTCGTCGGTGCGCTGCCGGTCTGGAACGACCGCGTGCTGCTGTGCCGGCGTGCGATCGAGCCACGGCGCGGGTTGTGGACGCTTCCGGCGGGCTTTCTCGAGAACGGCGAAACGCTCGCGCAGGGAGCCTTGCGTGAGACGCTCGAGGAGGCGCAGGCGCGCGTCGACCTCGACGAGCTCTTCACGGTGATCAGCCTGCCGCAGATCAGCCAGGTCTACGTGATGTTCCGCGCGCGGCTCCTCGACCTCGACTTCGGTCCCGGGTCGGAAAGCCTCGAAGTCGAGCTCTTCGACGAGCGCGACGTTCCGTGGGAGCAGATCGCCTTTCGCACGATCGCGCGTACGCTGCGCAACTTCTTCCGCGACCGGCTCGACGGGCAGTTCCGCCTGCACGTGAGCGCGCTCGAGCGCCGCGGGCCGCTGCCTCCGGATCTCCTCGCCGCCGGTTGACGCGCTGCGCAGCGCTCGCGGCACGCATCGAGGCACGCGTGCCTGCGCCTTCGCCGCGGTCAGGTGACGACAGTGACGCGCGCGTCGGAAAGTGCGCGATGCAGCGCTGCGATGTGCTCCTGCCCGGTCGTCTCGACGACGCAGACGACGCGCACCTCCGAGAGATCGGGGCCGGAGAACGCGCGGTCGTGGACGATCTCCTTGATCGACGCACCGGTCGACGCGATCACCTCCGCGAGCTTCGCGAGCCCGCCCGGCCGGTCGCTGATCGAAACCGTGAAGCGTGCGAGGCGACCGTCGGCGACGAGACCGACCTCGATCACGCGATCGAGCATCGTGAGGTCGATGTTGCCCCCGCACAGCACCAGCACGACGCGCTTGCCGCGAAGATCGTCGAGCCGGCCGGCGAGGAAGGCGGCGAGCGGGGCGGCGCCGGCACCTTCGACGACGCTCTTCTCGAGCTCGATCAGGCGCAGCACCGCGAGCGCGATCGCGGCCTCGTCGACGGTCACCACCCGGTCGGCGACGCGGCGCAGGATTTCGAGCGGGTGCTCGCCGACCTGCGCGACCGCGAGACCGTCGGCAAGCGTTGGTGCGAGCGAGATCTGCACCGGTCGCCCCGCGGCGAGTCCTGCACTCAAGCAGGCCGCGCGCGCCGGCTCGACGCCGATCACCTGCACGTCGGGACGGCGCGCCTTGATCACTGTCCCGATTCCGGCGAGCAGCCCGCCGCCACCGACCGGAACGACGATCGCTTCGAGGTCCGGCGTCTGCTCGAGGACCTCGAGCGCAACCGTTCCCTGCCCGGCGATGACGTGCTCGTTGTCGAACGGGTGGATGAACGTGAGGCCGTCCTTCCGCGCGATCGCCTCGGCCTCGCTGCGCGCTTCGGTGAGATCGGCGCCATGGAGGATCACATTGGCGCCGAGCTGGCGGCAGTTCGTCACCTTGACGAGCGCCGCGAAGCGCGGCATGACGACCGTCACCGGAATCCCGAGGAGTGCGCCGTGGTACGCGACACCCTGCGCATGATTGCCCGCCGACGCGGCGATCACGCCGCGACGCTTCGCCTCGGGCCCGAGCTGCAACAGCGCGTTGCGCGCGCCGCGCTCCTTGAAGCTTCCGGTGCGCTGCAGGTAATCGAGCTTGCAGTAGACGTGCGCGCCGGTCAGCTGCGACAGCGGGATCGATTCGACGCACGGCGACTCGTAGATGCCGCCGCGAATGCGCTCGCGGGCGGTTTCGACGTCGGAGACGGTGATCATCGGTCCTGGGGGCTCGCGGTCGCGTTCAGAAGGGGAGCTCGACGCCGGGTTTCGCGGCAGTGAGCGCGTGTCGGAAGTCGGCCTGGATCCGCTCCATCGCCGCCGCGTCGTCGGCCTCGAAGCGGAGCACGATCATCGGCGTTGTGTTGGATGCGCGCGCGAGCCCGAAGCCGTCGGCATATTCGACGCGCAGGCCGTCGATGCGGATCACCTCGCTCGCATCCGGAAAGCGTGCCTCGTTCTGCAGGCGCGCGATCAGCGCGTGCGGCTCGCCCTCGGCGCACGCGAGGTTGAGCTCGGGCGTCGAGACGGCGTCGGGGAGGGCGTCGAGCACCGCCGCGGGATTGTCGCTGCGCGACAGGATCTCGAGGAGGCGCGCACCGGCGTAAAGGCCGTCGTCGAAGCCGTACCAGCGCTCGCCGAAGAACGTGTGGCCGCTCATCTCGCCGGCGAGCGCCGCGCCGACCTCCTTCATCTTCGCCTTGATCAGCGAATGCCCCGTCTTCCACAACAGCGGCACGCCGCCGTGACGCTCGATCCACGGCTTCAGGTTGCGCGTCGACTTGACGTCGTAGATGATCGTCGCGCCGGGAGCGCGCTCGAGGACGTCGGCGGCGAACAGCATCAACTGGCGATCCGGATAGATGACGTGGCCGGCCGGCGTGACGACGCCGAGGCGATCGCCGTCGCCGTCGAAAGCGAGGCCGAGCTCGCAGTCGCCGCGCGCAAGGCGCCGCTTCAGGTCTTCGAGGTTCTTCGGTTGCGACGGGTCGGGGTGGTGATTCGGAAAATGGCCGTCGACCTCGCAGAAGAGCTCGACGACGTCGCAGCCGAGGCGTCGATAGAGTGCGGGTGCGAAGGCGCCGGCGATGCCGTCGCCGCAATCGACGGCGATCGTGAGCGGCCGCGCAAGGCGGACGTCGGAGGCGATGCGATCGAAGTAGGGCGGTGCAATGTCGATGCCGCGCTCGGCGCCGGGCGCGCGTTCGGCAGCACCCGCGCCGCGCTCGACGCGCGCGCGCAGGTCCTGGATGGCGTCGCCCGAGAGCGTCGTGCCATCGATCACCATCTTGAGGCCGTTGTATTCGGGCGGATTGTGGCTGCCGGTGACCATCACCGCGCAGGCGGTGCCAAGATGCTGTGCGGCGAAATAGGCCATCGGCGTCGCGACCATGCCGAGGTCGATCACGTCGACGCCAGCCGAGCGGATACCCGCCGAGAGTGCCTGCGCGAGCATCGGGCCGGACAGTCGCCCGTCGCGGCCGATCGCGATCGCCTTGCGGCCGCGCTCGCGCGCGAGGTCGCCGAGCGCGTGGCCGATCGCGTGGACGACCTCGGGCGTCAGGTTGCGCCCGACGATGCCGCGGATGTCATAAGCCTTGAAGATCTCGGGATGCATGGGCGGGCGCGCCGGCTTCGTGGAGGAAGAAGTGTAGCAACCGGCGCGGCAGCCAATCGACGTTACCGGGAAACGGTCCGCGCGCGAAACCCGCGTGGCCACCGTGACGCGGCTGCTCGAGCACGATCGCCTTGCTCACCTCGTTCGGCCCGGGTAGCGAGCGCGCGGGGATGAACGGATCGTTGCGCGCGTTCAGCACGAGCGTCGGCACCGCAATGCGCGCGAGCCACGGTTTCGACGACGCTCGCGTCCAGTAATCGAGCGCATCGGCGAAGCCGTGCAGCGGCGCGGTCACCACGTCGTCGAATGCGCGCAGCGTCCGCGCGCGGCGAATGCTTGCAGGATCGAGAAGGCCCGGAAAGCGTGCGGCCATCGCGAGCGATTTCGGCTTCAGCGTCGCGAGAAAGTGATAGGTGTAGGCGCGATTGGCGCCGCGTCCGATCGAGATCCCCGCCGCGACGAGATCGAGCGGCGCCGACACCGCGGCGGCGGCGCGCACGGTCTCGCTGCCGTCGACGCCGGCGCGTCCGAGCCAGTTGAGGAGTGCGCTGCCGCCGAGCGACACTCCGACCGCGTAGAGCGGCGTGCGCTCGCCGACGCGCGCGCGCACCGCGGCGAGCATCGCGCCGACCTCCTCGTGATCGCCCGAGTGATACGCCCGCGGCATTCGGTTCGGCTCGCCGCTGCAGCCGCGAAAGTGCGGAACGACCCCGCGCCAGCCGAGTGCCGCGAGTGCGCCGAAGAGCGCCTGCGCATAGTGCGAGTCCGAGCCGCCCTCGAGGCCGTGGAACAGCACCAGCGTCGGCGCCGCGACATCGCGCCCGAGATTGGCGTCGAGCCAGTCGAAATCCCAGAAATCACCGTCCGGGATCTCGACGCGCTCTCGGCGCAGCGGCACCGGACGCCGCCTCAGCCGATACGGCCAGACGGTCTGCGCGTGACCTCCGGGCAGCCAGCGCGGAGAGCGGTAACCGTCAGCTCGCGGCGACGGAACGGCGCGCGAGCGCGGCACGGCGGGTGTAGGCGTCGCGCGCGATCGCGACGTCGTCGAGGAAGTGCGACAACTCGGAAAGCAAGAGCGCCTGCGGTCCGTCGACCAGGGCCCGAGCCGGGTCGGGATGGAAGTCGACCAGGATCATGTTGGCGCCGGCGACGACACCCTGCGCGACGACGTGGAAGATGTCGAGGAGACCGTCAGGCGCGCGCGCGCGCGAGCCGACCGAATGCGAAGGATCGATCCCGACCGGCATGCGCGTCAGGCGCCTCACCACCGGCACGTGCGAGAAGTCGACGAAATTGCGGTGCGGATCGCCCATGTTCGTCTTCATCCCGCGCAGGCAGAACACGATCTTGCGATTGCCTTCGGTCGCGAGGTACTCGGCCGCATTGAGCGACTCGTCGAGCGTGATGCCGAAGCCGCGCTTGATCAGCACCGGGAATTCCTGCTGCCTGCCGACGATCTTCAGGAGCTCGAAGTTCTGCGTGTTGCGCGTGCCGATCTGCAGCATCACTCCGGTCGGATTACCCGTCCGCGCGAGCGCGTCGCGGATCTCGTCGATGTGCGATTCGTGGGTGATCTCCATCGCGATTACGCGAATGCCGTGTCGACCCGCGAGCTCGAATACGTAGGGCAGGCACTTGGCGCCGAAGCCCTGGAACGCATACGGCGACGTGCGTGGCTTGTAGGCTCCCATTCGCGTGCACACCTGGCCGCGCGCGGCGAGCGCCTGCATCATCGCGCCCACCGACTCGGGCGAGTCGACGGCGCAGAGCCCGGCGAACACGTTGAGGCTGTCCTGCCCGAAGTGGACGCCGTTGTAGTCGAACGACGATGGCCGGTCGTCACCCTGCTGATGGCGCCCGAGCACGCGATACGCTTCGGAAACCCGCACGACCTTCGCGACGCACGGCAGCACCTGCATCTGCTCGGTGCCGAGCGCGCCGGTATTCCCGATCAGATAGATCTCGGTCAGCGTCACTTCCTTGCCGACTTCGCGATGCACGCGGTAGTCGATATTGGAGAGCCGCTCGAGCTCGCCGATCAGCATCCGGTATTCCGGACTCTCGGGGTGCGTATTGGGTTCAAGTACGAGAATCATGTGTAGAATTTTAAATAATGGATTCAGCTGGTTGTGGTCGATATTTCATTTGAATCGAGAGGTCTGCCCGCGACGCATTTCGCCGATGCTGCATCGCAAGATACCACCTGCGCAACAGTTCCGCGTCCGCTGTCAGCGCATTCGTTGCCCTGCGCGTTGAGCTTGCCGTAGACTGAAACCAGCGTCTACTCGGGCGGCGTTCCTGGCCGCCTGCTGAAGGTCCCGCAGGTCAACCAAGACAATCGTTTACCCGAGAAAGGTCCGTTCATGAAGAAGCTCCTCATCCTGGCGACAATCGGCGCGTTTGCGGCTTTCGCTTCGCCGTCGTTCGCCGCCAACGCACAGGCCAATAAGATGAAAGCGTGCCAGACGCAGGCCGGCGAGAAGAAGCTCGAAGGCAAGGATCGCCAGAACTTCGTCAATGAGTGCCTGAAGGCGAAGCCGATGAAGGCGGAAAGCAAGCCGAAGAGCAAGCTCGCCGAGTGCAACGCGAAGACGAAGGGCATGAGCAAGGAAGAAGCAGACAAGGCACGCAGCGAGTGCATGAAGGCGAAGTGAGCCGGAGCGCGTAGCGCAGGTTCAATCGCTTTCGCAGGACACGACCGGGCGATCTCCTGTCCGTCCGGTCGCCACGACAAGGCCGCATGGGGGCAACTCCATCGCGGTCTTGTTTTTCCCGCGTGCGGCTCGCCGGCACGCGGCTCGCCCATGCGTGGCTCGCCGGCCCGTGGTGCGATTCGTCCCGCAGGGCTTCGGCGGCGCAACCGCGTCGTCGAGCGGGTCCCGGCGCGGACTCGCCCGGTGTGCGACTGCGGCGGCCGAGAAGTGGTGGTGGGTTCCCCGCGCCACCCGCTTGCGACGACTGCGCCTCAGGCGCCCTGAGGGACGAACCGCACCGCGCGCCCGCGAGCCACGCGGCGGCGCCGTGCCGATCGGACTGCAGTGCTCGAGCGCGCCGCTCGCGTGCCATGCGAACCGTGCAGCGCCCCGCGTGCAGCGTGCGTGCGCCAAGCGTACGTGCATCCAGTCTGCCTGCGCCGGCAAGGCGGATCCGCGTGCCACTCGACTCTGTCAGGCGAGCCGCGGTGGCTGTGTCCGAAAAGGCCCGTGGGAGTGCCTTCCGTCGCGGGTGGCGCGGTGCGCCCAGCACTGACCTTCGGCAGCCACCGCCGCACACCTGGCGCGCCGCGCCGGGTACCCGCAGGAAGGCGTTTACGGACTCCGGGCCCTTTCGGACACAGCCACCGCGGCTCGCGCGGCACGGCGCGCGGCACGGCGCGCGGTTCGCGCGGCACGGTGTGCGGCGCTACCGTGCGGCGACGCCGAGCAGGTGCCCGAGGCCGAACGTGATCGCGCCCGCGGCGGCGCCGAGCGCCAGCATCCGCAGGCCCGATAGCACCGCGCTGCGCCCGGTGAAGAGCGACAGCGTCGCGCCGACGCCGAAGAGGCCGAGCGCGGCGACGCCGATCGTCCAGACGAGCGCGCGCGTCCCCGACCCGAGCAGCCACGGCGCGAGCGGAAGCAGCGCGCCGACGGCGAACGAGAGCAGCGAGCTTACTGCTGCGCCGAGGGGCGAGCCGAGCTCGGCGGGATTGAGGCCGAGCTCCTCGCGCGCCAGCGTGTCGAGCGCGTGCTCGGGATCGGCGACGAGGCGCTTCGCGAGACGGTCAGCCTGGCGCGGCGGCAGACCCTTGGCGGCGTAGATCAGCGCGAGCTCCTGCGCCTCGGCCTCCGGGTAGGTCTTGAGCTCGTCGCGCTCGAGGCCGATCTGGTACTCGTAGAACTCGCGCTGTGACTGCACCGACACGTACTCGCCGGCGGCCATCGCGAGCGCGCCGGCCGCCATGCCGGCGACGCCGGTCAGCACGACGACCTTGAGATCGTTGCTGGCACCCGCGACGCCGAGGATCAGGCTCGCGTTCGACACGAGGCCGTCGTTGACGCCGAACACCGCGGCGCGCAGGTTGCCGCCGCTCGCGAGCCCGCGATGCCGGCGCTCGAAGACGGCGCCCGCCGGCGGCGCCGCGTGGCCGCCCTCCGGCGGCGCGCTTCCGTAAACCGCCATCCCGCGCACCTTCATCGCCGAGAGCACGTTGCGCAGACGTCGCGGGCCGAGCCACTGCACGAGGCGCGCGACGAGCCGCGTCCGCGCATCGGGAACGAACGGCCCCGGAGCCGGATGACCGCGCGCGGTGAGCTGGGCGCGCCAGATCGCAGCCTGGGCCTCGGCCTCTCCGGCGAGACGACGGAACAGATCGGCGCGCGAGGTGCCGGATTCCGCATCCGCGCAAGCGCGGTAGAGAAACGCCGAGCGCTGCTCCTCGCTCCAGGATTCGAGCGGATTCATGGCTGCGGATGAGTGATCGAGTCGATGCGCGCCATCACCTCGGCGGTGAGCTTCGGCACGACGTCGAGCGCCTGCATGTTTTCGATCACCTGCGCGGGGCGGCTCGCGCCGGTGATCACCGTCGACACGTTCGGGTTCTTCACGCACCACGCGATCGCGAGCTGGGCAAGGCTGCAACCGAGCTCCTCCGCGATCGGCGCGAGCGCGCGGACCTTCGCGAGCTTCTGCGGGTCGGTGATGCGCTCGGAAAGCCACTCGAAGCCCTTCAGCGACGCACGCGAGCCCGCAGGGATGCCGTCGTCGTACTTGCCGGTCAGTAGCCCCGATGCGAGCGGGCTCCAGGTCGTCGTGCCGATGCCGTAGTCGACGTAGAGCCGCGCATATTCGCGCTCGACGCGCTCGCGGTGGAACAGGTTGTACTGGGGCTGCTCGGCGACCGGCTTGTGCAGGTGGTGGCGCTCGGCGATCTCCCACGCGGCGGCGATCTCGCCCGCGTTCCATTCCGACGTGCCCCAGTAGAGTGCCTTGCCCGCGCGGATGATGTCGTCGAGGGCCTGGACCGTCTCCTCGATCGGGGTGTCGGGATCGGCGCGGTGGCAGAACACGATGTCGACGTGCTCGAGGCCGAGACGGCGGAGCGAACCGTCGATCGCCTCGATCAGGTACTTGCGGTTCAGCGTGTTGCGCTCGTTGGGTCCGTCGTTGAGGCCCCAATAGAACTTCGTCGACACGACGTAGGATTCGCGCCGCCACGCGAGCGCCTTCAGCGCCTCGCCCATGATCGATTCGGCGCGGCCTTTCGCGTAGGCCTCGGCGTTGTCGAAGAAATTGACACCGGCGTCGTGCGCGGCGGCCATGCATTCGCGCGCCAACGCGGCGTCGAGCTGGTTTCCGTAGGTCACCCACGAGCCGAGCGAGAGTTCGCTCAGCTTCAATCCGGAGCGCCCGAGGCGGCGGTAGTTCATCGCGGCAGCTTCGCAGGACACCGCCACCGCGCGTCCACGAGGATCGCGGGCGCGAACGGCGTACGGACTAGAATCGCGGCGTTCATTCTACGCCCAAAGGAAGCCTCGATGCCCCGCCACCGCCGCGCTGCGCCCCGATCCCGCAAGCCATTCGACGTAGACGCGCTGTGGGCGGTGAAGAGGATCGGCAGCCCGACGATCGCACCCGATGGCAGCGCCGCCTGCGCGGCCGTTACGTCGTGGGACACCGCGTGCAACGAGGAATCGACGGTGCTGTGGATCTTTCCGACTGGGATGCGAACGGCTGCGACCGGCGCGCGAGCGGTTCCCGCCGGCACGCGAGCACTGGCGCATGGAATCGCGTCGCGCGCGGCGCCACTCACCGGCGGCGACAAGGACACCAATCCCGCGTGGTCTCCCGACGGGCGCTCGATCGCGTTCACGGCCAAACGCAAGGACGATGAGCACGCGCAGCTCTACGTGATCGCGCCGGGCGGCGGCGAAGCGAAACGCGTCGGCAGCGCGGCGGGTGGTGTGACGGCGATCAAGTGGTTCCCGGACAGCCGCCGCATCGCGTTCGTCGCATGGGTGTGGCCCGAGCTGCGTGGCGACGCCGCGCAGAAGAAGCGCCTCGCCGAGCGCAAAGAGTCGAAGGTCAAGGCCTGGGTGACCGAGCGCGGCGAGTACCGCTACTGGGACCACTGGCTCGCCGACGGCCGCGAGCCGCACGTGTTCGTCTGCGACGTTGCGACCGGTCGTTGCACCGATCTTCTTGCCGGCACCGGTCTTGCGCTGCAGCCGTGGGACCCGACGGCCGAGCACTACGACATCGCTGCGGACGGGCGCGAGCTTGCGCTGACGATCGACCCCGCCGACGAGCCCGCGATGATGAACCGCTGCGACATCGTCGTCGTCGACCTCTCCACGCGGCGCGTGCGCAACCTGACCGCGACGAGCGGCATGTCGGACGAGCACCCGCGCTATTCGCCCGATGGGCGCTGGATCGCGTATCACGCCTACGATACGGCGCGCGCATTCAACGATCAGGGCCGCCTGCGGCTCGTCGAGCGCCGGACCGGGAGGAGCGTCACCGTCGCGCCGCGCTTCGATCGCGCGAGCACCGAGCTTCGCTGGGTGCCGGATACCTCGGCGGTGATGGCGCTGGTCGAGGATCGCGGCCGCATCGGCATCTGGCGCTATCCGATCGCGGGTGGCGAGCCCGAGCGCGTCGTCGCCGGTGGCGCGGTCGCGGGATTCGCGGCGTCGTCCGATGGACACGTGCTCGCGTTCAACCGCAGTACGGCGCGCCATCCACCGGCGCTTTTCGCGTGCAGCGGCGATGGCAGCGCCGAGCGGCCGCTCGAGACGCTGAACGACGCGCTGATGCGTCGCCACGCCATCGGTGACGTGCGCGAAGTCGTGCTGAAGGGCTTTCGCGGCGAGCCGGTGCAGATGCTGGTTACGTTCCCGCCTGGTTTCGATCCTCGCCGCAAGTGGCCGCTCATGCAGGTGATCCACGGCGGTCCGCATTCGGCGCACCACGACGGCTGGCATTTCCGCTGGAACAATCAGGTGTTCGCCGGGCAGGGCTACGTCGTCGCGCAGGTCAATTACCACGGCTCGTCGGGCTTCGGCCAGAAGTTCATCGAGTCGATCACCGGCCACTACGGCGAGCGCGAGATGGCCGACCTCGAGGCCGGCACCGACCATCTGCTGCGTCGCGGATACGTCGATCGCGCACGCGTCGTTGCGGCGGGCGGCAGCTACGGCGGTTTCATGGTCGCGTACATGAACGGGCACAGCGACCGCTATCGCGCGTTCGTCTGCCACGCGGGCTGCTACGACTGGGTCAGCATGATGGCGACCGACGGCTACCGCTTCTTCGCGAAGGA
>DASVGI010000131.1:0-7329 GCA_036379595.1 Casimicrobiaceae bacterium | reverse complement strand
CCCGCGCCACACCCTACGCGACGGCCCGCGCGGCGTACGGCGTGCCGCTCAGGCGTTTCCCGAGGCCCGCAGGCGCCAGGCCCGCCACCGGCGCCACCCGGACGCCACGTAGCCCGACACCGCGTACGCGACGAAGCCCACGAACAGCACGAGCGGCGGCTGCCAGACGAGGAGCGCGATCAACAGCACGATGACGAGGAGCGCCATGAACGGCACGCTCTTCTTCAGGTTGATCGACTTGAAGCTGTAGTAGCGCAGGTTGCTCACCATCGTGAGGCCGGCGAACAGCGTGACGACGCACGCGATCCAGCGCAGTGCATCGGGGTCGAAGCCGAGGTCGTCGACGACCCAGACGAGGCCGGCGACGAGCGCCGCGGCCGACGGGCTCGGCAGCCCCTGGAACCAGCGCTTGTCGGCGACTTCGAGCAGCGTATTGAAGCGCGCGAGGCGCAGCGCCGCGCCGGCGACATAGACGAACGCCGCCACCCAGCCGAGCTTGCCGAGGTCGCGCAGCACCCATTCGTACATGACGAGAGCGGGCGCCGCACCGAAACTCACCATGTCGGCGAGGCTGTCGAACTCCGCGCCGAAGGCGCTCTGCGTGCGCGTGAGCCGCGCGACGCGTCCGTCCAGTCCATCGAGCACCATCGCGACGAAGATCGCGACGGCAGCGTGATCGAAGTTCACGTTCATCGCCTGCACGATCGCGTAGAAGCCCGCGAAGAGCGCGGCAGCGGTGAACAGGTTCGGCAGCAGGAAGATGCCGCGCCGGCGGACGCGGTTCTTCAGCCGCACCCGCTCGTGCCGGTAGTCGTCGTGGATGGTCGCCATCTCCGATGACGGATCCGGGTCAGCGAACGAGGTTCGCGACGATGGTCTCGGTTGCGTAGACCTTGTCGCCGACGCGCGTCCGCGGGATCGACGAAGGCGGCAGATAGAGATCGACGCGCGAGCCGAAGCGGATGAAGCCATAACGCTGCCCGCGCGCCAGCCGGTCCCCCGGCTTCACGTAGCAGAGAATTCTCCGCGCGACGAGCCCGGCGATCTGAACGCAGGTGACCTCGGCTCCGGACGGGGTCACGAGCGCCAGCGCGTTGCGCTCGTTTTCGAGCGAAGCCTTGTCGAGCGCGGCATTGACGAAGCTGCCGCGGTGGTACCAGGCATTGCGCACCTCGCCGTCGACGGGGCTGCGGTTCGAATGCACGTTGAAGACGTTCATGAACACGCTGATCCTGAGCGCATCGCGTTCGAGGAACGGATCGCGCGCCGGCCCGACGCTGACGATGCGCCCGTCCGCGGGCGCGAGCACCGCGTCGGGCTCGCCCGGCGCCTGCCGCGGAGGGTCGCGGAAGAATTGCAGTACGAACACGAACGCGATCCACGCGAGCACCGCGAGCAGCCACCAGCCGGCGAGCGAGAGCGCGATGGCAACGACGAGGACGATGCCGAGATACGGCCATCCTTCGCGCGCGATCAACGGATGCGGATAGGAAGTCAAGGTGACATCGCCCCGACGGGCGATCACTTCGACGAGGTCGCGGCGTCGATGCGCTTTTCCTCGTCCGCAGCGTCCTTGCGGACCTCGTCCTGCAGCGCTCGGGCGCGCTCCATTGCGTTCTTCGGGGTGATGTTCGCCGCCGATTCGACGTCGGGTGCGCCGGGAACCTTGACGTGGCGCGTCGTCGCGGCGGAATTCCCCGCGAGGCCATACTCCTTCAGGATCGTCCGCGCGAGCAGCGCGACGATCACGAGCGCCAGCACCAGTCCGATCAACCCGAGCCAGCCGCGCTGGTGTATCGCCGTGACCACCGATCTTCTCCGCCGCTTATGACCGGCGGCTAGTATACCGTCGCCGCTCGGCGCGTCACCGCCCGTCGTCGGTCGACCCGACGCCGCGGCGAGCGCGGCGCCGACCTCAATTGCGCGACTGGTCGACCAGGCGATTGCGGCCGATCCACGGCATCATCGAGCGCAGCTTCTCGCCGACCTGCTCGATCGAATGCTCGGCAGTGAGCCGCCGGCGCGATTTCAACGTCGGCGCACCGGCGCGGTTTTCGAGGATGAAATCCTTCGCGTACTCTCCGGTCTGGATGCGCGTCAGCGCCTCGCGCATCGCGCGCCGCGTGTCGTCGGTGACGATCTTCGGTCCGGTGACGTATTCGCCGTACTCGGCGTTGTTCGAGATCGAGTAGTTCATGTTCGCGATGCCGCCCTCGTAGATCAGGTCGACGATCAGCTTCACTTCGTGCAGGCACTCGAAGTAGGCCATCTCCGGCGCATACCCGGCGGCAACCAGCGTCTCGTAACCCGCCTTGATGAGCTCGACGAGCCCGCCACAGAGGACGGTCTGCTCGCCGAAGAGGTCGGTCTCGGTCTCCTCGCGGAAATTGGTCTCGATCACTCCCGCGCGCGCGCCGCCGATCGCCGCAGCGTACGAGAGCGCAAGGTCGCGCGCCTTGCCCGAGACGTCGCGATGCACGGCGATCAGCATCGGCACGCCGCCGCCCGCGACGTAGGTCGAGCGCACCGTATGGCCGGGAGCCTTCGGCGCCACCATGATCACGTCGAGATCGGCACGCGGCACGACCTGTCCGTAGTGGATGTTGAAGCCGTGGGCGAAGGCGAGCGCCGCACCCTTGCGGATGGTCGGCTCGACATCCGCGGCGTACACGGCAGCGATCCCCTCGTCGGGCATCAGCATCATCACGACGTCGGCGCCCTTGACCGCGTCGCTGACCTCGGCGACCTTGAGCCCCGCCTTCTTCGCCTTGTCCCACGACGCGCCGCCCTTGCGCAGGCCGACGGTCACCTTGACCCCCGAATCGGCGAGGTTCTGCGCATGCGCATGGCCCTGCGACCCGTAGCCGACGATCGTGACCTTGCGCCCCTTGATCAGCGACAGGTCGGTGTCTTTTTCGTAGTAGACCTTCATAGCGATTCCTCTGCAGTGTGTTTTTGGAGGATCGAGGAGTGTGGAGTCAGGATAGAGGAGTGAGGATCGAGGATCGACGCTGCCAGCACCGCCCTCCGTGCCAAAGTCTCGCTCCCCTATCCTCGCTCCTCGATCCCCTGTCCCCTCTCCTCGCCCCGCTATCCTCGATCCCCTGTCCTCTATCCCCACTCCTATACCCTCAATATCCTCTCCCCGCGCCCAATCCCCGATGCCCCGGTGCGCACCGTTTCGAGGATCACGCCGGGCTCGATTGCCTGCAGGAACGCATCGAGCTTGGAGCCGGTGCCGGTCAGCTCGATCGTGTAGCTCTTGTCGGTGACGTCGAGGATGCGGCCGCGGAAGATGTCGGCGAGGCGCTTCATCTCGTCGCGATCCTTACCGGCTGCGCGGACCTTGACCAGCATCAGCTCGCGCTCGATGTGGTTGCCGTCGGTCAGGTCGACGACCTTGACGACCTCGACCAGCTTGTTCAGCTGCTTCGTGATCTGCTCGATCACGTCGTCCGAGCCGCTGGTGACGATCGTCATCCGCGACATCGTCGGGTCCTCGGTCGGCGCCACGGTCAGCGACTCGATGTTGTAGCCGCGCGCCGAAAACAGCCCCGAGATGCGCGACAGCGCGCCGGCTTCGTTCTCGACGAGAATCGAAAGGATGTGTCTCATCGCAGTCCGTTCCGCAGCGAGGTCATAGCTCGTCGGCGAGGATCATTCATAGCTCTTCGGCGAGGATCATTTCGGTCAACCCCTTGCCGCCGGGGACCATCGGAAACACGTTCTCGGTCTGGTCGGTGACGAAGTCGAGGAACACGAGGCGCTCCGTCTGCGCGAAGGCTTCGCGCAATGCACCCTCTACGTCGCCCGGGCGCTCGACCTGGAGACCGACGTGGCCGTAGGCCTCGGCGAGCTTCACGAAATCGGGCAGCGCATCCATGTACGACTCGGCGTAGCGGTTGCCGTAGAAGAATTCCTGCCACTGCCGCACCATGCCCATGTAGCGGTTGTTGAGGTTCACGACCTTCACCGGCAGGTGGTACTGCTTGCAGGTGGAAAGCTCCTGGATGCACATCTGGATCGACGCCTCGCCGGTCACGCAGGCGACCGTCGCCGCGGGATTGGCGAGTTGCACGCCCATCGCCGCGGGAAGACCGAAGCCCATCGTGCCGAGCCCGCCCGAGTTGATCCAGCGCCGGGGCTTGTCGAACTTGTAGTACTGCGCGACCCACATCTGGTGCTGGCCCACGTCGGAGGTCACGAAGGCGTCCCCACCGGTGATCTCGTAGAGCTTCTCCACGACGTACTGCGGCTTGATCACCGTCGCCGCGCGATCGTAGCGCAGGCAGTCCTTCGCCTGCCACGACTTGATCTCCGCCCACCAGGCCTTGAGCGTGGCGCCGCCCGGGCGCTGCGGCGACGACTCGACGAGCTTCGTCATCTCGTCGAGGACGTCGCGCACGTAGCCGACGATCGGCACGTCGACCTTCACTCGCTTCGAGATCGACGACGGATCGATGTCGATGTGGATGATCTTGCGGTCCGGGCGGTAGAAGTGCGCCGGATTGCCGATCACGCGGTCGTCGAAGCGCGCGCCGACGGCGAGCAGCACGTCGCAGTGCTGCATCGCCATGTTCGATTCGTAGGTGCCGTGCATGCCGAGCATGCCGGTGAACTGCGGGTCGGTGCCCGGGAAGCCGCCGAGTCCCATCAGCGTGTTCGTGCACGGATAGCCGAGCAGACGCACGAGGCGCGTCAGCGACTCGGCCGCGTCGTTCAGCACCACGCCGCCGCCGGTGTAGATCATCGGGCGCTTCGCTTCGAGCAGGAGCTGCACCGCTTTCTTGATCTGCCCCGCGTGACCGCGCGTGACCGGGTTGTACGAGCGCATCGCGATCGTCTTCGGGTAGCTCCACTCGGCCGACGCCTGCGACACATCCTTCGGAATGTCGACCAGCACCGGTCCGGGCCGCCCGGTCGTAGCGAGATAGAACGCCTTCTTGATCGTCACCGCGAGGTTCGCGACGTCCTTCACGAGAAAGTTGTGCTTGACGCAGGGCCGCGTGATGCCGACCGTGTCGCACTCCTGGAAGGCGTCCTGCCCGATCGCGCTCGTCGGCACCTGCCCGGTGATGATGACCATCGGCACCGAGTCCATGTACGCGGTCGCGATGCCCGTCACCGCGTTCGTGACTCCCGGGCCAGACGTCACCAGCGCGACACCGATCTTCTGCGACGAGCGCGAGTAGCCGTCGGCGGCGTGCACGGCGCCCTGCTCGTGGCGCACGAGGACGTGCTTGATCTTCGTCTGCTTGAAGAGCTCGTCGTAGAGATTGAGGACCGCCCCGCCCGGATAGCCGAAGACGTACTCGACGCCCTCTTCCTGCAGACAGCGGATCAGGATTTCCGCACCCGTCGATGACATGCCTGTCGCCTCACGTCGCTGCAACGCCGATCATTGATCGCTCGCACCGCTTGCGGTGAGAGCGCGACTCCTTGCGCTCGCTGGCGAGCGCTCGCCGACCCAGGCTCGATCGGATAGAAAGGCGCGTCTGGGGCATGCTGACCGCGCTCCAGGGAGGCTCGTTGGCGCTTGTGGCGCCGCGGAGGGAGCATCGCCGGTCTTTGCTGCACTACAACATCCGGCTCTCGCGAGCCGGATCCGCACAGTACCGGCAAAGCGGCCTGCAGGTCAAGCCGGATTTGTTCGGTGCAGCAAACGCGGCAGTGGACGATCCCGGGCCGGCTGGCGGGTCATCCCCCGAGCATATAATCCGCCGCGAAAACAGACGGACACACAACCTGGCATCTCACGCGGAAATATCGAGCTTCCTGGCCGAGGTCGAACGGCGGGCGTTCAAGCAGGCAATGTTCGCGGTCCGCGACGAAGACACGGCCCTGGACGTGGTCCAGGACGCGATGCTGAAGCTGACCGAGCATTACGCCGGGAAGCCCGCGGCCGAGCTGCCGATGCTGTTCCAGCGGATCCTGCAGAACGCGATCCGCGACCATTTCCGGCGTCTCAAGGTCCGCTCGCTCTGGATGACGCTGCTCTCCGCCCTCGGCCAGAAGGAGGAGCGCGACGAAGAGCACGATCCGCTGGAAACTTTGCCGGCCCGTTCGGATTCGAACGCGACGGCCGATCCCGCCGAACTCGCCGAGCAGGCCCAGATGATCGCCGTGATCGAGCAGGCGCTTTCCCGGCTTCCGGCGCGTCAACGCGAGGCTTTCCTGTTACGTTACTGGGAAGAACTCGACGTCGCGGAGACCGCGGCGGCGATGGGCTGTTCGGAAGGAAGCGTCAAGACGCACTGTTCCCGGGCCGTCCATGCCTTGGCCGACATGCTGAAGGCAAGAGGGGTGACCCCATGACCGATCGCGACGCCGACTTCGCCCGCAAGCTGACCCCCTACCTCGACCGCGGAGTCGATGCGCTCCGGCCCGGCACCGCCTTCCGCCTGCAACAGGCGCGCGCGGCGGCCCTGGCAAGGCTCGGCGACGACGTGCCGGCGGGGCGCAGTGGCGACGGCGGTCGGGCACGCCCGCTGCAGCGCCGCGGCTGGGCGGTCGCAACCCGCTGGGCAGCGGTCGCGTTGCTCGTGATCGGCACCGGGGTCGGCTGGCAGCAATGGCGCCGGACGCAGCTCAGCGACCAGGCCCACGAATACGCCGACCTCGACACGCAGATCCTGTCATCGGACCTCCCGATCGACGCTCTTCTGGACCGGGGATTCCAGACTTGGCTCAATACGTCGTACGAGCACTGATCGCGGCTATCGCGGCGCTGTGGCTGGCGGCGTCGCCGTGCATCGCCCAGCCAGGCTCCAGGTCGCCCGCCTGGAGCCAGCTCACACCGTATGAGCGCGAGGTGCTGGCGCCGCTCGAACCCGACTGGCCCAGGCTCGACGCGACGCGCAAGCAGAAGTGGCTCGGGCTCGCGCACCGCTACAAGAAGATGACCCCCGCCGAGCAGCAGCGGATCCAGACGCAGATGCGCACCTGGGCCGACCTCACTCCCGAGCAGCGCAACGCCGCGAGAGCGCGCTACAAGTCGCTGAAGTCGCTGCCTCCCGAGAAGAAGAAGGAGATGCGCCAGAAGTGGAAGGAATACCAGAGCCTGCCGCCCGACAAGCGGCGCGAGCTCGAAGGCAAGGGCCCGTCGCGTCGCGCCGCACCCGGGGCCGCGGCGCCGGCAGCGCCCGGGTCCTCGGGCGTACCCGCGCCATCTGCGATGCCCGCGGCGCCTGCGCCACCTGCTACGCCCGCTACACCGGCGTCACCTGCGGCACCGGTCGCACCCGCACAGCCGATACCGCACGGGTGAGGTTCACTGCTGATCGCGCTGCGGCGCCCAGGGCTGGCCGGTGAGCGCCGCGCAGCTCCCCG
>DASVGI010000130.1:0-11194 GCA_036379595.1 Casimicrobiaceae bacterium | reverse complement strand
GGCACTCCCACTCGCGCACAGCGCATTGGCCCACCGACAGCGGGCTGCGAGGCGTCGGGCCGTGGGACGAGTGCGCAGCGCATTGGCTCGCCGGCAGCGGGCTGCGCGCCCGTCGGACGCCGCGCAGGGCTTGTTGCGGCGAGCGGCCGCCAGCGCGGTCGGGGTGCGCCGCGCGCGAGTGGGAGTGCCTGCCGTCGCGGGTGGCGCGGCGAGCACTGCACCGAATTTCGTCGGCCACCGGCGCACACCTTGCGAAGCAAGCGCCGGGACCCGCACGCAGGCGTTCACGGACTCCGAGCGCGGCGGCGCACCCCGACTGCACTGGCGGCCGCGATGCCTGCGTCGGCGGTGCCCGCGCGTCGATGCGCGAGGCAAGCGCGATGAGCGCGGCCGGCGAATTCGGCAAGGTCGCCGTGCTCCTCGGCGGACCGTCCGCCGAGCGCGAGATCTCGCTGATGTCGGGGCGCGCCGTGCTCGCGGCACTAAGCGAGCAGGGCGTCGACGCGCATCCGTTCGACCCCGCCGAGCGCGACCTCTTCGAATTGCGCCGCGACGGCTTCGAGCGCGTGTTCATCGCGCTGCACGGGCGTTTCGGCGAGGACGGCACCGTGCAGGGCGCGCTCGAAACGCTGCACCTTCCGTACACCGGCAGCGGCGTCATGGCGTCGGCGCTCGCGATGGACAAATGGCGCACGAAGCTCGTCTGGCTCGCGAGCGGTATTCCGACGCCGCGTTACCGCGTGGTCGATGCCGCAACGGATTGGATGGGCGTCGTCGCGGAGCTCGGGCTGCCGTTGATCGTGAAGCCCGCGCGCGAAGGCTCGACGATCGGCATCACGCGCGTCACCGGCGTCGATCACGACGAGCTTCGCGTCGCGTGGGAGGAAGCCGCGCGTCACGATCCACTGGTGCTCGTCGAGGAGCTCGTCGTCGGCGTCGAGGTGACCGCGTCGATCGTCGGGCGGCGCGCGCTGCCGCTGATCCGCATCGAAGCGCCAGACGGCAACTACGACTATCACCACAAGTACTTCTCGGACGCGACGCGCTATCTGTGCCCGAGCGGGCTGCCGGCCGCCGTCGAGGACGAGATTCGCGAGCGCTCGCTCGCCGCCTACGACGTCGTCGGCTGCAGCGGCTGGGGTCGCCTCGACCTGATCCTGCGCGCCGATGGCTCGTATTCGTTCCTCGAAGTCAACACGTCGCCTGGAATGACCGGGCACAGCCTCGTGCCGATGGCGGCGCGGCAGGCCGGCATGTCCTTCGGCGAGCTCTGTCTCGAAATCCTGCGGGGCGCGCATGTGGGATGACGCGCGCCAGTTGAACGCGATCGCGGTGACGCTCGCGCTGATCGCCTGCGCGTTTCTCGCCTGGGCCGCGCTCGGCTGGGTCGCGCGATTGCCGCTCTTCGCGATCCGGCACGTCGTCGTGACGACATCACCGGTGCGCGTAAATCCCGCGTGGGTCGCGAGCGTCGTCCGCGGCGACCTTTCCGGGACTTTCTTCTCGATGGATCTCGGTGCGGCGCGCGCAGCGTTCGCGCGCATCCCGTGGGTGAAGAGCGTTGCGCTGCGCCGGCAATGGCCCGATCGCCTCGAAATCGAGCTCACCGAGCACCAGCCGCTCGCACGCTGGAACGATCAGGGCCTCGTCGACACCGACGGCGCCGTGTTCGTCGCGAGCGATGCGGGCGAGCTTCCCGAGTTCGACGGGCCCGACGGCGAGGCGCCGGCGATGGTCGAGCGCTACCGCGAGTGGGCGCCGATGCTCAACGGCCTCTCGCTCAAGCTCACCGGGCTCGTGCTGTCGCCGCGCGGCGGCTGGAAGATCCGCACCGAAGGCGCCGGCGGGCCGCTGACGATCGAGCTCGGCCGCGACCACGTCGACGAGCGGATCGAACGCTTCGTCGCTGCGTGGCGGCTGACGATCGCGGCGCTCGCGCGCGACGGACGGCACGTCGACCACGTCGACCTTCGCTATCGGAACGGCTTCGCGGCGCGCCTGCCCGATTTTCGCCCGAAGCCCGCGAAGCGGGCGACATGAAACGCGAATCGCAATCGACGAATGGGAGCCAACCGATGAGCCGTAGACGCGGGATCGACGCATGGTGAAGGACGGAAAGAATCTGATCGTCGGACTCGACATCGGCACGTCGAAAGTCGTCGCGATCGTCGCCGAGGTGACCGACGATGGCATGAACGTGATCGGCCTCGGCATGCAGCCTTCGCGCGGCTTGCGCAAGGGCGTCGTCGTCAATATCGAGGCGACGATGGCTTCGATCCAGCGCGTGCTCGAGGAAGCCGAGCTGATGGCCGACTGCCGGATCAGCGAGGTCTACACGGCGATCGCGGGGAGCCACATCAAGAGCCTCAATTCGAGCGGCATGGTCGCGATCAAGGAGAAGGAGGTGTCGCTCGCCGACATCGATCGCGTCGTCGACACCGCGAAGGCGATCGCGATTCCCAACGACCAGCAGGTGCTGCACATCCTGCCGCAGGAATTCATCATCGACGGACAGGAGGACGTGCGCGAGCCCCTCGGCATGAGCGGCGTGCGCCTCGAAGTGAAGGTGCACATCGTCACCGGTGCGGTCTCCGCGGTCGAGAACATCACCAAGTGCGTGCGCCGCTGCGGCATCGAAGTGCGCGACGTCATGCTGCAGCCGCTCGCGTCGGCGAAGGCGGTGCTGAACGAAGACGAGAAGGAGCTCGGCGTCTGCCTGATGGACATCGGCGGCGGCACCACCGACATCGCGGTGTTCGCGGGTGGTGCGATTCGCCACACGGCGGTGATCCCGATCGCCGGCGACCAGGTCACCAACGACATCGCGATGACGCTGCGCACGCCGACCAAGGAGGCCGAGGAGCTGAAGCTGCGCCACGGCTGCGCGCTGCGCCAGCTCGCCGACCCGAACGACATCATCGAGGTGCCCGGAGTCGGCGAGCGCGCGCCACGCAAGCTGTCGCGCCCGATGCTGGCCGAGGTGATCGAGCCGCGCATCGAGGAGCTCTACTCGCTCGTGCAGGCCGAGTTGCGGCGCTCGGGCTTCGAGGAGCTTCTCTCCTCGGGGATCGTGCTGACCGGGGGCTCCGCGCTCCTCGCCGGCATGACCGAGCTCGGCGAGGAAGTCTTCCACCTGCCGGTGCGCGTTGGCGTTCCCGCCTACACGGGACCGCTCGCCGACGTCATCCGCAGCGCGCGTTATGCGACATCGGTCGGTCTCCTGCTCGAAGGGCGCGAGCAATACCTGCGCGGCGAAGCAGCGCGCGCGCAGGTCGCCGGCATCGGCGGCGTCGCGAAGCGGATGCGGCAGTGGTTCAGGGCGAATTTCTGAACGGCGAGGAATGAGGAACGAGGAGTGGGGATTGAGGATCGGAAAACGTGGGACCGCAATCGGGTGGTTGGGGAAAGAGCAGGGCAGTGCGTGGTGTCAGGAATCCGTGGTCGATCGGCGATCGACCGTGGACCACTGATTCCTGAACGAAGGCCCATCGGGACTGAATCATCGGCAGGCAACCTGGACAGGAGAAACGGCATGTTTGAAATCATCGATCAACCGCAGGAAGACGGCGCGGTCATCAAGGTCATCGGCATCGGGGGCTGCGGCGGCAATGCGGTCGAGCACATGATCATGCGCGGCTTATCGGGCGTCGATTTCGTCTGCGCGAACACCGACGCGCAGGCGCTGAAGCGCTCGACGGCGTCGACCCAACTGCAGCTCGGCTCGACGCTGACCCGCGGTCTCGGCGCGGGTGCGAAGCCCGAGATCGGCCGCGACGCCGCGATGGAGGATCGCGATCGCATCGCGAGCACGATCGAAGGCGCCGACATGCTGTTCATCACCGCGGGCATGGGCGGCGGCACCGGCACCGGCGCGGCGCCGGTCGTCGCCGACATCGCGAAGAGCCTCGGCATCTTGACCGTCGCCGTCGTCACGCGTCCGTTCCGGTTCGAAGGGAAACGGCAGAAGGTGGCGAGCGCCGGAATCGAGGAGCTCACGCGGCGCGTCGATTCGCTGATCGTGATCCCGAACGACAAGCTGATGGAGGTGCTCGGCGAGGACGTCTCGGTGCTCGACGCCTACGCGGCGGCGAACGACGTGCTGCACGGCGCGGTGTCGGGGATCGCCGAGGTGATCAACAACGCCGGGCTCGTCAACGTCGACTTCGCCGACGTGCGCACGGTGATGGGCGAAGTCGGCATGGCGATGATGGGGTCGGCGACCGCAGGCGGCGTCGATCGCGCGCGCCTCGCTGCGCAACAGGCGGTCAAGAGCCCGCTCCTCGAAGACGTCAACCTCGCCGGTGCGCGCGGCGTGCTGGTCAACATCACCGCGTCGGCCGGCCTCAAGATGAAGGAGTACCACGAGGTGATGAACACCATCAAGGAGTTCACCGCCGAGGACGCGATGGTCATCGTCGGCACGGTGATCGACGATGCGCTCGACGATCAGCTTCGCGTGACGATGATCGCCACCGGGCTCGGTGGCGCCGCGGCGGCGCGCAAGCCGCCGGAGCTCAAGGTGCTGCAGACCGTCGTCGAACGAACCGGCACCGACAATGTCGGAGTACGCGTCGGCGGCGATGCGATCGACTACGACAAGCTCGATCAGCCGGCGGTCGTCCGCCGCGGCCGCCAGGGGCCGAGCATGGCGGCTCCGGCATTCGATCCGTCCGAGATCCCGGCGTTCCTGCGCAAGCAGGCCGACTGACCGGGTGGAAAGGGCGGCGGGATGAGCGGGTGGAGCGGGCGCGCGGATGCTAAGATTAGCGGTTGGCGGCGCCCGTCCACGCCCCGAGGGCACCCGTCGACACCCCGAGGGAGGGGGTCCCCCCTGTCGATGCTGCTGCAGCGCACGCTGAAGACCACGATCCGCACCACCGGTGTCGGCCTGCACACCGGCGCCCGGGTCGAGCTCACGCTGCGTCCGGCACAGCCCGATACGGGGATCGTGTTCCACCGCAGCGATCTCGCCCAGCCGGTCAGCATTCCGGCGACGGCGGACAACGTCGGCGACACTCGCCTGTCGTCGACGCTGGCGGCGGGCGGCGTGTCGATCTCCACCGTCGAGCACCTGATGTCGGCGCTCGCCGGTCTCGGCATCGACAACCTGCACGTCGACGTCGCGGGGCCCGAGCTGCCGATCATGGACGGCAGCGCCGGGCCGTTCGTCTTCCTGCTGCAGTCGGCGGGGATCGTCGAGCAGCCTGCGCGCAAGCGCTACATCAGGGTACGTGCGCCGGCCGAGATCCACGACGGCGACAAGTGGGCGCGCTTCGAGCCGTTCGCCGGGTTCCGGCTCGACTTCACGATCGATTTTCCGCATCCGGTTTTCGGCACCGAGAACCGGCACGTCGTCGTCGATTTCGCGCAGCACTCGTACGTGAAGGAGGTCGCGCGCGCGCGCACGTTCGGCTTCATGCAGGACGTCGAGGCGATGCGCTCGGCGGGGCTTGCGCTGGGCGGCAGCCTTCAGAACGCCGTCGTGCTCGACGACACGCGCGTGCTCAACACCGAGGGCCTGCGTTACGACAACGAGTTCGTCAAGCACAAGGTGCTCGACGCGATCGGCGACCTCTATCTGCTCGGGCATCCGCTGATCGGGCAGTACACGGCGTTCAAGCCGGGGCACGCGCTCAACAACCTGCTCGTCCGCGCGCTGCTGGCGCGCCCCGAGGCACACGAGCTCGTGAGCTTCGAGGCCGACGACGAGGTTCCGACGGCATTCCACGGCTGGGCGGTCGGCGCCGCCTGAGCGCGTGGCCGCGCGAGTGAGGCGCGATCGTCAGCGTCCGCGCGCGCGGCGCGACCAGCGCGCGAGCGAGCTCTTCAGCGGTCCGTCGGGAAGCCGCGCCGCGAGATCGAAGAGCGGTGCTGCGGCTACAGCGTCGAGCGTGCGCGGCGTCGATGCGGGTTGGGCTGGCGGAGCCGCATCGACGCGGACGCGAACGCGAAGCGAGGTCACGTCGCAGCCGGCGCGCTTCAACGCCGCGACGAGATCGGGTCCGCGTGCGCGCAGCGCCGCCGCGATGGCGCCGGCAGCGACGACAACGACGAGGGCGCCATCCTCGACGCCGGCGACGGCGAGCCGCTCGCCGATCGCCCGCGGAAGGTGGCGCCGCACGAGGCGGGTCAGCTCAGCCGCCCGGCGCTGGCGCAGCGCCCATTGGCCGAGCGCGGCATCGGTGCCCAGCACCTCGCCGAGCGGCCGGAACGCGGGGCGCTTCGGGCTCATCCCCGCATGTTAAAATGATCGCGACCGGCGTGTACCGGCGAATCGAGCAAAGAGGGGTGAGGCGGTCCTCACCCCTTCCTTTTTCTGCTGCGGGCGCAAAGCCCGGGCGAGATTCCCTCGGGATCCGATGATCACCAACTTCCTGACCCACATCTTCGGCAGCCGCAACGAGCGGCTGCTGAAGCAGTATTCGCAGACGGTGCGCGAGATCAACAAGCTCGAGCCGACGATTGCGGCGCTCTCCGACGACGCGCTGCGCGCGAAGACCGCCGAGCTGAAGGAGCGCGTCGGCAACGGCGAAGCGCTCGACGACGTGCTGCCCGAGGCCTTCGCGATGGTCCGTGAGGCCGGCAAGCGCGCGCTCGGCATGCGCCATTTCGACGTGCAGATGATCGGCGGGATCGCGCTCCATAACGGCAAGATTGCCGAGATGCGCACCGGCGAAGGCAAGACGCTCGTCGCGACGCTGCCGGTCTATCTCAATGCGCTCGCGGGGAAGGGCGTGCACGTCGTGACCGTCAACGACTACCTCGCGCAGCGCGACGCGAACTGGATGGGCCGCCTCTACCGCTTCCTCGGGCTCACCGTCGGCATCAATCTGTCGCAGATGACGCACCCGGACAAGCAGGCCGCGTACGCCGCCGACGTCACCTACGGCACCAACAACGAGTTTGGCTTCGACTACCTGCGCGACAACATGGTGTTCGCGCCGGGCGAGCGCGTGCAGCGGGGCCTCTCCTACGCGATCGTCGACGAGGTGGACTCGATCCTGATCGACGAGGCGCGCACACCGCTCATCATCTCGGGCCAGGCCGACGACAACATCGACATGTATTACCGGCTGAACGAGATCGCGCCGCAGTTGACGCGCCAGGCCGACGAGAAGGGTCCCGGCGACTACTGGGTCGACGAGAAGCAGCGCACGGTGCTGCTCTCCGAGGAAGGGCACGAGCACTCCGAGGCGATTCTCGCGCGCACCGGGCTGATTCCGGCGGGGACGAGCCTCTACGACACGCACAACATCGGGCTCATGCACCACCTGTACGCGGCGCTGCGCGCGCACGCGCTGTACCTGCGTGATCAGCAATATGTCGTGCAGAACGGCGAGGTGATCATCGTCGACGAGTTCACCGGCCGGCTGATGCCCGGGCGGCGCTGGTCCGAGGGACTGCATCAGGCGGTCGAGGCGAAGGAAGGCGTGCCGATCCAGCGCGAGAACCAGACGCTCGCGTCGATCACGTTCCAGAACTATTTCCGCATGTACGGGAAGCTCGCCGGGATGACCGGCACCGCCGACACCGAGGCGTTCGAGTTCCAGCAGATCTATCACCTCGAAACGGTGGTCATCCCGACCAACCTGCCGATGATCCGCAAGGACGAGAACGATCTCGTCTACCGGACGCTTGCCGAAAAGGTGAGCGCGATCATCGCCGACATCAAGGACTGCCATGCACGCGGGCAGCCGGTGCTCGTCGGCACCACGTCGATCGAGAGCTCCGAGATGCTGTCGGTGCACCTCGATCGCGAGCAGATGCCGCACCAGGTGCTGAACGCCAAGCAGCACGCGCGCGAGGCCGAGATCGTCGCGCAGGCGGGACGCCCCGGGGTGGTGACGATCGCGACCAACATGGCGGGGCGCGGCACCGATATCGTGCTCGGCGGCAGCATCGAAGCCGAGTTGCTGGCGCTGCGCGAGGACCCCGAGCTCGACGCGGCCGAGAGGGAGCGACGCGCCGCCGAGCTGAAGCGCGAGTGGCAGGTTCGCCACGACGAGGTCCTGAAGGCCGGCGGCCTGCACATCGTCGGCACCGAGCGCCACGAGTCGCGGCGCATCGACAACCAGCTTCGCGGTCGTTCGGGACGCCAGGGCGACCCCGGCAGCTCGCGCTTCTACCTGTCGCTCGAGGATCCGCTCTTGCGCATCTTCGGCGGCGAGCGTCTCGCCGGCATCATGCAGCGGCTGAAGATGCCCGAGGGTGAGCCGATCGAGCACACGATCGTCAACCGCTCGATCGCGAAGGCGCAGAACCGCGTCGAGGCGCGCAACTTCGACATCAGAAAGCAGCTCCTCGAATACGACGACGTCGCCAACGATCAGCGCAAGGTGATCTACCAGCAGAGAAACGAGCTGCTCGAAGGCGAAGACGTCGCCGACACGATCGGCAACATGATCCGCGGCGAGATGGACACGGTGCTGCGCCGATACGTCCCGCCCGAGTCGGTCGAGGAGCAGTGGGACATCCCCGGCCTCGAATCGACGCTGAAGAACGACTACCAGCTCGACGCGCCGGTTTCCGAGTGGCTGCAGACCGAGCCCGAGCTCGACGACGAGGCGCTGCGCGAGCGCATCTGGCAGCTCGCCGAGGAGGCCTGGCACGGCAAGGCCGAGCTCGTCGGGCCCGACCTCATGCGCCAGTTCGAGCGCAGCCTGATGTTGCAGACGCTCGATCAGCACTGGCGCGAGCACCTCGCCTCGCTCGACCATCTGCGTCAGGGAATCCACCTGCGCGGCTACGCGCAGAAGAATCCGCAGCAGGAGTACAAGCGCGAGGCCTTCGAGCTCTTCTCCGACATGCTCGACCGCATCAAGCAGGACGTGGTGAAGATCATCCTCACGGTGCAGGTGCGCTCACAGGAGGACGTGCAGGCGGTCGAGCCCGAGCCCGCAGTGAGCAACGTCCGCTATCAGCACGCGGAATTCGACGACGCGCTCGCGCACGGCGGGAACGGCGACGCCGAGGCCGGCGCCGGTGGCGCCGAAGCGGCCGTGGCCGTCGCCGCGGCACCGCCGTTCGTGCGCGCGAGCCAGAAGGTCGGCCGCAACGACCCGTGCCCGTGCGGGAGCGGC
Organism: Casimicrobiaceae bacterium; assembly: GCA_036379595.1. Lineage (GTDB taxonomy): Bacteria > Pseudomonadota > Gammaproteobacteria > Burkholderiales > Casimicrobiaceae > VBCG01. The sequence continues at coordinate 2,114 of DASVGI010000130.1, read as the reverse complement.
AAGAAGTACAAGCACTGCCACGGTCGGCTGGGGTGAAAACGCTGCCAGTCAGAGGCATCACCCTCGGCACCGCCGCCGCGCGGATCAAGGACTGGGATCGCGACGACGTGACGCTCGTCATCGCCGACGCCGGCACCGTCGCCGCCGGCGTGTTCACGCAGAACCGCTTCTGCGCGGCGCCGGTCAGCGTGTGCCGCGATCACCTCGCGCGTGAGCGCAAAGAGCGGCTCGACTTTCGCGCGCTGGTGATCAACGCGGGCAACGCCAACGCGGGCACCGGCGCGGCCGGCCTTGCCGATGCGCGCGCGACCTGCGAGGCGGCGGCGCGGCTCGTCGGCTGCACGCCCGCGCAGGTGCTCGTGTTCTCGACCGGCGTCATCATGGAGCCGCTGCCCGCGGAACGGATTACCGCGGCGCTCCCTCGCGCGGTCGCGTCGGCCACCACCGCCGGCTGGGGTGCGGCGGCGCGCGCGATCATGACGACCGACACGGTGCCGAAAGTCGCGTCGACGCAGGTGGCGATCGATGGTCGCGACGTGACGGTGACCGGGATCGCCAAGGGCGCCGGGATGATCCACCCGGACATGGCGACGATGCTCTCGTTCGTCGCGACCGATGCGCCGGTTGCCGGCACGGTGCTCGACGCACTCGTGCGCGAAGTCGCCGACGTATCGTTCAACTGCACGACCATCGACGGCGACACGTCGACCAACGACAGCTTCGTCGTCGCGGCGACGGCACGCGTGCCGATCGCGCCGATCGAGCACCGCGACGATCCGCGCGTCGCACCGTTGCGCGCTGCGCTCGCGGACGTCGCGGTAACGCTCGCGAAGGCGATCGCGCGCGACGGCGAGGGTGCCACCAAATTCATCACGATCCACGTCGACGGCGGTAGCGACGTCGCCGAATGCCGCCGCGTCGCCTTCGCGATCGCGCATTCACCGCTCGTCAAGACGGCGTTCTTCGCGTCGGACCCGAATCTCGGGCGGATCGTCTGCGCGATCGGCAACGCCGCGGTCGAGGGGCTCGATCCGTCGCGCGTGTCGTTTCGTCTCGACGACGTCCTCGTCGTCGATCACGGCGCGCGTGCGGCGTCGTACACCGAGGCCGACGGGAAGCGCGTGATGAGCGAGCGAGACATCGGCCTCGCCGTCACGCTCGGCCGCGGCGCCGCGAGCGCCGAGGTCTGGACCTGCGACCTCTCGCACGATTACGTTTCGATCAATGCCGACTATCGCTCGTGACCGGGCGCTCGACGAGCTCGTCGCGCGCGCCGAGGCGGTGCTGGCGCGCGTCGAGGCGCTCCTGCCTCCTGCCGTTCCCGACCCGGACTGGAAGCGGATCACAGCCGCACGCTGGCGCAAGCGCAATGGGCGCGGCTCTCTGCAGGGTGTTCGTCATCCGCACTCGATCGCGCTCGGCGACCTCGTCGCGATCGATGCGCAGAAGCAGGCGATCGATCGCAACACGCGCCAGTTCGTCGCCGGGCTTCCGGCCAACAACGTCCTCCTGACCGGATCGCGCGGCACGGGCAAGAGCTCGCTCGTGAAGGCGATGCTCGCGCGCTACGCGACGAAAGGGCTGCGGTTGATCGAGGTCGACAAGTCCGACCTCGTCGACCTCCCCGACATCACCGAGCGGATCGAGGGTCTGCCGTATCGATTCGTCGTCTTCTGCGACGACCTCACGTTCGATGCCGGCGAGCGCGGGTACAAGGCGCTCAAAGTCATGCTCGACGGCTCGATTGCCGGTGCGGCCGGCAACGTGCTCGTCTACGCGACGTCCAACCGCCGCCATCTCCTCCCCGAGTACTTCGCCGAGAACCTCGAAGCGCGCCACGAAGGCGACGAAGTGCACCCGGGCGAATCGGTCGAGGAGAAGGTGTCGTTGTCCGAGCGCTTCGGGTTGTGGGTGTCGTTCTATCCGTTCGCGCAGGACGATTACCTCGCCGCGGTCGACCGCTGGCTCGCGCATTTCGGCGTCAAGCCCGCCGCGAGCGGTCGCGACGCCGACGAGCGCACCCGCGAAGCGCTGCAATTCGCGCTGCAGCGCGGCTCGCGCAGCGGCCGCGTCGCCTGGCAGTTCGCGCGTCACTACGCGGGCGGCCTCGGTCT
>DASVGI010000129.1:0-24377 GCA_036379595.1 Casimicrobiaceae bacterium | reverse complement strand
TCGCGATCGCGATCTCCGTCGCGCGCTCGGCGATGCGCGGGTCCTTCGCGTCGCGTGCGGCGTCGATGTAGGCCTTGGCGGCGACGTCCGGATGATCACGCTGCAGCGCGATGTCCCCGAGCAGCAGTCGATAGAAGAGATCGGTGCTGAGCGACGGCGTCGCGGCGGGGCCCGGCGCAGCGCCTTCGGCGAACGCAGGGGGACATGCCGCGAGCAGCGCCGCCGCGACCGCAAGCGGAAGCCATCGGAGTGGGATCATCGACGAATCAACCTTCGATCCCGGACGATCCCGGGAAGACGACTAGTATAGTCGGACCGCTCGCTGCGAAATCGCTGCTCCGCGGTCGCTGGATTGCACGCCCGCGATCGCGCGGCTCCCTTGCGCCATGCCCGAACTGCCCGAAGTCGAAACCACCCGGCGTGGCATCGCGCCGCACCTGCACGGCCGCGTCGTCTCGCGCGTCATCATCTACGACCATCGCCTGCGCTGGCCGGTTCCTGACGACCTCGACCGGCGCATGCGCGGTGCGACGATCGTCCGCGTCGACCGGCGCAGCAAGTACCTGCTGCTCCACACCGGCCCGGCCGCGCTCATCGTGCACCTCGGGATGACCGGATCGCTGCGCATCTGGCGCGACCCGCCGCCGCGCGGCCTTCACGACCACGTCGACATCCGCTTCGACGACGGCACCGTGCTGCGCTATCGCGATCCGCGCCGGTTCGGCGCGATGCTGTGGGTGCCGGTCCCGGTCGAGCGCCATCCGCTTTTGGCCTCGCTCGGGCCCGAGCCTTTCGATGCGGCGTTCGACGCGAGGTATCTGTGGCGCACAACGCGCGGGCGCCGCGCGGCGATCAAGCTCGTGCTGATGGACAACCGGGTCGTGACCGGCGTCGGCAACATCTACGCGAACGAGGCGCTGTTTCGCGCCCGAATCCGCCCGACCGTGCCCGCGGGACGCGTCTCGCGCGCAAGGCTCGAGGGGCTCGTCGCGAGCGTGCGCGAGGTGCTCGTCGAGGCGATCGCCAAGGGGGGTACGACCCTTCGCGATTACGTCGACTCGGACGGTCGCGAGGGCTACTTCCAGCTCGATCACTTCGTCTACGGCCGCGACGGGCTGCCGTGCCGCGTCTGCGGGGTGCCGGTTCGCGTGGTTCGCCTGGGCCAGCGTTCGTCGTTCTACTGCCCCCGCTGCCAGTCCCGCTAGGCCGCCGTGGCACGGGGCGTGCTTCGCCAAGCAGATTCGTGCTGCAGGCGTCGCGGTAAGGCGCCCGGCCGGCGACGACAAAGCGCCCCCCATCCGCATGGACCACACCCGCGACCTGGTCGCCCGCTTCGAGGCTTATGCCGACTGGCGCCGCCGGCTGTCGGCCAGCATCTCGACGCTGCACGGCTGGCTGCAGCAGCAGGACCTCGCCGACGCGCAGATCGACGTCAAGGTCCAGGGCCTGCTCGAACGACTGCAGGAGGACAAGCTCGTCGTCGCGTTCGTCGCCGAGTTCTCGCGCGGGAAGTCCGAGCTCATCAACGCGATCTTCTTCGCCGATTTCGGGCAGCGGATGCTGCCGTCGTCGGCCGGACGCACGACGATGTGCCCGACCGAGCTTCTTTACGATCCTTCGCGCCCGCCGTCGATCCGGCTGCTCCCGATCGAAACGCGGCTCAAGGACGCGTCGGTCGGCGAGTTCAAGGAATATGCCGACGAGTGGGTGACCTTCCCGCTCGACCTCGGCGCCGCCGACCGCATGGCCGAGGCGCTCGCGCGCGTCTCGCAGATCAAGCGGGTGCCGATCGCGCTCGCGCGGAAGTACGGCCTCTACCGCGAGTCCGACGAGGACCTGCTCGCGGTGCTCGAGCGCGACGACGAGGGCAGCGTCGACATCCCCTGCTGGCGCCACGCGATCATCAACTTTCCGCATCCGCTGCTGCAGCAGGGGCTCGTGATCCTCGATACACCGGGTCTCAACGCGATCGGCACCGAGCCCGAGCTCACGCTCTCGCTGCTGCCGTCCGCGCACTCGGTCCTGTTCCTGCTCGCGGCCGACGCCGGGGTCACCAAGACCGACCTCGAAGTCTGGAACGATCATCTCGCCGGGGAAGAGGCGGCGCTGCGCTCGGCGCGCCTCGTCATCCTCAACAAGATCGACGGCCTGTGGGACGACTTGAAGCCCGAGGTCGAGGTGAACGCCGAGATCGAGCGGCAGGTTCACCAGACCGCGTCGCTGCTCGGCGTGCCGCCGGCCCAGGTGTTCCCGGTCTCGGCGCAGAAGGCGCTCCTCGCCAAGGTCAACGGCGACGACGCGCTGCTCGCGCGGAGCCGACTGCCGACGCTCGAGCACGCGCTGTCGCGCAAGCTCATTCCGGCCAAGCGCGAGGTCGTCGGCGCCGCGACGCAGAGCGAGGTTCGCGCGCTGACCGCGACCGTGCGCTCGGTGCTCGATGCGCGCGCCGCGGGGATCGCCGAGCAGCTCGCCGAGCTCACCGCGCTGCGCGGCAAGAACCAGGACGTCGTCGCGCACATGATGGCGCGCGTGCAGGAGCAGAAGGAAGTCTTCGAGCGCGGCCTCGCGCGCTACACGGCGCTGCGCAACGTGTTCACCCAGCACAGCAACGAGCTCTTCGACCTCGTCGGGCTGGCGGCGCTGCGCAAGAATGCCGCCGACACGAGGAAGCGGATCGAGGACAGCCCGTTCACCAAGGGCGTGCGCGAGGCGATGGGCGATTTCTTCGCACGGCTGCGGACCGATTTCGACCGCTGCGGCCGCCAGACCGCCGAGGTGCACGAGATGATGCGCGCGATGTACGTGCGCTTCGCCAACGAGCACGGACTCGAGCCGTACGTTCCGCCGCCGTTCTCGGTGCTGAAGTACCAGAAGGAGATCGAGCGGCTCGAGCGCGCGTACAACACGCACTTCAACACGCTCTGGAACATGGTGAGCAAGGCGAAATATCCGCTGATGCGCCAGTTCTTCGAGACCGTCGCGGCGCGCGCGAAGCACGCGTACAAGGTCGCCAACCGCGACCTCGAGGCGTGGCTGAAGGCGGTGATGTCGCCGCTGGAGACGCAGGTGCGCGAGCACCATATCCAGCTTCGGCGCCGACTCGACAGCATCCAGCGCATCCACCGCGCGAGCGACGAGCTCGAGGCGCGCATCGTCGAGCTCGAGCAGGCGCGCGAGGCGCTGCTCCTGCAGCTCCAGGGCCTGCGCCAGCAGGCCTCGGCGGTCGACGTCGTGATCGAGGCGCCCGACCCGCTCCCGCAGGCCGCGAACGGCTAGCTGCTCGCGAACGGCTAGCCGCTCTTGACCTCGCTGTCTTTTGCCTCGCTGCTTTTCACCCGCATCAACCCTTCGTACTTCGCGCGCAGCTCCTCGGGCGATTCGATGCGGTCCGGATCGACCGGGATGCAGTCGACGGGACAGACCTCACGGCACTGCGGCCGGTCGAAATGGCCGACGCACTCGGTGCATTTCGCCGGGTCGATCACGTAGATCTCCGGGCCCTGCGAGATCGCCGAGTTCGGGCACTCGGGCTCGCAGACGTCGCAGTTGATGCACTGGTCGGTGATGATCAGCGCCACGGCTCAGCTCCCGGCGACGCGTCGCCGCAGGCACTCGGCGACGTGTGGATGCACGAACTTCGACACGTCGCCGCCGAAGCGTGCGATCTCGCGCACGATCGTTGCCGACACGAACATGTACTTCTCGTCGGGCGTCAGGAACAGCGTTTCGACCTCCGGGTAGAGATTGCGGTTCATGCCCGCCATCTGGAATTCGTACTCGAAATCCGACACGGCGCGCAGCCCGCGCAGGATCACCCTCGCGCCCTGCTCGTGGACGAAGTCCATCAGGAGCGACGAGAACCCGAGTACCTCGACGTTGCCGGCATCGCGCAGCACCTCGCGCGCCATCGCGATCCGCTCGTCGACGGTGAAGAACGGTCGCTTGGTCTCGCTGTCGGCGACGCCGACGACGACGCGGTCGAACAGCCGCGACGCGCGGCGCACGAGGTCCTCGTGGCCGCGGGTGAAGGGGTCGAAGGTTCCCGGGTAGACGACTTTCATCATCGCGCTTGCAGCCGCCATCAGGATCCGGCAGCCGCGAGAAGATGATAATGCACGCCCCCCGCGCGCGCCTGCCTCACGAGTTGCAGCGACGGCGGCGCATCGATCGAATGGCCCGCTTCGGCGTAGATCCTCCCCTGCGGAGCGAGCCTCGACGCGGCGAGCGGCAGGAACTTCGACCACGGATCGTCGGCGAACGGTGGATCGGCGAAGATCACGTCGAAGCGACGGATCTCGGCCGCGAGCGAGGTAAGCGCATCGCCGGTTCGTGCATCGATCGGGTCGAGCCCGAGCCGCAGCGCTGTCGCGCGAAGCGCGCGGATCAGCGCGGCATCGCGATCGATCGCAACACAGAGCGCGGCTCCCCGCGAGCGCGCTTCGAGCGTCAGCACGCCGGTGCCCGCCCAGGCCTCGAAAGTCGACGCGCCGGTCAGGTCCTGGCCGAGCCAGTTGAAGAGCGTCTCGCGCACGCGGTCCGGCGTCGGGCGCAGTCCCGGCACGTCGGGAACCTCGACGAGCCTTCCCCGATGCGTGCCGCCGATGATCCTGACGCGCCCTGGGTGGGCATGGCGTTGGCGGTGGTGTTGCGCAACGGGCATCGGCGTCGGGCGCAGGCGTGGCGTAACGGGCGTCGGCGGAGGCGTGGCGCACTGGCATGCGCACCGCGCGGGAGCGGCCCGGAAGCGCCGGCGGCCGCCGGTAGAATGATGCCCGATGTTCGAGTTCTTCAAGCGTAAGCCGGCGCAGGAGCCGACGCACAAGCCGGCGCAGGAGCCGGCCGCCCCAACCCCGGTCCCCGAGGAATCCGCGACGCGACGCCCGTGGCTCGAGCGGCTGCGTGCGGGGCTCGGCGCATCGCGCGAGCGGCTTGCCGGGGCGATCGGAAACGCGTTCGCGCGGCGCGTCCTCGACGACGAGTCGCTCGAAGAGCTCGAGACCGCGCTGCTCCTCGCCGACGTCGGCGTTCCCGCGACGCGCCGCCTCCTCGACGACCTTCGCGACCGCTACCGGCGCGCCGGGCCCGACGCGGACCCGCGCGAGCTCCTGCGCGACGCGCTGCGCGAGCTCGTCGCCACGCTCGAAACGGACGCTCCGGTCGCCGACCGCGCACCGACCGTCATCATGCTCGCCGGGGTGAACGGAGCCGGCAAGACGACGTCGATCGGCAAGCTCGCCCGCTGGCTGCATCGGGAGAACCGAACGGTCCTGCTCGCCGCGGGCGACACGTTCCGGGCGGCAGCGCGCGAGCAGCTTGCAGTCTGGGGCGAGCGCAACGACGTCACGGTGATTCAGCAGCAGGGCGGCGACCCGGCTGCGGTGATGTTCGACGCGGTCCAGGCCGCGAAGGCGCGGGGGATCGACGTGGTCCTCGCCGACACCGCCGGGAGGCTACCCACGCAGCTCCACCTGATGGACGAGCTCAAGAAGATCCGGCGCGTGCTCGCCAAGGCGCGCGAAGGCGCCCCCGACGAAGTGTGGCTCGTCCTCGACGCCAACACCGGGCAGAACGCGCTCGCCCAGGTCGAAGCCTTCGACGCCGCAATCGGCTTGACCGGGCTCATCCTCACCAAGCTCGACGGCAGCGCCCGCGGCGGGATCGTCGCGGCCATTGCCACCCAGCACCCGGTGCCGCTGCGCTTCATCGGCGTCGGGGAGGCGATCGACGATCTGCAGCCGTTTCGGGCAGCCGAGTTCGTCGACGCCCTCCTGCCTCCGGCAAATACCCGACAGTAATACTCAGGAACTTTTCTGGTACTTAGCACTCTCATCGCCGGAGTGCTAAAATCGAGCCGATACCCGGACTTCCGAGTGCGGGCCGCATCGCTGAGAGGAGTCTTCGATGACCGGTAGTGCCCTTGCCTTTCCGACCCCTGCGTCGCTGGGGAGCATCGACCAGTACATCCAGGCGATCAGCCGCTTCCCGCTGCTCACCGCCGCCGAGGAGGTCGATCTCGGACGCCGCTGGCGCGACGAGCAGGACCTCGAGGCGGCTCGCAAGCTCGTGCTCTCGCACCTGCGCCTCGTCGTGGCGGTCTCCCGTAACTACCTGGGCTATGGCCTGCCGCAGGCGGACCTGATCCAGGAAGGCAATATCGGCCTCATGAAGGCCGTGCGCCGCTTCGACCCCGAGCGCGGGGTGAGGCTCGTCTCGTTCGCGCTGCACTGGATCAGAGCCGAGATCCACGAGTACGTGCTGCGCAACTGGCGGCTCGTGAAGCTGGCGACGACCAAGGCGCAGCGCAAGCTGTTCTTCAACCTGCGGAGCCTCAAGGCATCGACAGCGGCATTGACGCATGCACAGGCGAAGGCGATCGCTTCCGACCTCGGCGTCAAGCCCGAGGAAGTTCTCGAAATGGAGACGCGCCTCTCGGGCGGCGATGTTTCGCTCGACCCGGCACCCGGCGACGAGGAGGCGGTGGCGCCGATCGCCTGGCTTTCCGATCCCGACGACGAGCCGGCGGAGATCCTCGAGCGCAACGAGACCGCGGCACGGCGCAGCGAGGGGCTGCGGCGCGCGATGACGAAGCTCGACGACCGCAGCCGCAGGATCATCGAAGCGCGCTGGCTGCGCGAGGACGAAAGCACGTCGACGCTGCAACAGCTTGCCGACGAATACGGCGTGTCGGCCGAGCGGATCCGTCAGATCGAGAGCAAGGCGCTCGCGACGATGCGCACGCAGATGGCCGCGGTCGGTTAAGCGTCGGTCGCGCCCGAAACGGCAAAGCGCCGGCCCGGGGCCTAACCGTTGGCGAAAGTTGTCGAGAAAATCAGGCTCGATTGACTGATTGACCAGATGTACCAGAAATGGTACGCTACGGTATGGTCAAAGCAGGCGGTGCCCCCCTGCTCGCCGTGCGGTTTTTCCGGCAGGACGCATCCGGATCGGAACCCGTTCGGAGATGGCTTCAGGGGCTGCCGTCGCGCGAGAAGAAGTCCATCGGCGGGGACATCAGGGCGGTGCAGTTCGGGTGGCCACTGGGCCTGCCATTGGTGGATCACCTCAAAGGAGACATCTGGGAAGTTCGTACCAAACTGGAGAATCGAATCGCGAGAGTACTGTTCACCGTAGAGGGTAACGCGATGGTTCTTCTGCACGGGTTCATCAAGAAGGACGAGAAGACGCCCAAGCCCGATTTGGAATTGGCGCAGGATCGATTAAGGCGCACGCGAGGGCACAAGTGAGCAATCCACACATCGGTTCCGATTTTGACGACTTCCTTCGTGAGGAAGGAATCTTCGAAGAGGTCGAGGCGCGTGCCATCAAGAAGGTAGTCGCCGCCATGATCGAGCAGACCATGGCCGAGAGGCACGTGACGAAGACTGAAATGGCTCGGCGGATGGCGACGAGTCGCGGGCAGCTCGACCGGTTGCTGGACCCCGCGAATCCGTCGGTGACGCTCGCAACGCTCGCCAAGGCCGCGCGAGCCATTGGCAAGAGGATGTCGATCAGTTTCGAGGACCTTCAGTCGGCGTAGCCGCAATTCCAACGCCGGGTACGTCGAGGCGACAACCGGCGCTACAGCTCGACCTGCGTCCCCAGCTCGACCACGCGGTTGGTCGGGACGTTGAAGAACTCCGACGCCTTGGTCGCGTTCTTCGACATCGACACGAACAGCCGCTCGCGCCACAGCGCCATTCCCGGAGTGACCGTCGCAATCAGCGTCTCGCGCGAGACGAAGAACGACGTCTCCATCATGTCGAACGCGAAGCCCCGGCGCCCGCAGCTTTCGAGGAGCTCGGGCACGTCGGGATCGTCCTTGAATCCGTAACGCGCGACGAGCCGGAAGAACGCGCAGCCGAGCTCGGTGATCTCGCCGCGCTCGGCCTCGGAAACATAGGGGATGTCACGCGTCACGATGGTGAGCAGCACGACGCGCTCGTGCAGCACCTTGTTGTGCTTCAGGTTGTGCAGCAGCGCGTGGGGAACGCGGTCGGGAGTCGAGGTCAGGAACACCGCGGTGCCCGGAACCCGCGTCGGAGGCGATGCCTCGATGCTCTGGATGAAGAGCTCGAGCGGCATCGCATCCTCGGCGAGCCGCTTCATCAGAATCGCGCGCCCGCGCTTCCACGTCGTGAGGAGGGTGAACACCGCGCCGCCGATCAGGAGCGGGAACCATCCGCCGTCGGGAATCTTGAGCGAGTTCGAAGCGAGGAACGTGAGATCGATCGCGACGAGCGGCGCCGCGACGAGCACAGCCTGCCATTTCGCCCAGCGCCAGATCCGGCGCATCACGACGAAAATCAGCAGCGAATCGATCAGCATCGCCATCGTCACGGCGATGCCGTAGGCGCTCGCCAGGTTGTCCGAGCTGCGAAAGCCGAGGACCAGCGCGACGATCGCGATCAGCAGCATCCAGTTGACGAACGGCACGTAGATCTGCCCGATCTCGCGCTCGGACGTATGCCTGATGGTGAGCCGCGGGCAATACCCCATCTGGATCGCCGCGCGGGTGAGCGAGTACGCTCCGGAGATCACCGCCTGCGACGCGATGATCGCCGCCGCCGTCGCGAGGCCGAGCAGCGGCAGGCGGCCCCAGCTCGGGGCGAGCAGGTAGAACGGATTCTGGATCGCCGCCGGGTTGGCGAGCACGAGTGCGCCCTGGCCGAAGTAGTTGCAGAGGAGCGTCGGCAGCACGAACCAGAGCCACGCGCGCCGGATCGGGCTCCTGCCGAAGTGCCCCATGTCCGCGTACAGCGCCTCGGTGCCCGTCACCGCGAGGACCACGGCGCCCATCGCGACGAACGCGGTTCCCGGGTTGTCGATCGCGAAGCGAACCGCGTAACCGGGATTGAAGGCTTCGAGCACTTCGACGTTGCGCACGATCCCGTGGATGCCGAGCACGCCGATCGAGACGAACCAGATCGACATGATCGGCCCGAACACGGCGCCGAGGCTCGCCGTGCCCTTGCGCTGCGCGGTGAACAGCACGATCAGGATGAGAAGCGTCAGCGGCACGATGAACGGATGGAGCGGCGGCGCGATGACGCCGAGGCCCTCGACCGCACCGAGCACGGTGATCGCCGGGGTGATCATGCCGTCGCCGTAGAACATCGCGGCGCCGAAGATGCCGAGGCCGACGAGCCACCAGCGAAGCCGCGCGCGGTCCTCGATGCCGCGCGAGACGAGCGCCGTCATCGCCAGGATGCCGCCCTCGCCGCGGTTGTCGGCGCGCATCACGAGCGTGATGTACTTCAGCGTCACCACGATGACGAGCGCCCAGACGATCGCCGACAGGACACCGAGGATGTTCTCGCGCGCGAGCGAGAGTCCGTAGGGCCCGGTGAACGCGGTGCGCAGCGTGTACAGCGGGCTCGTGCCGATGTCGCCGTAGACGACGCCGATGGCGCCGATCACGAGCGGCAGCATTCGCGCGGGTTTTCCTGCCGTCGGGCTCGCCTCGCTCACGTCGTGCGCGGCCGGCGCCGGTCAGCCGGCGGATTCTTCGCTTCGGCGCGAGAAGCGGATGTTGAGCTGCTTCAGCTTGCGGTAGAGATGCGTGCGCTCGAGGCCCGCCTTCTCCGCGACGCGGCTCATGTTGCTCTGCTCGCGGCCCAGCAGCTGCTCGAAGTAGATGCGCTCGAACGCTTCGCGGGCCTCGCGCAGCGGCAACTCGAAGAAGCGCGTCGTGATCTCTGGCGCGATCACCTGGCTCGGCGACGCCGACTCGCCCATCAACCGCTTGACATGGTCGGTCGTGAGGTCGCCGCGCACGACGAGCATGTTGGCGATGACGCCGCGCAGGTGATCGAGATTGCCGGGCCACCACGCGTTGGTGAGCGCGGTGAGCGCCGCCGGCGGCAGCGCGACGAGGAGCGGCTGCGCGCGGTCAGCGACGGCGGTCTCGCGCCAGAAGCGCTCGATCAGCACCGGGATGTCCTCGCGCCGCGCGCGCAGCGGCGGCAGCACGACGGCACCCGGGGCGAGCTGCGCGAGCAGCGCGGCGTCGAAGCGTCCGTCCGACGCGTGGGCGGCGAGCGGCTCGCTCGACGTCGCGACCAGGACGATGTTCTGCTTGTCGAGCTTCGGCAGCAGGAACGCGAGGCCGCGCTGCTCGGTGCGCGTGTATTGCCCGATCTCGGCGCACCAGATCACGCCTTCGCGCGCCTCCTCGATCAGCGCGAGCGGATTGCTCGTGAGACGCGTGCCGCTGGCGAGCGCGACGAACGGAGCGCCGGGCACCTCGAGCGCGCGCGCCGCCACCTCGTGCCCGGTGCCGGGCTCGCCGAGGATCAGGATCGGCCTCTTCGCCGCAACCAGCGCTTCCAGCGCCTTCTCGGTCTCGCGGACCGCGGCCCCGGCGCCGAGCGACGCGAGCGACAGCCGGCGCGGCTCGCGCGTCGCGACGGTCTTGAACGCGCGCGCGATCGTCGACAAGAGCTTGCTCAGGCCGATCGGCTTTTCGAGGTAATCGAAGGCGCCGATCTTCGTCGCCTCGACCGCGGTCTCGATCGTTCCATGCCCGGACATCATGACCACCGGCATCGTCAGGAGGCCGGTCGAGCCCCACTCGCGCAGGAGCGTCACGCCGTCGGTGTCGGGCATCCAGATGTCGAGCAGGACGAGCGCCGGCTGCTGCCGCTGCCGATAGGCGCGCGCCTCGCCGGCGTTCTCGGCGAGCGCCACGCGGTAGCCCTCGTCCTGCAGGATCTCGGAGAGGAGCTCGCGAATGCCCACCTCATCGTCGACGACGAGGATCTCGCGCGCCTGTGCCACGCGGGGCTCCATCATGCGGCCACCGACTGCATCGCGTGGAAGCGAATCGTCACCCGCGCGCCGCGCGGCACGACATTTTCGAGCGTCACCCGCCCGGAATGCTCGTCGACGATCTTCTTCACGATGGCGAGACCCAGCCCGGTCCCTTTCGCCTTGGTCGTCACATAGGGCTCGAACGGGTGCCGGAGCACGTTCTCGGAGAAACCGGGACCGCGGTCCCCGAACGAGAGAACCGCTTCCGTTCCTTCGACTGACAGCGTGATATCGATGCGGGGATCCTCCTCGCCGGACTGGGCGTCGATCGCATTCTGCAGCAGATTGTGGAACACCTGCCTCAGGCGCGTGGGCTCGCCCTGAATCACGACCGGATTTCCGGGCAGCGCCAGGGCGACGTGCGGGCGCAGATTGTCGTACAGAGCCAGCACGTCGAGCAAGAGGGCGCCGATGTCGACGCCCTGCATCTGGCCGGGGCGCGGCTGCCGCGCGTAGATCGCGAAATCGTCGACCATGTGCTTCATCGCGCCGACCTGCGAGATGATCGTCTGCGTGCTCCGATGCAGCGTGTCCTGTCCCGATTCGTCGAGGCGGGGCGAGAGCTTGACCGCGAGCCGCTCCGCGGAGAGCTGGATCGGCGTCAACGGATTCTTGATCTCGTGCGCGAGCCTGCGCGCGACCTCGGCCCACGCGGCGTCGCGCTGCGCCTCGAGGAGCGCCGAGACATCGTCGAAGACCACGACGTAGCCCGGAACGGGCGCCCCGGGAAGCCTCGAGCCGCGCAGCAGCAATGTGCGCCCCTGGCCGGCGACGGTGAGCATCACCTCGCGCTGCCAGTGCTCGTCGCGCGCGGTGCGGAACCCTTCGGCGACGAGCTCCGCGAACGGCGACAGCGCGGGGATCTTGCCGCCCCATTCGGCGAGCGCGACACCGGCGAGGTCGGCGAATGGCTGCTGCAGGATCACCGCCGAGCTCGGATTGGCGCTGCGCAGCCGATAGCGATCGTCGAAGGCGAGTACGCCCGACGACAGGTTCGCGAGCACGCTTTCCAGGTAGGCGCGCGTCGTCTCGGTGACGCGCTGCGACTGCTCGGTGCGCACGCGCGCGTCGGCGAGCTGGGCGGTCATCGTGTTGAACGACTCGGTCAGCACGCCGAGCTCGTCGTGAGAGGTCACCGGCTGCCGCCGCGTGAAATCGCCCTGCGCGACGGCGCGCGTCCCTTCGGCGAGGAGGGCGAGCGGCGCCGCGAAGCGCTCGGAGAGCACGACCGCGAGGCCAAGCGCCGACGTGAGCGCGAAGAGGAGCGTCAGCGTCAGCGTGTACTGGTAGAGGCGCTTCAGCGTGGTGCGCGAGAACGTGACTTCCTGGTAGTCGCGCGCGCCGGCCTGCACCTTGTCGAGATCCTGCGCGAGCGGCCGGGGCACGCGCTCGATCACCTGCAGCGCGCGCAGCGGCTCGATGCGATCGGCGCTGTTGACGGGGACGACGACGCGCAGCCGCAGCCCGCCGTCGGGCGCCTGCTCGGCGCGCGCGTAGGTCTGCTGGAGCCGCGCGCTGCGCATCGCGTCGGCCGGCAGCGCCTCGGGCGGCATCAGCGACGCGCCGATGCCGCCGACCGCGAGCACGCTTCCCGAAGACGAATAGAGCGCCGATTCGTAGACTCCCGCCTGCTCGGACGCGCGCGCGAGTGCTGCCGACGCGGCGCCGGGCGAGTCGGCGAGCGCCGCCGCGATCGCGTCGGCGCGCGTCGCCGTCTCGCGCAGCAGGTAGTCGAGCGAGCTGCGGCCGAGATTGATCCCGGCGTCGAGCGCGCGGTCGACGCGAACGTCGAACCAGCTCTCGATGCTGCGGCCGAGAAACTGCACCGACACCGCATAGACGAGCGCGCCGGGGAGCACCGCCACCAGCGCGAAGAGGAGCACGAGCCGCAGCGCGAGGCGCGAGCCGAATACGCCGCGCACGAGGTTGCGCCAGAGCTGCAGCAGCTGGACGGCGACGACCAGCATCAGGAGGACCGTCAGCACGCCGTTGATGACGATCAGCGTGTTGTAGTGCTCGGCGAAGAGATCGGTGTTGGCCGTCGCCGTCGCGAGCAGGAACAGCGCGATCGCGGCGACGCACGAGAAGCCGAGGAGGAACCAGCGCAGGCGCCGCGACGCGAGCAGGCTGATCATCGCGTTTCGCGTGCGCGGGTGATCGCGCGAAGCCGGGTCATGGCACGAAGCCGGTTCATGGTACGACGCCGGTTCATGGCACGAAGTCGAAGCGGTGCCAGTCGGAGCTCAACTGCCATTCGTGCGAGGCGAGGGCGCTCACCTGGAACGGCTTCGGCAGCAGGTTGACGTCGAGCCGCTCGCGGATCGACGCGACATAGCGCGCGCCCTGGCTCAGGCGATGCGCATCGAGCACCCGGCGCGAGTTCAGCCGGCCGATGAAGCGCTCGACGTCGGGAAGCGCGTCGAACGTCTGCCCGAGCGGGCCATTCGCGACGCGATACTGCCGCGTCAGCGGGCTCCACGAGATGCGCCAGGTGAGCGACCAGTCGCCGACCTTCTCGTCGAACCACAACGGGCGCGGGCGCGCGAGCTCGAAGTCGATCGTGAAGTAGAGCGGTATGCCCTTGTCGAGCGCCTCGACGAGGGTCGGCGTGAGCGTGACCGCGAACTCGACCGAGAGCAGCACGTCGCCGTCGTCGACGCGCAGCCACGCGTCGCGCAGCGGAATGCTGTCGGCGCGCACCGCCGCCGGGAGCCCCGCCGCGAGCAGCAGGCCGGCGGCGATGAGCTTCCGGCGCAGAACCGAAACAGGAGCCCGGACGTGGGAGGCGGTTTGCGGCATGCCGATGTGACGCGCATCTGTCCGGCGCACGCGATCGATGCCACGCATCGCGCAGGGACGAAGGCGCCGCGGCGGCCGCATCAGGCTCTGCGGAGCGACGCGTAATAGAATCCGTCCTGATTGTGGCTCGCCGCCGGAGCCGAAGGCAAGATTTGCCCGCCGCGGTGACGGACGCCGGGGGGAAAGCTGAGGGTTTCGCGCAACGCTTCCGGGTGCACGGCGAGAAACGCGTCGATCACCGCGTCGTTTTCGCCGCGAAAGACCGAGCAGGTGGCGTAGAGGAGGCGCCCGCCTGGTGCTACGAGCGGCCACGTCGCGGCCAGGAGATTCGACTGCGCCGCGGCGAACTTCCCGATGTCGGTCGCCCTTCGCCGCCATTTGATGTCCGGGTGGCGGCGTACGACGCCCGACCCCGTGCACGGGACGTCGAGCAGGATGCGATCGAACGGCCGGCCATCCCACCAGAGCGCAGTGTTTGTCGCATCGGCGCAGACGATGTCGACGCGCCGCTTCGCGTGGCCGAGCCGCGCGAGGTTGGCGCGCAGGCGCTCGAGTCGCGCAGCGTCGTCGTCGAGCGCGACGAGCTCGACGTCCGAACGCTCGAGGAGATGCGCGCTCTTGCCGCCCGGCGCGGCGCACGCATCGAGCACCCGCATGCCGTTGCCGGCATCGACGAGGCCTGCCGCGAGTTGAGCGCCGGCGTCCTGGACGGCGAAGGCGCCCTCGGCGAAGCCCGGCAGCGTGTCGGGGGCGGCGAAATGCTCGACGACGATCGCCGTCTCGTCCTGCCCGTGGGCGGGAATCCCGACATCGGCGAAGCGCGCGAGGAGGGCCACTCGGCTCGTGACGCGCAGATTGACGCGCAGCACGAGCGGCGCCTGATGATTGCCCGCAACGAGCACCGATTCCCAGTCTTCCGGGTCGTCGCTGCGCACGCGGTCGATCCACCATTGCGGATACGAGTAGCGACCGACGTCGGTCGCGCGCGCTGCCGCGAGTAGCGCCGTTTGTTCACGCAGAAAGCGGCGCAAGAGCGCGTTCATCAGCCCACGCGCGGCCGGGCGCGCGAGATGCCCTGCGGCGGTCACCGCACGGTCGACCACTGCGAACGCCGGCGCGCGCGTGTGCAGGATCTGATAGATCGCCGCCGCAGCGAGCGTGTGCAGCGTGCGATCGTCGAGCGGCTTCTTCACGAGCAGGCGCACGACTGCGTCGAGCGTGCCCCAGTGACGCAGCGTGCCGTAGGTGATCTCGCGCACGAGCGCGTGGCCGCGGCGCGAATCGGGCGCGCGCGCGAATTCGGCGTCGAGCGCATCGTCGAGGCGTTCGTGGTCGTCGACGACCGCGCCGATGACGCGCGCGGCCTGCGCCTGCTCGACGTGCATCAGCCGAACAGCGCGCCGCGGACGATGTGCCGTCCGGCGGCGAACGCCGATGCCGGCATCGCGCGCCCGCCGGCGGGCTGCAAGCGGACAAGGCGGAACGCACCGCGGGTTCCGCCGGAGCCACAGGCGACGTCGATTCCTTCGCCGGCGACGCGAAGCACGCTTCCCGGCGCGGGTGCGTCGGCTGCGACCGGTTGCGCTTCGAGGGCGACCGGCTGCGTCTCGAGAGCGACCGGCTGCGTCTCGAGGGCGACCGGCTCGGCCTCGACGATCTTCAGCGGTGAGCCCTGCCAGCGCGTGACGGCGCCGGGCGAGGGCGTCAGCGCGCGAATGCGGCGGTCGAGCATGTCAGGTGATTGCGTCCAGTCGATCGCTTCGTCGGCGGAGCCGAGCTTCGCCGCCCACGTCACGCCTTCGGCGGGCTGCGGGGTCGCCGCGAGGCGACCGTCGCTTGCGAGCGCGCCGATCACCTCGACGACGAGCGCGCCGCCGAGCTCGGCGAGCCGGTCGTGGAGGCTTCCCGCGGTCTCGCGCGGACCGATCGCGATCGAGCGCATCGCGACGATCGGACCCGTGTCGAGCCCGGCGTCCATCTGCATCACCGTGATGCCGGTCTCGCGATCTCCGGCCTCGATCGCACGCGCGATCGGCGCCGCGCCGCGCCAGCGCGGCAGCAGCGACGCGTGGATGTTGAGGCAGCCGTGCGCCGGCCACGCGAGGATGCGAGGCGGTAGGATCATCCCGTAGGCCGCGACCACGAGGACATCGAGCTCGATCGCTTTGAGTGCGGCAACGGTCGCCTCATCGCGAAGGCTCGCCGGTTTCGCGACCGTCAGGCCATACCCGGCTGCGAGCCGGGCGACCGGCGACTCGACGATCCTCATGCCTCGGCCGGATGGCCGATCCGCGCGCGTCAGAACGATCGGTATCGTGTAGCCGGCGTGGTGGAGCGCGTCGAGGGCACGCGCCGCGAACTCCGGCGTGCCCGCAAAGCCCACCCGCAGCGATCGGGGCGCGTTCAGCCGGCGAGCTTCTGCTTCTTGCGCAGCTTCGCGGCGACGCGCGCCCGCTTCAGCGGTGACAGGTAGTCGACGAAGACTTTGCCGCGCAGATGGTCCATTTCGTGCTGGATGCACACCGCAAGCAGGCCGTCTGCGTCGAGCTCGAAGCTTTCGCCGTGCTCGTCGAGCGCGCGGACGCGAACGCGCTCGGCGCGGGTCACTTTGTCGTAATAGCCGGGAACCGACAGGCAACCTTCCTCGTTCTCGGCCTCGCCGCTGGCTTCGACGAGGACCGGATCGATGAACACGCGCAGCTCGTCACGATGCTCCGACACGTCAAGGATCAGCACCTGTTTGTGAACGTTCACTTGCGTGGCGGCGAGCCCTATGCCTGGAGCGGCATACATCGTCTCGGCCATGTCCGACACGAGCTTGCGGATCTCTGGGGTGACGCGCCCGACCCGCGCTGCAACCTTTTTGAGACGCGGATCGGGATATTCGAGGATCGGGAGGAGCGCCATCAGCCGTCTGGCTTGCAAAATGCAAGTTCTGGTTGCAGAATCGCCGTTAAGTGCTTATTTTGTGGCAGTTTAGGACGTTAGCAAGTCCGAGTCACGCGAAAGAGGCCCTATGCGTCAATACTTTACCATAGCGCGGCACCTGGCGGCCCTTGGCGCGCTCGTCTGCGTCACCGCTGCGGCCGGCACTGCGTTTGCCCAAGCCCCTCAGCTCGCCGACAACCCTCCATCGAGCTATACGGTGCAAAAAGGCGACACCCTCTGGGGGATCGCGGGCAAGTTCCTGAAGCAGCCCTGGCGCTGGCCCGAGCTGTGGCACATGAACCGCGAGCAGATCCGCAATCCGAACCTCATCTATCCCGGTGACGTGATCCGCCTCGGCACCGCCGGCGGGCAGCCCGAGCTCTACCTCGAACGCCACACGGTAAGACTCGAGCCGAAGGTCCGGGTTGCACCGCTCGCCTCGGAAGCGATCCCGGCGATTCCGCCCGGGGACATCGAGCCCTTCCTGACGCGACCCTTGGTGACGGACAACCCGCAGGCGATGGCCGATGCCGCCGAGATCGTCGCCGGCCGCGACGACCGCGTTGTCCGCGGCCAGGGCGACACCGTCTACGCGGTCGGGATCGATCCAAAGGCCGGTGATCTCTGGTACATCTACCGCCCGAGCGAACGGCTCGTCGGCGAGCACGGCGAGACGCTCGGATACGAGAACCGGTACCTCGGCACCGCGCGCCTCGAGCATGCAGGCGACGTTGCGACGCTGCGCATCGAGCGCGCCAACGAGGAGATCGTCATCGGCGATCGCATGCTCCCGGCGACGCGCGAACCGATCCGCAATTACGTGCCGCATGCACCCGACCGGATGATCAGCGGGCGAGTCCTGAAGCTCGCCCGCGATGGCGCCGAGACCGGACGCCTGTACGTGGTGACGCTCGACCGGGGCTCGCACGACGGCCTCGACGTCGGCAGCGTGCTCGCGATCTACCGCGCGATGGAGCCGATCCGCGATCCGCGGCCCGGCCATCGCTACGGCGCCGAAACCATGATCCAGGATTTCGACAACACGACGTTCTACGCGCCGCCGAAGTATCTGAAGATCCCCGACGAGCGCACCGGTGTGCTGATGGTATTCAGGGTGTTCGACCGCGTGTCGTACGCGCTCGTCATGAATTCGAGCGGTCCGGTGCGCGTCGGCGACAAGGTGCGCACGCCTTAGACTACGCCGGCGCGGACGCGGCATGCCCGCTGATGCGCGCGCGCTCGCGTGGGTCGCGCTCGCCCGGAGCGCCATTCCCCAGCGCGCCCTCGTCACGCTGCTTCGCGCGTTCGGCTCGCCGGACGCGCTACACACGGCGACGCGACGAGAGCTCGAAAAGCTCGTCGCGCCCGCGCTCGCCGCACGGATCGTCGCCGAACGTCGCGACGAGCCCGCCACCGCTGAGCTCGACGCCGCCGCCCGCTGGCTCGACGAGCCAGGCCACAACCTGATCGCCTGGGACGACGCCGATTACCCGCGCGCGCTCCTCGAGCTTCCCGACGCACCGGTCGTGCTGTTCCATCTTGGCCGGCGCGACCTTCTGAACCAGCGCGCGTTCGCGATCGTCGGCAGCCGCAACGCGACGCCGCAGGGGAGGGCGATCGCGCGCGAGTTCGCAGCGGCACTGGGCGGCATCGGCCTGACGATCGTCTCCGGCCTCGCCGCGGGCATCGACGCCGCCGCGCACGAAGGCGCGCTGCGAACCGCGGGCTCGACGATCGCCGTCGTCGCAACCGGCCCCGATCGCGTGTATCCGGCGAAGAATCGCTCGCTGATGGCGGAAATCGTCGCCGACGGCGCCGTCATCACCGAATTCCTGCCCGGAACGGCGGCGCGCAAGGAGAACTTTCCGCGCCGGAACCGACTGATCAGCGGACTCGCTCGCGGCGTGCTGGTAGTCGAGGCGACGCTGTCGTCGGGATCGCTGATCACCGCGCGCCTCGCCGGCGAGCAGGGGCGCGACGTGTTCGCGATTCCGGGGTCGATCCACTCGCCGTTCTCGAAGGGCTGTCACAAGCTGATTCGCGAGGGCGCGAAGCTCGTCGAATCGGCGGAGGACATTCTCGGCGAGCTCGGGTGGGCCGGCGCATCGTCCGCGACGCAGGCGAGTCGCGGCGCGGGCGCCGAAGACGACGAAACGTCGGCGAATGCCGCGCTCGACGAGACGCTCGCGAACGCCGGGAGCGATGAGACACCCGCAAGTGCTGCCCGCGACGAGGGTGCCGCACGCGCCGTGCTGGAAGCGATCGGGCACGGCGTCGCCACCGTCGACATGATCGTCGAGCGCACCGGGCTTGCCGCCGCAGTCGTCATGGCGGAGCTCGTCCAGCAGGAGCTCGCACAGCGGGTCGCGCCGCTTCCCGGCGGCGGCTGGCAGCGTCTCCGGGCTCAGTAAGTGTCCACTTACTCTCGCACCCACGAAGACCCCTCAAAGCTGCGGGATCCGATACCGACAGACTAAGTCGAAGGACTGGTTGCCCCGCCCGCACGACCTTATGTAGTATCTGCGGCCCCGAATGCGGTGCAGCAAGCGGGTGCTATCGTCGACACCTTGTCCAAGACCCTGATCATCGCCGAGAAACCGTCTGTCGCCGCCGACATCGCGCGCGCGCTCGGCGGTTTCGCGAAGCATCCCGATCATTTCGAGAGCGACCGCTACGTGCTCTCGTCTGCGGTCGGGCACCTGCTCGAAATCGGCATGCCCGACGACGAGGAGGTGAAGCGCGGCAAGTGGACGTTCGGTCACCTTCCGGCGATCCCGTCGCACTTCGAGCTGAGGCCGATCGAGAAGAACGAAGCCCGGCTGAAGACGCTGCTCAAGCTGATCAAGCGCAAGGACGTCGCCCGTCTCGTCAACGCCTGCGACGCCGGGCGCGAAGGCGAGCTCATCTTCCGCCATATCGTCCGTTACGCGAAGACCGACAAGCCGATCGAGCGCCTGTGGCTGCAATCGATGACGCCGGCGTCGATCCGCGACGGCTTCGAGAAGCTTCGCGCCGATCGCGTGATGCTCCCGCTCGCCGATGCCGCCGTCTGCCGCTCCGAATCCGACTGGCTCGTCGGGATCAACGGCACGCGCGCGATGACTGCGTTCAACTCGAAGGCAGGGGGCTTCCAGTTGACGACCGTCGGCAGGGTGCAGACGCCGACGCTCGCGATTCTCGTCGACCGCGAGGAGAAGATCCGCGCGTTCGTATCGCGTCCGTACTGGGAGCTCGCGGCGACGTTCGGCGCGAAAGCCGGCGAGTACACCGGCCGCTGGTTCGACGAAGCGTTCAGGAAGCGCGATACGTCGCCGGGTGCCGCGGATGGCCAGGCCGACGATCCCGATCGCCGGCCGGAGCGGATCTGGGACGAGGCGAAGGCGCGCGCGATCGCCGATGCGTGCGTCGGCAAACCCGGAACGGTCAGTGAGGAATCGAAGCCGTCGACGCAGATTGCGCCGCTCCTCTATGACTTGACAAGCCTTCAGCGCGAGGCGAACGGCCGCTTCGGCTTCTCGGCACGCACGACGCTCTCGCTCGCGCAGGCGCTCTACGAGAAGCACAAGGCACTCACGTATCCGCGCACCGACTCGCGCGCGCTGCCGGAGGATTACCTCGGCACCGTGAAGGCGACACTCGGCGCGCTCGCCGAAGCGCCGTCATACGCGCCGTTCGCGCGCAGAATCCTCGACAGCCAGTGGGTGCGCCCGAACCGGCGCATCTTCGACAACGCGAAGATCTCCGATCACTTCGCGATCATCCCGACGCTCGTGCAGCCGAAGCACCTCACCGAGGCCGAGGCGAAGCTTTACGACTTCGTCGTCAAACGCTTTCTCGCCGCGTTCCATCCGGCCGCCGAATACCAGGTGACGACGCGGATCACGCGCGTCGGCGAGCATCCGTTCAAGTCCGAGGGCAAGGTGCTCGTGCAGCCGGGATGGCTCGCGGTCTATGGCAAGGAAGCGCAGGGCGACGAGGCGCTGTTGACGCCGGTGAAGCCCGGAGAGGTGGTGAAGACGGAGAAGGTCGACGTCGCCGCGCTCGCGACGCGTCCGCCGCCGCGCCACAACGAGGCGACGCTGCTCTCCGCGATGGAGGGTGCAGGCAAGGCGATCGAGGACGAGGAGCTGCGCGAGGCGATGCGCGAGAAGGGGCTCGGCACGCCGGCCACGCGCGCGCAGATTATCGAAGGGCTGATTGCCGAGCGCTACATACTGCGCGAGGGCCGCGAGCTCATCCCGACGCCGAAGGCGTTCTCGCTGCTGACGCTCTTGCACGGGCTCGGCATCCCCGAGCTCTTCTCGCCCGAGCTCACCGCCGAGTGGGAGTTCAAGCTCGCGCAGATGGAGCACGGGATCCTCGCGCGCAAGGACTTCATGGACGAGATCGTGACGATGACGCGACGCATCGTCGCGCAGGCGAAGAACTACGAGAGCGACACGATCCCGGGCGATTTCGCGACCCTCGCCGCGCGGTGCCCGAAGTGCGGCGGCGAGGTCCACGAGAAGTACCGCAAGTTCCAGTGCGTCCAGTGCGATTTCGGCTTCTGGAAGATCATGGGCGGCCGCCAGCTCTCGCCGGCCGAGGCCGAAGTCCTGCTTACCGCGCGCGAAGTCGGTCCCCTCGACGGTTTTCGCAGCCGCCTCGGGCGGCCGTTCTCGGCGAAGCTGCGCTTGACCGACGCCAACGAGGTCGAGTTCGATTTCGGTCCGCGCGCCGACGACGATTCCGCGAGTGCGCCCGACTTCTCCGGCCAGGAGCCGCTCGGTCCGTGCCCGAAATGCGGCCATCGCGTATTCGAGACGCCGAATGCGTACGTCTGCGAGCGCGCGGTGGGCCCTGAGCGAAGCTGCGATTTCCGCTCCGGTCGCACGATTCTCCAGCGTGTCGTCGAGCGCGCACAGATGACGAAGCTGCTCGAGACCGGCAAGAGCGACCTGCTCCAGTTCGTATCGGCGCGCACGCGGCGGCCGTTCTCGGCGTTTCTCGTGCGCGGGGCCGACGGCAAGGTCGGTTTCGAGTTCGCACCGAGGGAAGGCGGACGCGCAGCGCGCGGTGCGGCGCGCACTCCGCTACGCGTGCTCGGGCGCCATCCGCGCGACGGGCAGCCGGTCGAGCTGCACGCGGGGCGCTACGGACCATACGTGAAGCACGGAACGCTCAACGCGACGATCGCCGACAAGACGCAGGTCGATTCGCTGACGCTCGATCAGGCGGTGCAGCTCCTCGACGAGCGAGCGGCGCGCGAAGGGGGCGCGCGCGCACCGCGCGGGACCCCGCGGACGGCCCCACCGCGAGGCGTACGGCAGCGCGCGATGGAGCCAGCGCCTGCAACGACGCGGTCAGCGGCAAAGCCTGCTGCCAAGCCGATTCGACCGAGGGCCGCCGCCGCGAAGACGAAGCCCGTTGCTACAGTGACGAAGCCCGCTGCTGCAAAGACGAAGCCCGCTGCTGCAAAGACGAAGCCCGTTGCGGCGCAGGCGAATCCTGTTGCGGCGAAGTCGAAAGCCGCAGCGAAGCCTGCGACGCGAGCGAAACCGTCGGCGGCAGCGCGAGCGCCCACGGTTGCCAAGCCGGCGATTCCTCTCGCGAAGCGCAAGCCCGCCGTTGCGCGCACGCGCGCGACGGCCGCGAAGCGCAAAGCCGCGCTCGGCTGAAGTGAGCCTCCGTGCAGCGCTTCCTGATTGCGCTCGGTGTTGTCATCGTCCTCGTCGGAATCGCGTGGCCGTGGCTCGCGCGAATCGGACTCGGGCGCCTTCCCGGCGACATCAACATCGAGCGCGGTGGGTGGTCGTTTCACTTCCCGCTGATGACGAGCATCCTGATCTCGCTCGTGCTGACGCTCGTGCTCTGGCTACTCAGGAAATAGCCGGAAACCGGGACGTACCACGTTTTCGCCGATCAGGCGTCGACGTCGAAGCGGATCCCCTGCGCGAGCGGCAGCTCGCGGCTCCAGTTGATCGTATTCGTCTGGCGCCGCATGTAGGCGCGCCAGGCGTCGGAACCCGACTCGCGCCCACCTCCGGTTTCCTTCTCGCCGCCGAATGCGCCGCCGATCTCGGCGCCTGACGTGCCGATGTTGACGTTGGCGATCCCGCAATCGCTCCCCGATGCCGCAAGGAAGGCTTCGGCCGTGCGCACGCTCTGCGTGAAGATCGACGACGACAATCCCTGCCGCACGGCGTTGTTCATCGCGATCGCCTGATCGACCGTGTCGAACGGCATCACGTAGAGGATCGGCGCGAACGTTTCGCGTTGCACCAGCGCGGATGAATTGTCGAGGCCGGTGACGATCGTCGGCTGAACGAAATGTCCGGCGCCGGCGATCACCTCGCCGCCACAGATCACCTTCGCACCGGCGGCGCGCGCCTCGGCAATGGCGCGCTCGAAGCCGGCGACTGCGGCGGCATCGATCAGCGGACCCATCAGCGTCTCACGGTCGAGCGGATCGCCGATGCGCACCTGTCCGTAGGCGCGGCGAAGACGCGCGACGAGCTCGTCGATCCGCGAACGATGCACGATCAGCCTGCGCGTCGTCGTGCAGCGCTGGCCGGCCGTGCCGACGGCGCCGAATACGACCGACGGCACGACGAGATCGAGATCGGCATCGTCGGCGACGATGATCGCGTTGTTGCCGCCGCACTCGAGGAGCACCTTGCCGAACCGCTGCGCAACGGTCTGCGCGACGCGCGCCCCGACTGCCGACGACCCGGTGAACGACACGAGCGCGACGCGCGGGTCGACGGCGAGCGCTGCGCCCTGGTCGTCCGCGCCTGGCAGAAGCTCGAACACCTGCGGCAGACCGAGCTCCTGCACGAGGCGATCGGCGAGGTGCGAGACGGCGAGCGCGCAGAGCAGTGCCTTCGGTGATGGCTTCCAGATGGTCGCATTGCCGCAGGCGCAGGCGACCATCGCGTTCCACGCCCACACGGCGACCGGGAAATTGAACGCGGTCACGACGGCGACGACGCCGAGCGGCTGCCACTGCTCGACCATCCGGTGCGCAGGACGCTCGGAGGGCATCGTCCTGCCGTAGAGCATGCGCGACTGGCCGACGGCGAAGTCGGCGATGTCGATCATTTCCTGCACCTCGCCGTCGCCCTCGGCTTTGATCTTGCCGTTCTCGAGTGCTACCAGCGTGCCGAGCGCATCCTTGTGCTCGCGCAAGAGCTCGGCGAAGCGCCGCACGACTTCGCCACGTCGCGGTGCCGGAACGTCTCGCCACGCTCGCGCTGCATTCGTCGAGGCATCGAGAATCGTGTCGACGTCGGCCTCGCTCGCCGTCGCGACGCTGCCGAGCGCGAGACCGTTCGCGGGATTCGTCGATTCGATGCGCGGGCCGGTGAGCGGTCGCGCGCCGGGCCTTCGAACGAGGCCGTCGGCGTCGACGACGAGACCGAGCTTCGCGAGCGTCGGTCCGATGCGGGAGTCGAGGGTCATGACGTCATTGTACGAGACGATCGCGGTGCCCTCGACGCGACAGCCGTATGTGCGCATGGCCTGTCGCGGGATATTCACGAATGCTCGAACTCGGCAAACGCCTGGGGGCGAGGCCCCTCGTCAACCGCTCGCGCCGGTACCCGCGGTGGGAGGCGCTCCCACTCGCGCACTCGCACCGCCCGCGGCGCGCGCGCACGGCCGTCGCGGCGCGCGGGTGTTCAGGAATGCGAGTGGAGGCGACTGCCGCGGTGGGTGGCGCACCGAGCGAGCCCGGGCGCACCGTATGGGTGCCGCTGTCCCCGAGCGATGGCGCGCCGGGTACCCACCCGGCAGGCGTTTGCCGAGTCCGAGCATTCCTGAACACCCCGCGCCGCGGCGGCCGTGCGCGCGACTCTACGTCA
>DASVGI010000128.1:0-24570 GCA_036379595.1 Casimicrobiaceae bacterium | reverse complement strand
ACAGGATCGCCAGGACGGCCGCCACCACCAGCGCATCGACCCAGCGTGAAGGCTGCTCCTTGGCGACCCGCTGGCCGGTGACGTCGGGGTAGGGGCGCGCCGTCAGCCGCAGGCCCCTGTGAAGCCGCAGTCCGTGCAGAAATCGCAGCCGTCCTTGCGGATCAGCGCGCGGTTACCGCATTCGGGACACTTGCGCCCGGGGAGCACGCGCAGCGCCGTGGCCGACTGCTCGGTCTCGGGGACGCTCAGGATGCCCGCATGGGCGACCGGATAGCCTTCCTCGGTCAGGATGCCGAGCATCGCGTAGCGATGGATCATCAGCCGCGCGAGGTAAGCGATGGTCGACGGCCACAACTGCGACTTCGGGAGGCCCGGAATGCGCGCCATGAACGCTCCGTTCGGCTCGGCGTAGTTGAGGAGCTTCCGGAGCTTCATCCCGATCCACGCGGGATCGACGACGCGCATGTCGAACGACAGCGCCTTGCACAATCCGTCGAGGACGCGCGGGTACTCGCCCGACAGCCACATCGAGTACGGGCGCCGCTGACCGTCGGGCATGATCAGCTCCTTCAGGAACAGCACGAAATCGTCACCGGTGGCGGGGTTCAGCACGTCGACCGTCCACGACAGCGTGCCGTCGGTCCCTGCCTTCGGCTCCTTCACGCCCATCAGCGCATCGACGACCGGCGTCGCGCCGTGGCCGTCGCCGTCGAACGCGCCGAGCTCTTCGACGCGGTAGCGTATGAGGCGCGCGAGGCCCGAGACGAGGCTCGGCACGCGCACCTTGCGTCCGTCGGGCGGCATCGCCATCTCGAAGCCGTCGTCGCCGGCTGCCTTCTGCAGCGCAGTGAGCTTCAAGTCGAGCCATGCGCGGTCGTGCGTACGCATGTCCATCGACAGCGTCTTGGCGATCGCGCCGAGGCCACGCGGCTGCTCGGCGCCGTTGATCCACACTTCGAACGGCCACGCGCGGCCCGTGCCGCCGTTCTCGAGGTGGCCGATGAACACGGCGAAATCACCGAGCGGATGGCGCACGACGTAGGTCCAGCACGGGTTGCCATTGGGGAGCTCGGGACGCCCCGGCCAGCGCAGGCTCGCGAGCGGGGGCTCCAGTGCGCGATCGAGACGGATACGCCGGTCGGGATCGGTCGCGTCGAGATCCTCGTTCGCGGCAGCCGGCGCAGTTGGCGACGCGACTTCGAGCACCGCGCCGAGCACGTCGTTCGGGCGATACGTCGCGATGCCTTTCAAGCCCGCCTGCCAGGCGTCGAAGTAGAGATCCTTGAACGCTTCGAACGGGTAGTCGACGGGAACGTTGACGGTCTTGCTGATCGCCGTGTCGACAAATGGCTGCACGGCGGCGTTCATCCGCATGTGGTCGGACGCGCTCATCTCGAGCGCGCTGACGAACGCGGGCGCCAGCATCGCATGGCGGCGTCCGCCGGCATCGGTCCACCCTTCGCCCGGCGTGTGCCCCGCGGCCGCATCGAACGGCAGCATCGCGACGTCGTCGTCGAGGCCGTGCATGTGCCTGAATACGCGCAGCGCGTGATCCTCGACGGTGAATTCCTTCATCGTGTCGTCGGGCATGCGCTTCCTGCGCGTGTAGACCCAGCTGAACGCGGGCTCGATGCCGTTCGACGCGTTGTCGGCGAAGGCGAGCGAGATCGTGCCCGTCGGGGCGATCGACAGGAGGTGGCTGTTGCGGATGCCGTGCGCGCGGATCGCATCCTTGATCGGTTCGGGCAGGCGCGACGCGAAGCGCGGCGCCGCGAGATACTGCTCGGCATCGAACTTCGGGAACGCACCTTTCTCGCCGGCGATCGCGACCGATGCCCGGTAGGCGGAGTCGCGCATCGTCTCGGCGATCCGTGCGGCCATCGCGCGCCCGGCATCGTTGTCGTAGCGCAGCCCGAGCTCGATCAGCGCGTCGCCGAGGCCGGTGAAGCCGAGGCCGATGCGGCGCTTGTCCATCGCCTCCTGCTTCTGCTGCGGCAGCGGCCAGGCGGTGACGTCGAGCACGTTGTCGAGCATGCGCACGGCGACCGCAGCGGTCTCCGCGAACGCCTCGAAATCGAAGCGCGCATCGGGAGTGAACGGGCGCTCGACGAAGCGCGTCAGGTCGAGGCTGCCGAGGTCGCAGCAACCATATGCGGGCAGCGGTTGCTCGCCGCAGGGATTCGTCGCGTCGATTGTCTCGCAATACGATAGATTGTTGTCGCGGTTGATCGTGTCGATGAACACCACGCCCGGCTCGGCATGGTCGTAGGTCGAGTGCATGATCTGGTCCCACAGGTCGCGCGCACGCACGCTGCGATAGACCCAGAGGCCGTCGGCGCGCTGGTGCGCGCCGGCACGGATCGCGTCGGGGGCGGGCGCCGCCTTGTGGACGAGCTCCCACTTGCCGTCGAGGCGGACGGCGTTCACGAACGCGTCGGTGACCGCGACCGAGATGTTGAAATTGGTCAGGCTGCCGTCGTCCTTCGCGTGGATGAACGCCTCGATGTCCGGGTGGTCGCAGCGCAGCATCCCCATCTGCGCGCCGCGCCGCGATCCTGCCGACTCGACGGTCTCGCAGCTGCGATCGAACACGCGCATATAGGAGAGCGGCCCGCTCGCGCGGCTGTTGGTGCCGCGCACGTGGGCGCCCTGCGGGCGGATGCGCGAGAAGTCGTAGCCGACGCCGCCGCCGCGGCGCATCGTTTCGGCTGCCTCCTGCAGCGCGACGTAGATCCCGACCTCGGTGGCATTGCCCGAGATGCTGTCGCCGACCGGCTGCACGAAGCAGTTGATCAGCGTCGCGTCGAGATCGGTGCCAGCCGCCGAGGCAATGCGCCCGCCGAGGACGACGCCGCGCTGCTGGGCGCGGTAGAACGCGTCCTCCCACGTCGCGCGCGCGGCCGGCGCCTCGATCGCCGCCAGCGCCCGCGCGACCCTCCGGCGCACGTCCTCGATGCTGCGCTCGTCGCCCTTCGCGTACTTCTCGAGCAGCACCTCGGTCGAGATCGTCTGCGGGGACAGGGCCTGGCTTGCCTGGAGTTGCCGGGGATCGTCGCGTTTCATGGTCTCTTCGCCGGTGGAATCCGCATATTTTCGTCGATCCGGGCCGCATAGTCGACGGCCGGCCCCGATTTCGAGTAATCGTCGAGGCAGAGGTATTCGCCGAGCAACATGTCGAGGGCCGGCGGCTGAAACCGGGAGATTCCCTTGTTCGGGTAATTCGTGAGCTCGCCGAACAAGGCGCGCCCGTCGACGTCGTAGAAGTCGACCCGCACGAAATCGACCCCGGCCGAAAGCGCTTCGGCCGCCTCGACCATCGTGGCGAGCGACGCGGGTGGCGGGCGCGGGCGGCCCTGTGTTGCGGCGACCGTCCCCTCGAAGAACGTCCAGTGCTCGTCGTAGAGCGACTGCGTGTGCCGCGCGCCGCGGCCCTCGTCGACCTGGATCACGCGCAGCCGCCCGCCGAACAAGAAGAGCTTGTAGTCGAGCGGCGGCGCTGCGTCGCTGCCGGGAAGGAGCTCCTCGGCGTAGATCGTGCGGCGGACGTTGCGGTACGCCCATTCGCGCCCGACGCGGGTGAAGTCCGAGCGGAGCCACTGTCGCCCGAGCGAAACGAGCGCGTTGCGCGAGACGCTCCCCTTGTCGGCGACGAGGAGATTGAAGCCGCTCCCGTGATTCGCCTTCAGCGCGAACGACCGCGGAAGCTCGTCGAACGGGATCTCGTCGGCGTGCTCCGACCACCAGTAGAGGGCGGGAAAGGCGAGCGCCGGCGCCCTCGCGCGGGCCCACGCGCGCGACCGGAGCTTGTCGGCGAAGAGCGTGAGGTAGGGTCGCCGGTCGGTCAGGATCTTGACCAGGATCTTCTCGTTGAAGCTCCGGGGCGAATCGAGATCGGGCAGCGAGCCGAAGCGGCGCCGGTATATCTCCGACAGCCACGCGCGGTCGCTGACGAAGCGCGCCGCCAGCGCGCGTCGCCAGTCCTCGCGCAGGTCACGCCAGCGGCGGCGGCTCGGGTTCAGATTCGAGCGGCCAACCGGCGCGCTGCAGCGACCCGCGCGTCAGAATGCGGTCAGATTGGTGCCGCCGTCGCCGACCGCGACGTAGCCGACGCCGATCACCTTCGGCGTCAGCAGCGTGAAGCTGACCGAGTTGAGGTTCGCCGTGGTCCCCGAGTCGGCACGCGCCCACGTCACACCGCCATCGCTGCTGGTGACGACGGTTCCGCCCTGTCCGACTGCGACGAACTGCGTGCCGAAGGTCACCGACTCGAGGTCGGCGGTGACGCCGGACGCGCGCGCGGTCCAGGTGATGCCGTCGGGGCTCGTCAGGATCGTCCCGCCGCGTCCGACGGCGACGAACGTCGCGATCGCGGTGACGTTGGAGGTGGCGTTGCGCGAGCCGAAGAAGATCCCCCTGAGGTCGACCGACGTCGGCGGCTTCTGCAGCGTCCAGGTCGTGCCGTCGCTGCTCGTCACGACCGTTCCGTTCGCGCCGACGGCGACGTAGCGGTTGTCGCCGAAGCCGACGCCGTAAAGGTTCGCCGCGGTGCCGGAGGTGCGCGCGGTCCACTCGGTGCTGTTGCTGGTCGAGAGAATCGTGCCCTGTGCGCCGACTGCCACGACCTGCCCGGAGCCGCTGCCGTCGAGGGCGTACAGCGCGTTGGTCGTCGGCGTGCTGCGCGGAGTCCACGTCACCGAATCGGGGCTCGTCACGACCGCGCCGCCGTCGCCGATCGCGACGAACAGATTGTCGCGATGCTGGACGGCGTTGAGGTTGGCCGTCGTTCCGGAAGTCGCCGCGGCCCACGCGGTCACGTTGCCGGTCGTGAAGATCGTCCCTGCGGCGCCGACCGTTGCGAGACCGGGAAGCCCCGTCGACAGCGACGACGTGTAGCCGACGCCGAGCAGATTGCTGCCGGTGAGCGGCGCGCCCACGGTCCACGTCGCGCCGGCAAGCCGCGGCACGAACGCGATCGTCGGCGAGCCCGATCCTCCCGGGCCATCGTTGTGGCGGCCGTTGACGGTGACCGAATAGGTCTTGCCGTTGACGAGGCCGGTGATGATGAACGGCGGCCGGACGTTGGTGAAGATCTGGCAGCCCGTCATCGTCGCGCAATCGTCGGTGCTGACGTTCGGGCTCTGCGCGACCCACACCCAGTACTGGACGCTGGCGTCGTTCTTCCAGTTGACCGTTGCACTGCTGTCGCCCGGATCGACCGTCACGCCGGCCGGGGCCGATGCCGAGCTGCCCCCGCCGCCGCAGCCGGCGAGCGTCGAGGCGAGAGCGATCATTGCAATGACGAGAATCGATTTCAATGCGCAGTCCTGTCGAGGGTGGGCTCGCCGGCGATCGCGCGCCAGACGGTTTCGGGAGTGAGGGGCATCTGCAGGGCGAGCGCCTGGCGCTCGAGTCCGTTGCGCGCGAGCGCATCGATGACGGCGTTGACGACGGCAGGCGTCGCACCGATCGTTCCCAGCTCGCCGACGCCCTTGACGCCGAGCGGATTGGTGAGGCAGGGGGTCGATGGGTCCATCGTCATGGCGAAGCTGCAGACGTCGGCGGCTCGCGGCAGCGCATAGTCCATGAACGTCGCCGTCAGCGCCTGCCCGGAGCCGCGATCGTACACGAAGCGCTCGAAGAGAGCCTGCCCGATGCCTTGCGTCGCGCCGCCTTCGAGCTGGCCTTCGACGACCATCGGATTGACGACGCGCCCGACGTCGTTGACCGACCAGTATCCGACGAGCTCGACCGCGCCGGTGTCGGGGTCGACGTCGACTTCGCAGATGTGGCAGCCGTTCGGCCAGCTCGCCGCGGCGACCGCGCTCGTCGAGCGGATCGCGATCGACGCACCCGGCTGACGCGACGCAAGCTCGAAGAGACCGATGCGCCGGTCGGTGCCGGCAATTGCGAAGGCGCCGTCGCGATAGGCGATGTCGGAAGGAGCTGCCTCGAGTGCCACCGCGGCGAGCTCGCGGCCCTTGTCGACGGCGCGGTCGGACGCGACGAGAACGGCGGAGCCGACGACGAACAGCGAGCGCGAGCCCGCGCTGCCGAAGCCCTGCGCGCGGTCGGTATCGCCGAAGTGAACGCGAATGCGCTCGGGCGCGACGCCGAAGGTGTCGACGGCGAGCTGCGTGAACGTCGTCGCAAGGCTCTGGCCCATCGGCTGCG
This sequence comes from Casimicrobiaceae bacterium, assembly GCA_036379595.1. Classification (GTDB taxonomy): domain Bacteria; phylum Pseudomonadota; class Gammaproteobacteria; order Burkholderiales; family Casimicrobiaceae; genus VBCG01. Next base: position 18,399 of record DASVGI010000128.1, on the reverse strand, counting down.
CCGCGGTCCAGATGTCGATCGTTCCCGATCCACCGATCGTAACGTCGACCACCTCCTCGAACACCTCGGCGCCGGTCCATTCGAGGAACGTCGCGATGCCGCGCCCGCGCCAGCGGCCGCGCCGGCGCGAGCTTTCGGCGCGTTCAGCGAAGCCGGCGTGACCGGAGCGCGCGAGGGCGAGGTCCATCACCTGCGCGAAGCGGCCGCTGTCGTAGGTCTTGCCCATCGCATTCGTGTAGGGCATCGCTCCGGGCTCGATCATGTTGCGCCGGCGCAGCTCGACCGGGTCGATTCCCGTCGCGCGCGACGCGGCATCGATCAGCCGCTCGATGATGTAGATCGCTTCGGGGCGTCCCGCGCCGCGGTACGCGGCGACCGGAAGCGTGTGCGTCAGCACCGCCTCGATGTGGAGGTCGATCAGCCCGATGTCGTAGACGCCGGTCGCGACCCACGGGCCGATCATCAACTGGATGATCACGCCGGTCGGCGTCGCGTACGCGCCGACGTCGGCGCACGAACGCACGCGAAGTGCCAACACGCGGCCGGTTGCGTCGAGCGCCAGCTCAGCGTGGCTCGAAAGCGCGCGGCCGTGCGTCGCCGACAGGAACTCGTCGAGGCGCGTCGCCGTGTAGCGAACCGGTCGCGCAAGCGCGCGTGCGGCGAAGGCGACGACGACATCCTCGGGAAAGAGCCCGGCTTTCATGCCGAAGCCGCCGCCGACGTCGCCCACGACGACGCGAATCGATTCCTTCGCGATGCCGAGCACCGCATCGGCGAGCTCGTCGCGCAGCCCCGTCGGGGTCTGGCACGAGACGCGCAGCGTGATGCGTCCGGTCGACGCGTCGAACTCGGCGAGCGTCGAGCGCGGCTCGATCGGCGACGGTGCTACGCGCGGGTTGGCGAGGTCGAGCGCGACCACGTGCGCGGCGCGGCGAAACGCCGCGTCGACCGCTGCCGGATCGCCGTGGCGCGCTTCGCAGGCGACGTTGTCCGACGCACCGGCGACAACGAGCGGCGCGCCGGGACGAAGCGCGTCGTCGACGTCGACCACTGCGGGCAGCGGATCGTATTCGACCTCGATCGCCTCGACGGCATCGCGTGCTTCGAGCGGCGAGGCGGCGATCACCGCCGCCACGGCTTCGCCGACGTAGCGGACCGTATCGACGGCGATGACGTGATGCGGCGGGCTCGAGGCAGGCGCACCCGACGCGCGGCGGAAGTCGGTCGAGACCGGCAGGGGGCGCACGCCCGCCGCGACGAGGTCCGCTCCGGTGAGCACGAGAAGGACGCCGGGGAGACGCTTCGCTCGATCGGCGTCGACGCGCAGGACCCGCGCGTGCGGATGCGGCGAGCGCACGAACGCCGCGTAAACCTGATCGCCTGCCTGAACGTTGTCGGCAAACCGGCCCTCGCCGCGAACCAGCGCGTCGTCCTCGACGCGCAACACCGAGCGCCCGCTGCCGAAGCGCTCGGGAGGTATGGGGTCAGGGCTGCCCGGCCGTCCAGGGGTTGCCGGGATTGTCACGTTTACCATTGCAATTTCCGCTCACTCGGAGGTTTCACATGAGAACAAGTCTATTGACGCTCCCGATCGTCCTCGCCGCGGGTCTCGCGATGTCGTCGCTTGCGCTCGCCCAGGCGCCCGCCGGGTCGACCGGGGCGTGCAAGGACGGCACCTATACGTCGCAGGCGAAGAAGCGCGGCGCGTGCAAGGGTCACGGCGGCGTGAAGGAATGGTACGCCTCGGAAGCGAAGTCGAAGGAGAAGGCGTCGAGCGCCGCGACCGAGGAGAAGACGGCGAAGGAAGCGAAGGCGCCGAAGAAGGAGTCGAAGAAGCAGGCGAAGAAGGAATCGAAGAAGGAGAAGGCGGCCGAGGCGGCCGCGGCAGGCGGCGCGACGGGAGCGGCCGCCGGGGCGGCAAGTTCGGCACCCGCGCAAACGTCGAGCATGGCGTCGTCGCACAAGGCGCCGAAGGGAATGCGCGCCGAAGCGGCGGCGGGCGGCGGTGCCGGCAAGGTGTGGGTCAACACCGCCACGCACACCTACCATTGCAGCGGCGATCAGTGGTATGGCAAGACCAAGGAAGGCGAGTACATGAGCGAAGCCGAGGCGAAGGCCAAGGGCGATCATCCTTCGCACGGCAAGGCCTGCAGCTGACGCGGGTCGGGTTGCATCGGGCGGGGCGCGTCACACGGGTGATGCGCCCCGTTGTCATTCGAGGAAGCACTGAGGGCGATCCGCGCGCGTGACAGTCGCGCGCACGCGAAGTAAGCTCGGCCTCGCGCGTCGACTGCGCGCCGGGGCAACCGCGGCAGACCGGCGCAGCGAACACCGCCACCCGAGGTCACCGCATGAGCACACCGCACGATCTCTTCATCGGCGCGCGCGACTTCCTGCTCGCGCACCGCAGCGATCACGCCACCGCCGCCCGCGATTTCCGCTGGCCGCACCTCAACGAGTTCAACTGGGCGCTCGATCACTTCGACGTCATGGCGCAGGGCAACGATCGCCCGGCGCTGTGGATCGTCGGCGAGGACGGCAGCGAGCACCGGCAATCGTTTCGCGAGCTCTCGGCGCGCTCGTCGCAGGTCGCGAATCACCTGAAGAGTCTCGGCGTCGCGCGCGGCGACCGGATGCTCCTGATGCTCGGCAACGAGCCGGCGTTGTGGGAGACGATGCTCGCGGCGATGAAGCTCGGGGCGGTCGTGATCCCCGCCACCGCGCTCCTCACTCCGGACGACCTTCGCGACCGCATCGACCGCGGGCGCGTGCGGCACGTCGTCGCGTCGAACGCGCACATTCCGAAGTTCGCCGATGTCAGCGGATCGTACACGCGCATCTGCTCCGGCCCCGCGCAAGCGGGGTGGGTGAGCCACGCTGGCGCCGACGGCTTTCCGGCGGTGTTCACGCCCGACGGCCCGACGCAGGCGACCGATCCGCTGCTTCTCTATTTCACGTCGGGGACGACGTCGAAGCCGAAGCTCGTCCTGCACACGCACCAGAGCTATCCGGTCGGGCACCTCACGACGATGTACTGGCTCGGCCTCATGCCGGGCGACATCCACCTCAACATCTCGTCGCCCGGCTGGGCCAAGCATTCGTGGAGCTGCGTGTTCGCGCCGTGGAATGCGGGGGCCTGCGTATTCATCTACAACTCGGCGCGCTTCAACGCGAAGGGATTGCTCGCCACCGTCGCGCGCTGCGGCGTGACGACGCTGTGCGCGCCGCCGACCGTCTGGCGTCTCTTGATCCAGGAGGATCTTGCGGTGCACCGCGCCGGGCTCGCATTGCGCGAGCTCGCGAGCGCAGGCGAGCCGCTCAACCCCGAAGTGATCGAGCAGGTGCGCGCGGCGTGGGGCATCACGATCCGCGACGGCTACGGGCAGACCGAGACGACGGCGCTCCTCGGCAATCCGCCGGGACAGCCGCTGAAGCCGGGCTCGATGGGCCGCGCGCTGCCGGGTTTTCGCGTCGTGCTGCTCGATGCCAACGGCGCGCCGTCCGACGAAGGCGAGGTGTGCCTCGAGCTCGACCCGCGCCCGACCGGCTTGATGGCCGGGTACGAGGACAGCGCCGAAGCGACGGCGCGCGCAATGCGCGACGGGCGCTATCACACCGGCGACACGGCGACCCGCGACGCCGATGGCTACGTGACCTTCGTCGGGCGCGCCGACGACGTGTTCAAGGCGTCAGACTACCGGATCAGCCCGTTCGAGCTCGAGAGCGCACTCCTCGAGCACGCCGAGGTCACCGAAGTCGCCGTGGTGCCGAGCCCCGATCCGCTGCGCCACGCGGTGCCGAAGGCGTTCGTGACCGTCACCGCGACGAGCACGCCGGGGCGCGAGCTTGCGCTCGACATCCTCGCGTTCGCGCGTAGGCAGCTCGCGCCGTACAAGCGCGTGCGCCGGCTCGAGTTCGTCGCCGAGCTGCCGAAGACGCTGTCCGGCAAGATCCGCCGCGTCGAGCTGCGTAACGGCGAAGCGACTCGCCGCCAGCGCGGCGAGCGCGTCGAGCTCGAATACTTCGAAGAAGACTTCCCCGACCTGAAGCGCGAGTAGCCGCCTCCCGCCCGGAGTCCCTGCCGCCCGAAATCCCCCGCGGGCGCGGCCGCGCGGCGCCACGCGTTCGCTGCGGCGCACAACGGACGCCGTGACGTATCGTATCGCGACCCATGCGGAGCGTCATGCCGCAATCGGCGCGTTGTGGCGTATTGCGATATATGTTTTCCGATGCCAGCCTGCGCGCTCGCGCCAACAGGGCTGGAGGGCATCGCGGTCGGAAGTGTCGCTGCGATGACATTTGGAAGTCAACCAGGGAGGAACCTGATGAGTGCACGACCCGGCTTTTTCTCGAAGCAGCGAATCGTCGCGCGACCCGGCTTCAGCCGCTGGCTGGTGCCGCCGGCCGCGCTCGCGGTCCATCTTTGCATCGGCCAGGCGTACGCGTTCAGCGTGTTCAACGGGCCGCTCACCAGGGTGATCGGCATCACGCAGTCGACTCCGGACGACTGGAGGCTGACGACCCTCGGCTGGATCTTCAGCCTCGCGATCGTGTTCCTCGGCCTGTCGGCCGCCTTTGCCGGGCGCTGGATCGAGCGGGTCGGGCCGCGCGTCGCGATGTTCACCGCCGCATGCTGCTTCGGCGGCGGCTTCCTGATCTCCGCGGTCGGGGTGTGGGCGCACGAGGTGTGGCTTCTTTACCTCGGCTACGGCGTCATCGGCGGTTGTGGCCTCGGCATCGGCTACGTGTCGCCGGTTTCGACGCTGATCAAGTGGTTCCCCGATCGGCGCGGCATGTCGACCGGCATGGCGATCATGGGCTTCGGCGGCGGCGCGATGATCGGCGCTCCGCTGTCGGTGTTCCTGATGAACGCCTTCAAGTCCGCAACGTCGGTCGGCGTCGCCGAGACCTTCGTCGTGATGGGGATCATCTACTTCATCTCGATGTGCATCGGGGCACTCGCCGTGCGGCTCCCGGCCGAGGGATGGAAGCCCGAAGGCTGGAAGGCGCCTGCGACGCCGAAGAAGCTCGTCACGTCGAACCACGTCCACATCGACCAGGCGCTGAAGACGCCGCAGTTCTGGCTGATGTGGTGGGTGCTCTGCCTCAACGTGACGGCGGGAATCGGCGTGCTCGGCCAGGCATCGGTGATGATCCAGGAGAGCTTCTCCGGGCGCGTGACGGCCGCGGCCGCCGCGGGCTTCGTCGGCCTGATGAGCCTGTTCAACATGGGCGGCCGGTTCTTCTGGGCGTCCGCGTCGGATTACATCGGGCGCAAGACGACCTACTCGCTGTTCTTCGTTCTCGGCATTGCGTTGTACGCGCTCGTGCCGGGCACCGGGCACGTGGGCAGCGTGACGATGTTCGTGCTGTGCTACCTCATCATCATCAGCATGTACGGCGGCGGGTTCTCGACGATCCCGGCGTATATCGCCGACGTCTTCGGCACGCGCTTCGTCGGCGGCATCCACGGCCGCATCCTGACCGCGTGGTCGGCCGCCGGGATCTTCGGGCCGGTGCTCGTCAATTACCTCCGCCAGTACCAGATCGACCACGGGGTGGCCAAGGCCGATGCGTACACGGTCACGATGTACATCATGGCGGGGCTTCTCGTGATCGGCTTCCTGTGCAACCTCGCGATCCGCCCGGTGCACGAGCGGCACCATATGCCGCAGGACGAGGTGAGCGATGCCGACGCGATCGCGCTCGCCGGCGCCGCTCCGGCGCGCTGAGACGACCGCTTTCGCCAACACGACAGCAGACGCTCACCTTTCCAATGGAGGCATTCGATGACTGACATCGTCAAGCGCCAGCACGGCAACGGAACCCTGCTCGTGATCTTCTGGCTCTACGTCGGCATACCGCTCGCCTGGGGCGTGCTATCGACGTTCCACAAGGCGCTGGCACTGTTCTGCTGAGACGGCGCAGCCGACGCGGGCGAACGGTCGCGAGGCCGTTCGCCCGCGTCGTTTCCGGGGCCGCCGGCTCGGCGGCCTTCGCTACAATTGCGCCGCCGTCGCCATCCGGACGAAAGACGCACCGTGACCCAAACGCAAGCCCCCCCGTCGAGCCGCGAGCGGCTCGGCTTCCAGGCCGAGGTGAAGCAGCTTCTCGACCTGATGATCCACTCGCTCTATTCGAACCGCGAGATCTTCCTGCGCGAGCTCGTCTCGAACGCGTCGGATGCCTGCGACAAGCTTCGCTTCGAGGCGCTCCACAACCCGGGGCTCTTCGAAGGAGCGCCGGACCTCGCGATCCGCGTCGATTTCGACGCCGCCGCACGCACGGTGACCGTCAGCGACAACGGCATCGGCATGAACCGCGACGACGTGATCGCGAATCTCGGCACGATCGCGAAATCGGGCACCCGCGAGTTCTTCGCGCGCCTCTCCGGAGACCAGCAGAAGGATGCGCACCTGATCGGCCAGTTCGGCGTCGGCTTCTATTCGTCGTTCATCGTCGCCGACCGTGTCACCGTCGAGACGCGCCGCGCCGGCGAGGAGCCGTCGCAGGGTGTCCGCTGGACCTCCGACGGCGGCGGCGAGTTCGAGGTCGAGATGATCGAGCGCGCGGCGCGCGGGACCGCGGTGACGCTGCACCTTCGCGACGGCGACGCCGATCTTGCCGCGGGTGCGCGGTTGCGCGCGATCATCCGGCGTTACTCCGACCACATCGCGCAGCCGATCCTGATGCGCAAGGTCGAGTGGAAGGACGGACGCGAGGAGCAGCAGGCGGACGACGAGCAGGTGAACCGGGCGTCGGCGCTGTGGGCGCGGCCGAAGAGCGAGATCACCGACGAGCAGTACCGCGAGTTCTACAAGCACGTCGGGCACGACTTCGAGGATCCGCTCGCGTGGACGCATGCGCGCGTCGAGGGCCGGCAGGAATACACGCTGCTTCTCTATATCCCGGCGCGTGCCCCGTTCGACCTCTGGGACCGCGACGCGAGGCACGGCGTGAAGCTCTACGTGCGGCGCGTGTTCATCATGGACGACGCCGGCGAGCTCCTGCCGTCGTACCTGCGTTTCGTCCGCGGCGTCGTCGATTCGAGCGACCTGCCGCTCAACGTGTCGCGCGAGATCCTGCAGGAGTCGAAGGACGTCGAGGCGATCCGCGGCGGCTGCGCGAAAAAGGTGCTCGACCTCCTCAAGGAGCTCGCCGCCGACGACGGCGAGCGCTACGCGACGTTCTGGAAGGCGTTCGGGCGCGTCCTCAAGGAAGGGATCGGCGAGGATCCGGGGAACCGCGACCGGATCGCTCAGCTCCTTCGCTTCGCGGCGACGCACGCGGATGGCGCCGACGAATCGGTGTCCCTCGCCGCTTACGTCGGGCGGATGAAGCCCGGACAGCAGCACATCTATTATGTGACGGCCGAGTCGTTCAATGCCGCGAGCCACAGCCCGCAACTCGAGATCTTCCGCAGCAAGGGCATCGAGGTGCTGCTCCTGACCGACCGCGTCGACGAGTGGGTCGTCGGGCACCTTCCCGAGTTCGACGGCAAGACGCTCGTGTCAGTCGCCCGTGGCGGCCTCGACCTCGGCGAAGCCGACGACGCGGCGTCGAAGCAGGCGACCGACGAGGCGGCGGGCGCATGGAAGGCGCTCACCGAGCGGCTGAAGACGAGCCTCGGCGAGCGCGTCAAGGACGTGCGCGTCACGCGCCGGCTCACCGAATCGCCGGCGTGCCTCGTGTCCGACGAGCACGACGTGAGCGCGAATCTCGCGCGCATCCTGAAGGCCGCCGGGCAGCCCGCACCCGCGTGGAAGCCGATCCTCGAGATCAACCCCGACCACGCGGTGATCGCGCGGCTCGCCGCGGACGAGAAGAACTTCGACGCCTGGGCGAGCGTGCTTTTCGACCAGGCGCTCCTCGCCGAAGGGGGTCAGTTGGACGACCCGGCGGCGTTCGTGAAGCGGATCAATCAGCTGATACTGGCGTCGTAGCGGCCGGATCCTGCTATGCCGATGCGGGCGCCCGCGACTCGGCGGTCGCGCGCGCCAGCGCGTCGTCCAGCGTTCGCACGGTGCGGTCGACGTTGGCCAGCTTGTCGAGGCCGAACAAGCCGACGCGGAACGTACGAAAATCGGCCGGCTCGTCGCACTGTAACGGAACGCCGGCCGCGGTCTGCAGCCCCAGCGCGGCAAAGCGCGCGCCCGAGTGGAGCTCGGGATCGTCCGTATAGCTGACGACGACGCCGGGGGCTCCGAAACCGTCGGCCGCGACGCTCGGAAAGCCGCGGCTGGCGAGCGCCTGGCGCACGCGGTCGCCGAGCGTCTGCTGCGCTTCGCGCGCGCGCGCGAAACCGAAGCGCTCGGTCTCGCGCATCGCGTCGCGCAGACGGGCGAGCGAATCGGTCGGAAGGGTCGCGTAGTACGCGTGTCCGCCGCCTTCGTAGGCTTCCATGATGCCGAGCCACTTCTTCAGGTCGCAGGCGAAGCTCGTGCTCTGCGTCGCATCGATGGCTTCGCGTGCGCGCTCGCCCAGCATCACGAGCCCGCATGAAGCCGAGCTGCTCCAGCCCTTCTGCGGAGCGCTGATCAGGATATCGACGCCGCGTGCCGCCATGTCGACCCAGATCGCGCCCGACGCGATGCAGTCGAGGACGAACATCCCGCCCGCGGCGTGCGTCGCCGCCGCGACCGCTTCGAGATACGCGTCGGGCAGGATGATCCCCGAAGCCGTCTCGACGTGTGGCGCGAACACGAGGTTCGGACGCTCGCGCGCGATGGTCGCGGTCACTTCGTCGATCGGCGCCGGAGCGAACGGTGCGCGCGGACCGGAGCGGACCGGGCGCGCCTTGAGCACCGCGAGCGAGGCGGGTATCTTCCCCATCTCGAGGATCTGGCTCCAGCGAAAGCTGAACCAGCCGTTGCGCAGCACGAGGCAGTTGCGCCCGGTCGCGAACTGGCGTGCGACGGCCTCCATCCCGAAGGTGCCGCTGCCCGGGATGACGATCGCCGAGCGTGCGTGATAGACGCGCTCGAGCGTCGACGCGATATCGCGCATCACCGCCTGGAAGCGCGCCGACATGTGATTGAGCGCGCGGTCCGAGAAGACCACCGAGTATTCGAGCAGTCCGTCGGGGTCGATATCGGGGTTGAGGCCGGGCACGTTGGACTCCTGATGGCATCGCGCGCTCGACGGCGCGCGAAGGGAGCTTAGCACGGAGCCTCACTTGCGCCCGGCGTCGCTGCGCGCGCCGACGTTGCGGGCCCGCGCCGCGAGCGCTTCGCGTTCGCCCGGTCGCGTCGTCGGATTGCACTGTCATCGCGCACGTCCGACCGGACGTTAACGAGTGCATGAAGAGCGATCAGCAATCGATCCGCTTCGAGCAGAAACCACATGGAACGCAGGAGTTCACGTGCGACGCACAACGTCACTCGCGACGCCGCGTGTCCTGTCGTCTGCCGATTCCATCGCGCACGTCGTCAGCAGATCAACGCAACGAGTGCTGACGATCTGGCGCCGATTCGCGGCGACCGGAACGCCCGTCCCCTCGATCAAACCCCTACGTGCGCGCGTTTGCACGCTCGTCGCCATGCCGATTGGTGCTAACGCGCTCGTTTTCGTGCCCGCCGCGTCGCCGGCAGGCGACGTATCGATGGGTTCGAGCCGCGTGAGCGCGTTGCGCCGCCGATCGCCGATTCGATCGCGCCGGGTGCCGGCCGATCGCGTCGGACGGCACGCGAGACCATGGCACGAAGCGTGCACTATCCGTCCGGCGATTGGCACGCGATATGCAGCAGTCGCACCGACACTCCTGAAAGAAGGCAGCTTCGCGAACCGTTTCTTCGACATGCGGTCGCATGATGGCGCCGGGTTCTACCGCCAACACCACGTTGGAATGCTGGTGGGTAGCGCGGCGTCCTGCCGATTGAATATCCACAAGAGCAAGAAGGTATGCCGAGGGCCGGGCGGGCACGCCGCCGGCCCGCGTCCCTTGCGCACCCGACCGACCGGGACATGACCATGACGCCATTGCTGGAAGAATTTCGCTCGACCTACTCCGCCGCGCGCGAGGAGGAGATGAATCTCGAGGAGTACCTCGCGCTGTGCAAACGCGATCCGGGTGCCTACGCCACCGCGGCCGAGCGGATGATCAAGGCGATCGGCGACCCCGAGCTCATCGACACGCGCAACGATCCGATCCTCGGTCGCATCTTCGGCAACCGCGTGATCCGCCGCTATCCGGCCTTCGACGAGTTCTACGGGATGGAGGAGGCAATCGAGCAGATCGTCGCGTTCTTCCGCCACGCGGCGCAGGGGCTCGAGGAGAAGAAGCAGATCCTCTACCTGCTGGGGCCGGTCGGCGGCGGAAAGTCTTCGATCGCCGAGCGCCTGAAGGCGGTGATGGAGAAGCTGCCGATCTACGCGCTCAAGGGCTCGCCGGTCAACGAGTCGCCGCTTGGCCTCTTCTCTCCCGAGCGCTTTGGCGCCAAGCTCGAAGAGGAGTTCGGCATCCCGAAGCGCTATCTCACCGGGATCATGTCGCCGTGGGCGATCAAGCGTCTCGCCGAGTCCGGCGGCGATCTCTCGGCCTTTCGCGTCGTGCGGATCAACCCGTCGGTGCTGCGGCAGATCGCGATCACGAAGACCGAGCCGGGCGACGAGAACAACCAGGACATCTCGTCGCTGGTCGGCAAGGTCGACATCCGCAAGCTCGAAAGCCTGTCGCAGAACGATCCGGACGCCTACAGCTACTCGGGCGGCCTGTGCCTCGCCAACCAGGGCCTGCTCGAGTTCGTCGAGATGTTCAAGGCGCCGATCAAGATGCTGCACCCGCTGCTGACCGCGACGCAGGAGGGCAACTTCAAGGGCACCGAAGGCTTCTCGGCGATTCCGTTCAACGGCATCATCGTCGCGCACTCAAACGAGTCCGAGTGGCACAGCTTCCGCAACAACAAGAACAACGAGGCGTTCCTCGACCGCATCTTCATCGTCAAGGTTCCCTACTGCCTGCGCGTCTCCGAGGAAGTGAAGATCTACGAGAAGCTGATCGACCACTCGTCGCTCTCCGGAGCGCCGCGCGCACCCGGAACGCTCGAGATGATGGCGCAGTTCTCGGTCTTGACGCGGCTCAAGGACCCGGAGAACTCGAGCGTCTATTCTAAGATGCGTGTGTACGACGGAGAGACGCTGAAGGACGTCGACCCGAAGGCCAAGACATTGCAGGAATACCGCGATTACGCCGGGCCCGACGAGGGCATGACCGGAATGTCGACGCGCTTCGCCTACAAGATCCTGTCGGCGGTGTTCAACTACGACCAGACCGAGATTGCCGCGAATCCGGTGCATCTGATGTACGTGCTGGAGCAGAGGCTCGCGCGCGAGGATCTCGCCGAGGAGACGCGCCGGCGCTACGTCGAGCACATCAAGGGTTACCTCGCGCCACGCTACGCCGAGTTCATCGGCAAGGAGATCCAGACCGCCTACCTCGAGTCGTATTCCGAGTACGGGCAGAACATCTTCGACCGCTACGTCACTTACGCCGACTGCTGGATCCAGGAAGAGGATTATCGCGATCCGGAGACCGGCGAGAGCTTCGACCGGGCGGCGCTCAACACCGAGCTCGAGAAGATCGAGAAGCCGGCCGGCATCGCCAACCCGAAGGATTTCCGCAACGAGATCGTCAATTTCGTGCTGCGCGCGCGCGCCAACAACGCGGGCCGCAATCCGGCGTGGAGCAGCTACGAGAAGCTGCGCGAGGTGATCGAGAAGAAGATGTTCTCGAACACCGAGGACCTGCTGCCGGTGATCTCGTTCAACGCGAAGGCGTCGGCCGAGGACCGCGAGAAGCACCAGAACTTCGTCGCGCGCATGGTCGCGAAGGGCTACACCGAGAAGCAGGTGCGCCTCCTCGCCGAGTGGTACCTGCGCGTGCACAAGTCATCGTAGGCATGATCCGAGGCGCGAGACGAGGCCGAACATGGTTCATCTGATCGACAGACGCTCGAGCAGTCGTGGCAGAAGCGCGGTCAACCGCGAGCGCTTCCTGCGCCGCTACAAAGCCCACGTTCAGGGTGCGGTGAAGAAGCTCGTCGGCGAGCGCAGGCTCGCCGACATCGAGCAGGGCGGCGAGGTCCGCGTCCCGAAGAAGGATATCTCGGAGCCTTCGTTCGGCTTCGGCCACGGCGGCGATCGCGAATTCGTGCTTCCGGGCAATCGCGAATACGTCGCCGGCGACCGCATTCCGCGGCCGCAAAGCGGCGGATCGGGCGGCGGCGGCACGGCCGGCGAAGGTGACAGCGAGGATGCATTCGTCTTCTCGCTGTCGCGCGAGGAGTTCATGCAGATCTTCTTCGACGACCTCGAGCTGCCGCGGCTTGCCCGCACCGAGCTCGGGCGCACCGAGCAGAAGAAGAGCGTGCGCGCCGGCTTTGCGAAGACCGGCATCCCGGCGAATATCGCGATCGTGCGCACGCTCACGCAGTCGCTGGCACGGCGGATCGCGATCGACGGCAGCCTGAAGCGCGAGGTGCAGGAGCTCGAGCGGGCATTCGGCGCGGCCGCGGCGGCCGGCCATTCGGCGCACGCGGCGCTCGCCTACGCCGAGCTGCAGCGCGTCGAGCGCCGCCTCGAGCTGGTGCCGTTCATCGACGAGCCCGACCTGCGCTATCGCAACCGCGTCATGCGGCCCGAGCCGGTCACGCGCGCGGTGATGTTCTGCCTGATGGACGTTTCGGCGTCGATGGACGAGGACAAGAAGGACCTCGCCAAGCGCTTCTTCACGCTCCTCTACCTCTTCCTGACGCGCAAGTACGGCGAGGTCGACCTCGTGTTCATCCGCCACACCGAGGATGCCGAGGAGGTCGACGAGGACACGTTCTTCCACGACACCCGCTCGGGCGGAACCGTCGTGTATTCGGCGCTCGATCTTGCCGAGAAGATCCGCAGCGAGCGCTATGCGCGCGGGTGGAACGTCTACGTCGCGCAGGCGTCCGACGGCGACGCGTTCGGCGCCGACCCGGCGCGCAGCGCGCGCTTCCTACGCGACCGGCTCCTGCCCGCCGCGCGCTATTACACCTATCTCGAGCTCGCCGCCGAGTCCGAGGCCGACCGCGCCTCGTCGCTGTGGGCCGAGTATGCGCGGGTCGCCGCCGAATCGGCCAACCTCGCGATGCGGCGCGCGACGCGTCGCGACGAGATCTACCCGGTGTTCCGCGAGCTCTTCCGCAAGGACACGCAATGACTCCCACGCCAATCTCGCACGGTGCCGACTGGGATTTCGAGCTGATCGAGCGCTACGACGCGGCGATCGCCGAAGTCGCCGCCGAGTTCGGCCTCGACACCTACCCGAACCAGATCGAGATCATCACGTCGGAGCAGATGCTCGATGCGTACGCGTCGTCGGGGCTGCCCGTCGGATACCCGCACTGGTCGTACGGCAAGGAATACATCCGCAACGAGCAGGCGTACCGGCACGGCATGCAGGGTCTCGCCTACGAGATCGTGATCAACTCCGATCCGTGCATTGCCTACCTGATGGAGGAGAACACGATGACGATGCAGGCGCTCGTCATCGCGCACGCGTGCTACGGGCACAACTCCTTCTTCAAGGGCAACCACCTGTTCAGACAGTGGACGTCGGCCGACGCGATCCTCGATTACCTCGTATTCGCGCGGCACTACGTGATGGACTGCGAGGAGCGCTACGGCGCCGCCGCCGTCGAAGAGGTGCTCGACGCGTGTCACGCGCTGATGGCGCACGGGGTCGACCGCTACCGGCGGCCCGCCGCGCCGACGCTGAAGGCCGAGACGGCGCGCCTGAAGGCGCGCGAGGAGAACCGCGAGCGCCAGTTCAACGACCTGTGGCGGACACTTCCCGGCTCGCCGGCCACCGCGTCGAAACGCGCACGCGACGTGTTCCCGGCGGAGCCCGAGGAGAACATCCTCTATTTCGTCGAGAAGCATTCGCCGAAGCTCGAGCCGTGGCAGCGCGAGCTCGTGCGCATCGTGCGCAAGCTCGCGCAGTACTTTCATCCGCAGGGCCAGACGAAGATGATGAACGAGGGCTGGGCGACGTTCTGGCACTACACGATCCTCAATCGCCTGCACGAGAAGCGGCAGGTCGACGACGCCTTCATGATCGAGTTCCTGAAGAGCCACACGAACGTCATCGCCCAGCCGGCGTTCGATTCGCGCGGCTACTCGGGCATCAACCCGTATGCGCTCGGCTACGCGATGTTCGCCGACATCCGGCGCATCTGCGAGCGCCCCGACGCGGAAGATCGCGCGTGGTTCCCCGATCTTGCGGGGAGCGACTGGCAGAAGGCGCTCGACTTCGCGATGCGCAACTTCAAGGACGAGTCGTTCATCGCGCAGTACCTGTCGCCGCGGCTGATGCGCGAGTTCCGGTTGTTCGCAATCGCCGACCGCGTCGAGGACGACGCGCTCGTCGTCGACAGCATCCACGACGAGCATGGTTACCGCCAGGTGCGCCGGCTCCTCGCCGCGCAGTACGCGCTGGAAAGCCGCGTTCCCGACGTACAGGTCGTCCGCTACGATCGCGACGGCGACCGGTCGCTCACACTGCGCCACACGCGGCGCCGGGGCAGGCCGTTGAACGAGGCCGCCGAGGAAGTCGTCGCCCATCTGCGCCGGCTGTGGGGCTTCGCCGTGAGGCTCGAAACGGTCGAAGGTGACGAGCGCGTCGGCGACGTGCTCGAGTGCGCCGCGTAGTTCACCTGCTTGAATCGGGCGCTGCGACTCCCCATCATGGGGGTATGCTCGTAACCGACCGTCGCGCTGTCACGGCGCGAATCACCCGATGAGCGCCACTCCGGATTCCGGAAGCCGGATCGCGGTGTGCCCGAATTGCGGCACCGCGAACCGGGTCGCGCCGGAGCGCCTTGCCGAGGCGCCCACCTGCGGACAGTGCCACCAGAAGCTGTTTCCGACGCATTCGTTCGCGCTGTCCGAGGCGGCCTTCGATCGACACGTCAACACGTCCGACTACCCGGTGGTCGTCGATTTCTGGGCGGCGTGGTGCGGCCCGTGCCGGATGATGGCGCCTGCCTACGAAGACGCGGCGGCGCGCGTCGGTCCGGGCGTCCAGCTCGCGAAAGTCGACACCGATGCGGCGCAGACGGTCGCGTCGCGGCTCGGCATTCGCAGCATCCCGACGATGATCGCCTTTCGCAACGGGCGCGAGCTCGCGCGCCACTCGGGCGCGATAGGCGCGTCCGACATCCAGCGCTGGATCGAATCGAATGTCGCGAAGGAGTGACACGCCGGAGTGGATGTGGTCGCACGCGTGGGCTCTGCTCGAGGAGGCCGAGCGGATGCACCGGCAGTTCTTCCACGTCGCCGGCTCGGGCCGCTCGCAGGTCGCGTGGGAGCCGCCGGTCGACGTATTCGAGGACGAGCTCGAGTTCATCGTCATCGTGGCGATGCCGGGTGTGCCGCCCGGCCGCATCGAGATCCTGAGCGAGTCCGGCGCGCTCGTCGTGCGCGGTCAGCGTCCGCTGCCGTTCGCGGGGATGCGCCAGATCGTGCGCCATCTCGAAATTCCCTACGGAAAGTTCGAGCGCCGGATTCAGCTTCCCGCCGGTGAGCTCGACGCCGGCGCGCCCGAATTCGCGCACGGATGCGTGATCGTGCGTCTGCGGAAGCACCGATGATCGCGGCGACCGAAAACGCCACCGAGACACGAATGAACGACGCGAACCAGGTCCCTGGTGATGCATCGGCGCCCGCCGCAGGCGAATTGACGCCGCTCGGCGCCGAAGGCGTCGCGCAGCCCGGAAGCGCGGCGGCCGAAACACGTCCGCACGAGGGACCGACTGCGCGTGCGCTGCCCGAGGACGCGTTGATCATCGTCCCGGTGCGCAACCTCGTGCTCTTCCCCGGCGTCGTGCTTCCGTTGACCGTCGGCCGCGAGCGCTCGCTCGCCGCAGTGCAGGAGGCGGTTCGCCTCGAGCGGCCGATCGGCGTGCTGCTGCAGCGCACTGCCGAGGACGACGATCCGGTTCCCGAGGCGCTGCACTGGGTCGGCACCAGCGCCGCCGTCATGCGTTACATCACCGCGCCGGACGGCTCGCACCACGCGATTGCGCGCGGCATGCGCCGCTTCCGCGTCCTCCAGTTCCTCGACGGCTACGCGTTCCGCGTCGCGCGCGTCCAGTTCATCGACGATCCGGAGACCGTCGACGCCGAGGTCGAGGGCCGCGCGCGCGCGGTGAAGCAGCGTGCGGTCGAGATCCTTCAGCTTTTGCCGCAGGTGCCCGAGGAGATGGTCGCAGCGGTGCAGGGCGTCGACGGTGCGGCGCGGCTCGCCGATTTCGTCGCGGGCCTGATGGACGCGACGGTCGAGGAGAAGCAGTCGCTGCTCGAGATGTTCGACCTGCGCACACGCCTCGACAAGCTGCTCGAAATGCTGTCGCACCGCGTCGAGGTGCTCAAAGTCTCGCGCGAAGTCGAGGAGCGCACGCGCGAATCGATCACCGACGTCAACCGCAAGCATCTCTTGCGCGAGCAGATGAAGACGATCCAGAAGGAGCTCGGCGAGGGCGATGAAGGAGCGGCCGACATCGCCGAGCTCGAGCGCGCGATCGGTGCGGCGAAGATGCCCGAGGAGGTCGAGAAGGCCGCGCGCAAGGAGCTGAAGCGCCTCGAACGGATGCCCGAGGCGGCGGGCGAGTACTCGATGGTCCGCACCTATCTCGAATGGCTGATCGAGCTGCCGTGGGCGGCGGTGCCGCCGCCGGCGATCGACATCGCCGCGGCGCGGCGCGTCCTCGACGAGGACCATTTCGGTCTCGAGAAGGTCAAGCAGCGCATCCTCGAATATCTCGCGGTCCACAAGCTGAACCCATCGGGCAAGAGCCCGATCCTCTGCTTCGTCGGTCCGCCGGGCGTCGGCAAGACTTCGCTCGGGCAGAGCATCGCGAAGGCGACCGGGCGCAAGTTCGCGCGCGTGAGCCTCGGCGGCGTGCACGACGAGGCGGAGATCCGCGGCCACCGTCGCACCTACATCGGCTCACTCCCCGGCAACGTGATCCAGAATCTGCGCAAGGCCGGCACGCGCAACTGTGTGATGATGCTGGACGAGGTCGACAAGCTCGGCGCGGGCGGTTTTCACGGTGATCCCGCGTCGGCGTTGCTCGAAGTGCTCGACCCCGAGCAGAACTCGACGTTCCGCGACAACTACCTCGCAGTTCCGTTCGACCTGTCGCAGGTGATGTTCATCTGCACGGCGAACGTTCTCGACACGATCCCCGGCCCGCTGCGCGACCGGATGGAAGTGATCGAGCTGCCGGGATACACGGCGGAGGAGAAGCTCGAAATCGCGCGGCGCTATCTCGTTCCGCGCAGGCTCGAGGCCGCGGGCCTTACTGCGTCGCAGTGCACGATCGACGACGCGGCGCTGCGCGCGATCATCGACGACTACACGCGCGAGGCGGGCGTGCGCAATCTCGAGCGCGAGATCGGTCGCGTGTTTCGCCACGTCGCCGTCAACGTCGCCGAGGGCGAATCGAAGCCGGTCGCAATCGGCCGCGATGACGTCGCCGCGATCCTCGGTCCGCGCCGGTTCGAGGCCGAGGTCGCAATGCGCGCGGGCGTGCCGGGTGTCGCGACCGGGCTTGCGTGGACGCCGGTCGGCGGCGACATCCTGTTCATCGAAGCGGCGCGGATGCCCGGCGGCGGCAAGCTGATCCTGACCGGCCAGCTCGGCGACGTGATGAAGGAGAGCGCACAGGCCGCAGTGTCGCTCCTGAAGGCGCGCGCGACCGACCTCGGTGTCGCCCAGGAAGCGCTCGACAAGTCGGACATCCACATCCACGTTCCGGCCGGCGCGACTCCGAAGGACGGCCCGAGCGCGGGTGTGGCGATGTTCGTCGCGCTTGCGTCGCTGTTCACGCGCCGCGCCGTGCGACCCGATCTCGCGATGACCGGCGAGATCAGCCTGCGCGGGCTCGTGCTGCCGATCGGCGGCGTGAAGGAGAAGGTGCTGGCGGCACTGCGTGCCGGCATCACGACGGTGATGCTGCCCGCACGCAACCGGCGCGACCTCGAGGACGTTCCGCCCGATGCGCGCGCGAAGCTCGAGTTCGTCTGGATCGAGAACGTCGACGAGGCGCTCGCGACGGCGCTCAAGTCCGGTTAGAGGCACTCTGCGACACCGAAACGGACCTCATTGCGGGGAGCCGGCGCGCCGGGTCGAGCGGTGGGGATGCTACGGCCGCGCTCTACACCGACCGCGGAGGCAGGGAGCGGGGGACCGTGACGCGCGAGTTCGGTCGCGGAACGCGGCCGGTGTTTGAGCCCGTCACGGTACCCCCACTCCCTCGGCCGCCGCGGTCGAACTCACGCGCCGCAGCATCCCCACCGCTACCCGGCGCGGGCGCGCGCAGCCTTCGAATGCAGTGGGTCCCGGTTTCGCCGACCCGCCCTAGCGTT
>DASVGI010000127.1:0-9453 GCA_036379595.1 Casimicrobiaceae bacterium | reverse complement strand
CCACTCGACGAGCTGCAGCGAGTAGATCGTGATCTCGCGCGGCGTGCGCGGGACGTCGATGCCCGCGCGCGCGTACTCGTAATGCGGGCGCCCGGCGAACTTCAGCGCCGAATGCCGCGGCGGAATCTGAAGCTGTGGGCCGACCGCGCGATCGAGTGCGGCGCGCAACTGCGCTTCGTCGAACGCGACCGGGTGTGCTGCGGTAACTTCTCCTTCGGCGTCGCCGGTCGTCGTGGCGATGCCGAAACGAACCGTCGCGAGATAGCGCTTCGGCGCGTCGAGCAGCATGCCCGAGTAGCGTGTCGCCGCGCCGAAACACACCGGCAGCAGCCCCGACGCGAGCGGATCGAGCGTGCCGGTATGCCCCGCCTTCGCGGCGCTATAGAGGCGCCGGACGTGGCCAAGCACCGCGTTCGAGCTCGGACCCGCCGGCTTGTCGACGAGAAGCACGCCGTCGACCGGACGTGAAGCGGTGGCGCGAGCGGCGCGCGTGACGCGAGCGGCGCCCACCGGCCGACCTTCGGATTCAGCCATCACGCCGATCGACGCGGCCGGCAATTACCGCTTTGACCGCGGCGTGCGATCTGATTCCGTCGCGCGACCTGAACCGGGTTCCGCGCCCGACTCGAGCTTGCGGTCCGCGGCGATCGCCGTATCGATCAGCTGCGAGAGCCGCATGGCACTCTCGATCGTGTCGTCGTAGACGAAGTGGAGCTGCGGCACCGAATAGAGATCGAGCCGACGCGCGAGCTCGCTGCGCAGAAATCCGGCGGTGTGTGCGAGCGCTGCCATCGCTTCGCCGGCGTGCTCGCTCCCCGCCAGGTTGGTGAAGCGGACGTTCGCGTGGGAGAGATCCGCGCTCACGTCGACGCCGGTCACCGTCACCGTGCCGACACGCGGGTCCTTCACGGCATCGTGGAGGAGCCCCGCGAGCTCGCGTTGGATCTGGTCGCCGACGCGCTGGGCGCGCTGGGAGGGACGTTTCATATTCGTTGCGACGAGGAGCGAGGATCGAGGATCGAGGAGCGAGGAGCGAGGAGCGAGGAGCGAGGATCGAGGAGCGAGGTCGAACGCTTCGTGCCACACCCTCGATCCTCGATCCCCTATCCCCTATCCTGCCTCTCTCACAACGTCCTCGTCACCTCGACCACTTCGTAGATCTCGAGCTGATCGAGCTTCTGGATGTCGTTGTAGTTCTTGATCGACAACCCGCACTCGAAGCCTGCCTTCACCTCGCGCACGTCGTCCTTGAAGCGCTTCAGCGAATCGAGCTCGCCGTCGTGAACGACGACGTTGTCGCGCAGCACGCGCAGCTTGGCTCCGCGGCGCACGACACCCTCGAGGACGTAGCAGCCGGCGACCGTGCCGACCTTCGAGATCCGGTAGACCTCGCGCACCTCGACGAGGCCGAGACGATTCTCCTTCTGCTCGGGCGCGAGCAGACCGGAGAGCGCCGCTTTCACGTCGTCGACCGCTTCGTAAATGATGTCGTAGTAGCGGATCTGCACGCCTGAGGCTTCGGCGAGCTTCCTCGCCTGCGCATCGGCGCGCGTGTTGAAGCCGATGACGACGGCCTTGGACGCCAGCGCGAGATTGATGTCGGACTCGGTGATGCCGCCGACCCCTGCGTGCACGATGCTCACCTTCACCTCGTCGGTCGACAGCTTGGTGAGCGCCTGCTGCAACGCCTCGTAGCTTCCCTGCACGTCGGCCTTGACGATCAGCGGCAGCGTCTTCACGCCCGATTCGCCCATCTGCTCGAACATGTTCTCGAGCTTCGTCGCCTGCTGCCGCGCGAGCTTGACGTCGCGGAACTTGCCCTGCCGGAACAGCGCGATCTCGCGCGCCTTGCGCTCGTCACCGAGCGCGATCACTTCCTCGCCGGCGAGCGGTACGTCGGAGAGCCCCTGGATCTCGACCGGGATCGCCGGGCCAGCCTCGGCCATCGGCTTTGCGTTCTCGTCGGTCATCGCGCGTACGCGGCCGAATACGGCGCCGGCGAGCACGACGTCGCCGCGCCGGAGCGTTCCCGAATGCACGAGCACCGTTGCGACCGGCCCGCGGCCCTTGTCGAGCCGCGCCTCGATGACGATGCCGCGTGCGGGCGCATCCTTCGGCGCCTTCAACTCGAGCACCTCGGCCTGCAGCAGGATCGCGTCGAGCAGCCGATCGATCCCTTCTCCGGTGCGCGCCGAGACCGGCACGAACTGCACGTCGCCGCCGTATTCCTCGGGCAGCACGCTCTCCGCGACGAGCTCCTGCTTGACGCGGTCCGGATTCGCGTCGGGCTTGTCGATCTTGTTGATCGCGACCACCAGCGGCACGTTGCCGGCGCGCGCGTGCGCGATCGCCTCCTTCGTCTGTGGCATGACGCCGTCGTCGGCCGCGACGACCAGCACGACGATGTCGGTGACCTTGGCGCCGCGCGCACGCATCGCGGTGAACGCCTCGTGGCCCGGCGTGTCGAGGAACGTGATCACGCCCTTCGCCGTCTCGACGTGGTACGCGCCGATGTGCTGCGTGATGCCGCCCGCCTCGCCGCTCGCGACGCGCGTGCGGCGGATCGTGTCGAGAAGCGACGTCTTGCCGTGGTCGACGTGCCCCATCACGGTGACGACCGGTGGGCGCGGCAGTGCCTCCGCGCTGTGCGCGGCCTCAACCTCGATCAGCATCGCGTCGGGATTGTCGAGCTTGGCCGCGGTGGCCTTGTGGCCCATCTCCTCGACGACGATCATCGCCGTCTCCTGGTCGATCACCTGATTGATCGTGACCATCGAGCCCATCTTCATCAGCGCCTTGATGACCTCGGCGGCCTTGACCGACATCCGGTGTGCAAGATCGGCGACGGTGATCGTCTCGGGGACCAGGATCTCGCGGACCTGCGGCATGACCGGCATCGGCGCCGCGGTGGTGCCGTCGCCAGCGTCCTCGTCGCGCAGGTGACGTCCGCCGCGCGATCCACGCCACGCGGTCGCCGCGGTGGCGCCGCCACCGGCATCGCCGCGAAGGCGCAGCGCACGCCGGCGCGCAGCCTCTTCCTGGAACACCTGCCCGGGCGCCTTCCGGGTCGGCTTCTCGCGCTTCTCGCCCGGTCGTGCGGCGGGGCGATGCAGCGTGCCCTCGGTCGCCTGCTTGCCCGGCGCCTGCGGTCGTGCGGCCGCCGCCGCAGTGGCGGCGCGCTCGGCCGCAGCCTTCGCCTCCTCGGCCGCCTTCGCTTCGGCGGCGGCCTTCGCCGCGGCCTCCTCGGCGTCGCGCTCCTTCTTCGACTTGCGCCGCGCAGCCTCTTCCTGCTTCTTCTGCAGGTCCTCCTGCTGGCGCGCGATCAGCTCCTGCGCCTGCCGCTCTTCCGCCTCGCGTGCGGCGATCTCCTCGGCGGTGAGCACCGGCGCCGGTGCGGCCTTGACGACCTCTTCGACGACCGGCGCGGCCGGCGCCGCGGCTTCACCCTCGTCGCGGCGCACGAGGACGCGCTTCTTGCGCACCTCGACGTGGATCGTGCGCGCCTTGCCCGCGGAATCGGCGGCCTTGATCTCGGTCGTTTGCTTCCTCGTCAGCGTGATCCGCTTGCGCCCGTCGCCGGCGGCGCCGTGCTGCTTGCGCAGGTAATCGAGCAGGCGCGTCTTGTCCTGCTCCGAGAGTCGGTCGCCCTGCTTCTTGCCCGCGACTCCTGCCGCGGCAAGCTGCTCGAGCAGCGCACCGGCCGGCATCTTGAGGTCGGTTGCGAATTGTTCGATTGTCGTCTGCGCCATGCCCGTCTCCCGTACCGCCTAATGCGTCTGCGCCGCCTCCGGTGCTGCCTCGAACCAGTGCGCGCGCGCGTTCATGATCAGATCCTGCGCCTTCGCCGGGTCGATGCCGGTGAGCTCAACCAGCTCGTCTCCGGCGAGGTCGGCGAGGCCGTCGCGCGTGGTGATGCCGTGCGCCGCGAGGCGACTCGCGATGTCAGTGTCCATGCCGTCGAGCGACAAGAGCGCTTCCTCGACGTTCTCGACCGATTCCTCGCGCACGATCGCATCGGTGAGCAGCGCGTTGCGCGCCCGTGCGCGCAGCTCGTTCACCGTGTCCTCGTCGAACGATTCGATCTCGAGCATCTCGTTGATCGGCACGTACGCGACCTCTTCGAGCGAGGTGAAGCCTTCGCCGACCAGGATGTCGGCCACCTCCTCGTCGACGTCGAGCTTCTCCATGAACAGCGTGCGCAGGCGCCCGGTCTCGGCGTCGTGCTTCTGCTGGCGCTCCTCGACGCTCATCAGGTTGAGCTCCCAGCCGGTGAGCTCGGAAGCGAGACGCACGTTCTGACCATTGCGGCCGATGGCGATCGCAAGGTTCTCCTCGTCGACGACGACGTCCATCGCGTGGCGCTCCTCGTCGACGACGATGCCCTGCACCTCGGCGGGCGCCAGCGCGTTGATGACGAGCTTCGCCGGATCATCCGACCAGAGCACGATGTCGACCCGCTCGCCGGCGAGCTCGTTGGTGACGGCGGTCACGCGCGAGCCGCGCATGCCGATGCAGGTGCCCTGCGGATCGAGGCGCGGATCGTTCGACTTAACCGCGATCTTGGCGCGGATGCCGGGGTCGCGCGCGGCGGCCTTGATCTCGATCAGCCCCTCCTCGATCTCGGGCACCTCGAGCTCGAAGAGCCGCATGATGAACTCGGGCGCGATGCGCGACAGGATGAGCTGCGGGCCCTTCGCGGTGCGGTCGATCTTCATCACGTACGCACGCACGCGGTCGCCGACGCGCAGCATCTCCTTCGCGATCAGCTGATCGCGCGGAATGATGCCCTCGATGCGGCCTGATTCGATAATCACGTTGCCGCGCTCGATTCGCTTGACGGTCCCCGACAGCAGATTGTCCTCGCGCTCGAGGAAATCGTTCAGGATCTGCTCGCGCTCGGCGTCGCGGATCTTCTGCAGGATCACCTGCTTCGCCGCCTGCGCGCCGATGCGCCCGAATTCCACCGGCTCGAGCGGCTCCTCGACGACGTCGCCGAGCTGAAGTGCCGGATCGCGCGCGGCAGCGTCGGTGATCGCGATCTGGTGCGCCGGCTCCTCGTGCTCCTCGTCGGGCACGACGGTCCAGCGGCGAAACGTTTCGTAGTCGCCGCTCTCGCGGTCGATCGCGACGCGCGCGTCGATGTTGTCCGAATATTTCTTCCTGGTCGCGGAAGCGAGCGCGGCTTCGAGTGCCGAGAAGACGATCTCCTTCGGCACGTTCTTTTCGCGCGAGAGCGCATCGACCAGCAGCAGCAGTTCGCGATTCATGTTCACTTTCTCCATTCGATCGCAGGCACGAGGCGCGCGCGCCCGATGCTCGCAAACGGCAGCGTGCGCAACCCCGCCGCGGTCTCGACCAGCACGTCGCTGTCGGCGGTCCCGCGCAGCACGCCGCGGATGCGACGTGCGCCGTCGACCGGCACGGCGAGCGTGAGTTGCGCCTCGCGCCCCGCAAACCGGGCGTAGTCGGCGAGCCGGACGAGCGGCCGGTCGAGCCCGGGCGACGACACTTCGAGCCGCTCGAACGCGATCTCCTCGACCGCGAACAGCCGCGCCAGGTGGTTCGACACCCGCGCGCAGTCCTCGACGTCGACCCCACCCGGCTTGTCGATGAATACGCGCACGAGACCGCTCTTCGCCGAGCGATCCCAGCTGACGATCTCGTAGCCGAGCGGCGGCAGCGTGCGTTCGAGCAGGTCACCCAGAGGCGATGTCATCGGTGTTCCGGCGCCGGCGGAGCGTTCGACCCGCCGGCGCACCAAAAAAAAATGGGCTGCGCCAGCCCATTTCTCAATACTTATCGGACGGCGATTCTAGCAGGAAACTGTCCATTTTGACAGGCCCGCCAGCCCTTGGACAGGGCAGGCGCGCTAAACTGCCGCATGCCCGACCCGCTTCCGATCGCCATCCGCGCCGGCCAGGAGATCGACCTCCTCCCGGCACTCGCCAACCGCCACGGCCTCGTCACCGGTGCGACCGGAACCGGCAAGACGGTCACCCTGCAGGTGATCGCCGAGCGGATGAGCTCGATCGGCGTACCGGTGTTCATGGCCGACGTCAAAGGCGACCTCGCCGGGTGCAGCCAGCCGGGGAGCCCGTCGGCGAAGCTCGACGCGCGCCTCGCGCAGATCGGCGCGGCGGCACCGCATTACGCCGGGATGCCCACGGTGTTCTGGGACGTCTTCGGCGAGCAGGGCCACCCGCTGCGGGCGACGGTGACCGATCTCGGGCCGCTCCTCCTCGCGCGCGTCCTCGGCCTCAACGAGACGCAACAGGGTGTCCTCACGCTCGCGTTCCGCTTCGCCGACGACCATGGATTGCTGCTCCTCGACCTCAAAGACCTCCGCGCGCTGCTCGAGCACGTCGCCGCGCACGCGGGCGAGCTCCAGACCGGGTACGGCAACGTGTCGGCGGCGTCGGTGGGCGCCATTCAGCGCGGGATTCTCGCGCTCGAGGAGCAGGGCGGCGCGAAGTTCCTCGGCGAGCCGATGCTCAATATCGACGATCTGCTGCAGACCACCGACGGCCGCGGCAACGTCAACGTTCTCGCCGCCGACCGCCTGATGCGCTCGCCGCAGCTCTACGCGACGATGCTGCTGTGGCTCCTGTCGGAGATCTACGAGCGCCTGCCGGAGGTCGGCGATCGCGACAAGCCGAAGCTCGTGTTCTTCTTCGACGAGGCGCATCTGCTCTTCGACGATGCGCCGAAGGTCCTGCTCGACAAGATCGAGCAGGTCGTGCGACTCGTGCGCTCGAAAGGCGTCGGCGTGTTCTTCGTGACGCAGAATCCGCTCGACGTGCCCGACACGGTCCTGGGCCAGCTCGGCAACCGCGTCCAGCACGCGCTGAGAGCGTTCACACCGCGCGACCAGAAGGCGGTGAAGGCGGCGGCGTCGACGATGCGCGCCAATCCGAAACTCGACACCGAGAAGGCGATCACCGAGCTCGGCGTCGGTGAGGCGCTGGTTTCGTTCCTCGACGAGAAGGGTCGGCCGGGGGTCGTCGAGCGCGCGTGGATCCTGCCGCCGGCGTCGCGCATCGGCCCGATCACCGCCGAAGAGCGCGCCGCGGTGATGAAGAGGTCGCCGGTTGCCGGCGTCTACGACACGCCGCAGGATCGCGTCTCGGCCTACGAAAAGCTCGCCGGGCGCGCGGGTGCCAGTGGCGGGACCACTGGCGCAGGTGTCGGGACCGGTGGCGCGGGCGCCGAAGCACCATCGACGACGGGGACGGGCGATGCGAGCGGCAGTGCGCAGGGGGGCGGCATTCTCGGCTCGCTCGCCGGTTCGCTCGGCGGTCTTGCCACCGGCAGCGGGCGCAAGGACAGCCTCGTCGAAGCGGTCGCGAAGAGCGCCGCGCGAAGCGTCGGCTCGTCGATCGGACGCGCGATCGTGCGCGGCGTGCTGGGATCGCTACTGGGCGGGCGGCGCTGAGCGCAGCTCGGCGGCTACCTGGTGGGCGGCGCTGAGCGCAGCTCGGCGATTACCGGAGCGGTGTCGGGCCGGACGCCGCGCCACAGCAGGAACGATTCGGCCGCCTGCGCGACCAGCATACCGAGCCCGTCCGAGACGCGCTCGACGCCGTGGGCCGACGCGAAGCGCATGAACGGCGTCGGCTGGTCGGCGTAGACGAGATCGTACGCGAGCGCCCCGGGCGCATACACCGACGCCGGGAGCGGCAGCGACGCGCCGGTGAGGCTCGCGGCGGTCGCGTTCAGCACGACGTCGAAGCTTCGGCCGCCGATCGCGTCGAAACCGCCGCCGAAGACCTGACCGCGATGCCGATGTCGCGCCGCCAGCGCGCGTGCCATCTCCGGCGTGCGATTGACGATGAAGAGTTCTTCCGGATGCTCGTCGAGAAGCGGCCCCGCGACGCCGCGCGCCGCGCCGCCGGCGCCGATCAGCAGCACGCGGCGTCCGGCGAGCGCGATGCCGAGCCGCGAGGTGATGTCGGCGACGAGGCCGGCGCCGTCGGTGTTGTCGCCGAGCGCGTCGTCGCCGTCGAACTTCAGTGTGTTGACCGCGCCCGCATCGCGCGCGCGATCGGTCAGCCGCGTCGCGTATGCGCAAGCCTCGATCTTGAACGGGATCGTCACGTTGAGACCGCGTCCACCCGCGGCGCGAAAGGCACGAACCGCTTCGACGAACCCGCCCGGCGGCGCGAGGATGCGCTCGTAGGTGAGGTCCTGCCCGGTCTGGCGCGCGAATGCCGCGTGGATCAGCGGCCCCTTGCTGTGCGCGACGGGATTGCCGATGACCGCATAGCGGTCAGTCATCGCTCTGCCGCGCGCTGATGCGAACAAGACCCTCGATCGCGAGCGCGTAGCCGTCGACTCCGAAGCCCTGGATCACCGCGCGCGCAACCGGCGACAGGTACGATCGCCGGCGGAACGCTTCGCGCGCATGCGTATTCGAGATATGGAGCTCGATCACCGGGAGGCCGGTGCCCTTGACCGCATCGCGGAGCGCAATCGACGTGTGCGTCCACGCGCCGGCATTGAGCACGATGCCGACGAGCTCCCCGCTCGCGTGCTCGCGTCCTGCGGCGTGCAGCCAGTCGATCATCTCGCCTTCGTGATTGGTCTGGCGGCATTCGATCGCGACGCCGTGCTTCGCGCCCTCGGCTGCGCACAGGCGCTCGACGTCGGCGAGCGTTGCGCTCCCGTAGACCTCCGGCTCGCGCGCGCCGAGCAGATTGATGTTGGGTCCGTTGAGGACCAGAACTTTGCGCATCGCAGTTCCGAATGGGCGAACACCGGGGGCGCGAACGCCGGGGCGAACACCCGGTTGAGCGTCGATTCTGCCTGAGGCGCCATCACGTTGCCAGCGACCGCGAAGCGCCGCGCTCCACAAAGCGCAACGCCCCGGCGCGATGGCCGGGGCGTTGCGGTGAAGGTGCCTGACAATGACCTACTTTCGCACGGGCAATCCGTACTATCATCGGCGCGCCGCCGTTTCACCGTCCTGTTCGGGATGGGAAGGGGTGGGACCAGCGGGCTGTGGTCGTCAGGCTTTGAGGGGAATCCGGAAGGCAAGGTGAGTCGAGATGGATCGGCGCAACGATCCGTCGCGCAGCCGATCGCGTTGCGATCGCGCGTTTCGAATCGACGTCATCCTGTTATGGAGTCAAGCCGCACGGGCCATTAGTACCGGTTAGCTCAACGCGTTACCGCGCTTCCACACCCGGCCTATCAACGTGGTGGTCTGCCACGACCCTTCAGGGAGGTCAAGCCTCCGGGAGATCTCATCTTCAGGCACGTTTCCCGCTTAGATGCTTTCAGCGGTTATCGCTTCCGCACATAGCTACCCGGCGATGCGACTGGCGTCACAACCGGTACACCAGCGGTGCGTCCACTCCGGTCCTCTCGTACTAGGAGCAGCCCCCGTCAAATCTCCAGCGCCCACGGCAGATAGGGACCAAACTGTCTCACGACGTTTTGAACCCAGCTCACGTA
>DASVGI010000126.1:0-137619 GCA_036379595.1 Casimicrobiaceae bacterium | reverse complement strand
TTCGACGGCGAGCGCATGAGCGTTTCCGTTTGGAACGGTGAAAGGCGCTTCGTCACCGCAACGCCAGCAGCCCAGCGCACCGACGCGTACACCCGCTACGCGGCGCGCGTCGACGGCACCGACGTCACGGTCACGATCTTCGATCGCCGCTGCAACGACACGATGACCGGCATGCCGCATCCCAATGCGGTCGAGGGTGTCGCTGGTGCGGAGAAGCTCGAAGGTTGCGGTGGCGATCCGGCGACGCTGCTGCATGGGCGCGAATGGGCCGTCGAAGACATTGCCGGCGGAGGTATCATCGACCGGTCGCGGGTCACGCTCGCGTTCGGCGCCGACGGGCGTGTTTCGGGCCGCGCCTCGTGCAACACCTACTCCGCGCAATACACGCTCTCCGGCGAGGCGCTCACGGTGTCGCACGCCGCCACGACGTTGATGGCGTGCATTCCGCCGCTGGAAGAGCAGGAGCGGCGCTTCCTCGACGTACTGCGCGACGTGCGTCGCTTCGAGCTGACCGATACTGGCGCGCTCGTCCTGTACGCCGGTGACGGACGCAGCGTCACGGCGCGGCGCTGATCCGGGCGGGTCGTCATCGCAGTCCGCGACTATCTGGATACGCGCGCCGCGACAGCGCACCGCGCGCGACGCTCGTCAGCGCCGGCGCAAGCTATCACCTGTGTCTCAGGTACGGACTGTTACCGATGTCTTCGGTCCGCACAATTTGAAGATTGGCGCGCCCGGCAGGATTCGAACCCACGACCCCCTGGTTCGTAGCCAGGTACTCTATCCAACTGAGCTACGGGCGCGAAGGCGCGATCTTATCACGCGGGACCGACCATTCTTCGCGCGCCGCGCTCGTCCGCTCTCCGGGCCACGCCGGCTCCGGGGAAAGCTCGGCGCGCACGCGCGGCAGCCCGTCGGGATCCTGCCGCCGCAGGAACTCGATCAGCGCCTCGCGCACGCGACAGCGCAGGTCCCAGCTTCGCGAAGCGTCGGCGGAGCTCACCAGTGCGCGAAGCTGCATCGCACGCTCGCTCGTGTCGACGACCTGCAGCAACGCGAGACGTCCGTCCCATTCCGGCGCCGATGCGCAGACGCGCTCGAGCTCGGCCCGCAGCGGCGCGAGGGCCACACGATAGTCGACCCACAGCATCACGGTGCCGAGAAGCTCCGCATCGCGTCGCGTCCAGTTCTGGAACGGATGCTCGATCACCCACTGCAACGGCACGACGAGCCGACGCTGGTCCCATAGCCGCGCGACGACGTAGGTCGCAGTGATCTCCTCGATGCGACCCCACTCGCCTTCGATGATGACGACGTCGTCGAGGCGCAGCGGCTGCGCGAGCGCGATCTGCAGCCCGGCAATCAGGTTGCCGAGCACCGGTCGTGCGGCGATTCCGGCGACGAGCCCCGCGATGCCCGCTGATGCAAGGAGGCTCGCGCCGATCTGTCGCACGTTCGGGAACGTCATCAGCGCCGCGCCGAAGCCGATCACGAGGACGACACCCATGACGACGCGCGCCAGCACCCCGGTCTGCGTCTGGACGCGTCGCGCCGCGAGGTTGTCGCTCATGTTGGTCGGATGAAGCCGGACGATCGCCTGCGCGAACGCAGCGACGACGCGCATCGCGAGCCAGGTCAGTGACACGATCAGGGCGAGCGTGGTGATCCGCGAAACCAGCGCAAGGCCGCGCAGGTCGCCGGGTGCGGTACCGAGCACGATTTGCAACGCCGCAAGCGGGACCACGAGGTGTGCGGGTGCACTCGTCCGGTCGACCATTGCGTCGAGGACGACGCTGAAACGCGCGAGCCGACGCAGGACGAGCTTCCCGATGGTGACCGCAATCAGTCCCGCGATGATGACGCCGAGCGCGAGCACCGCGGTTGCGGTCCAGTTACGGTCATACGGGCCGAGCATGTCGAACACGTCCATCCCGAATCCTCCCCAGGCATCTGCGGTCGGCGCTTCGCCGGCGAGCCTCTCCTGAGGTTGGGTCAGCCGTCCGGGCGATGGGTTCCCTGGCGACTGTCATCGCTCGGCGCGTCATCGTCGCGCCGCTCGACGTCGGAGCTCGCCCTTGGCTGGCGGTGCAACGCGACCCCCTTGGCGATCCACGCGATGCCGAACCACAGCGCGACGACGGCGGCGGGCCAGGCAATCACGCGCGGCCACCACGCGGCGACGATACCGATCGCGATTGCAACGGCGGCCATCGCGAAGAGGAGGCGCGCTTCGGCCGGTCCCAGCGCGCGACGCTCGGTGAGCGCGGCGCCGAGCGCGCTGCCGACGCTGAACGCACCCGCCGCTGCGCGCCCTGCACTTCCGGAGCTCGCCCGCCGCGCGGATGTTGCCTCGGTCTGCGCGGCCGCTCCCGATGAGCTCAGTCGCACGCGGTTGCGCGGTGTCAGCACGATCTCGGTGGCGCGCTCAAGATCGGCTTCGTACTGCACCGCCATCTGCTGCGAGAACTGCCCGTCCTCGATCGCCACGTCGAGCTCGTAGTTCGCCCTCCAGCTCACGAAGTTGAGGTTGGTCGAGCCGACGCGCGACCAGCGCCGGTCGGCGACGGCGGTCTTCGCATGGAGCATCGTTCCGTTCCACTCGAAGACGCGCACCCCGCCTTCCAGCAGCGGCCGGTACTGCGCGCGGGTCAGCGGACTGAGCGCCGGTACGTCGGTTGCACCGGGTACCAGCAGGCGGACGTCGACGCCATCACGCGCCGCCGCGCACAGCGCGTGAACGTACGGTGCCGTCGCGACGAAATAGGCATCGGTCAGCCACAGCTCGCGACGCGCGACCGAAGCTACGACGAGATCCATCCGGAACGTGCCGGCTTCGTCGGGCTCGTTCGCGATGACGTGCAGATGCACGTCACCCGCGCGCTCGCGTCGATCGCCCGGCGCGATCAGCTCGGGTGCGAGCGGCTTGCCGCAGGTCGCCGCGACCCGCGCGAACGCGCGCTCGATCGGCGCAACTCCGGGTCCGCGGATCTCGACGCCGGTGTCGCGCCAGGGTTCGAGACTGCGCGCCGGATTGCCGAGCCAGCGCTGGCTGACGCAAAGCCCGCTCACGTACGCGACTTCGCCGTCGACGACGATCGTCTTGCGATGGTCGCGCGACACCCAGGCGAGCGGACTCGCGAACTGCGGCGGATTGAATACGCGCACGTCGACGCCGGCGGCGCGCGCAGCACGCCACAGCCCGAGATGCCGCCAGCAGCCGAGCCAATCGACGACGACGGTGACGTCGAGCCCGTCGGCGGCGCGCGCGGCGAGCAGCGCCGCGAACTCGCGCCCCACCGCGTCGTCGTCGACGATGTACGACTCGAACAGGATCGAGCGCTTCGCCGCGGCGATGGCGTCGCGCCACGCCGGGTAGTTCTCCGCGGCGTCGCGCAGCAGCCGAACCGCGTTCCCGCCGAATGCAGGCTCGCCGGCGGCACGCGCGAACGCGCGCTCGGCGACGTCCCGGAGTGGCGGCGGCGTGCGCGGCACCGTGGCCTCGGAAGGCGCTACCTACACGCGACGATCGCGTTGCGTCGCCACGAACTCAGCCCCCGGCCGTCTCGCTCTCCAGCATCCCGAGCTGCCAGACGTCCTTGTGACCCTGGTGCATCAGCGGCATGACCGCAAGACGCCCGGTCGGACCGATGCTCTTCGCGAGAAAGCGCATCTCGGCAAACTGGGCGCGCGTGGCGGCGTCGACCTTCGGCTCGAATCCATTCTCCCGCATCATCAGGAGCCCCTTCGCGCGCAGCGCGAGCTCGGTATGGAGCCGAAGGTAGCACAGGATGTCGGCGACCACCGGACCCTTGAAGCGTTGCCGCAGCGAACCGAGGTAGCGTCCGGCCGGAGACTCGCTGAATGCTCCGGACATGATCGAGTCGAGCATCTGCGTGTCGGCGTCGAAGCCGTGGCCGAGCCAGCTCGCCACCGCGCGCTCGCTGCGATCGAACGCGACCAGCAGGAGCGCGGGGACGATCACCATCACCGACAGCGTCGAGACGAGCGGCGACACGAAATCGTGGTTGTACGCCGCGTGCGGCACCACCGCCAGCACGTAGCCGGGGGCGAAGGCGGCGATGCCGGCGCGCGGCCAGCGCTCGAGCACCGCGATGCCCACGATTGCGAGCATCGCCGTGCAGCCACCGTGCATGATCGCCGTGCCGAAGCCGCGAACGATCCACAATCCCACTCCCGCGTTCGGCGCGAGGCGCTGGTAGACGATGTTCTCGACGATCGCGAACCCCGCGCCGACGGCGAAGCCGAGAATCGCCGCATCGACAAGAAACCCGACGCGATTCATGCGCACCAGCGCCACCACGACGAGGCCCTTGGCAAATTCCTCGACGAGCGGACCGACGTAACGGGCGTAGGTGGTGAAGTCGAGCCGCGTCCACCCAAGCAGCGCGCCGTTGACGTAATAACAGACCCCGGCGACGAGCACCCCGCCGACGATGACCGCGATCACGAGGCGCGCCGCGACCAGGCGGTAGCTGTCGAGCCAGAACAGCGCGGCGATAAAGCCGAGGACCGGCAGCAGGCCGATCAGCACGTGAACCGCGACGGCGCCGTAGTTCATCGCCGCCACGTCATCTCGGCTGAGCCCAAGCCGATCGTCGCGAGATCAGAGGACCTTCAGCGACAGCATCCATTCGTCGCCGTGCCTGCGCGAACCCTGGAAGCCGACTGCATAGCCCGCCGAAAGCGTCATGTCGTAGCGGTGCATCACGTGGAAGCGCAGGTCCAGCTGTGCGCCGACGTCGCCGTAGCCCTTGCGGAGATCCTTGTTGCCCGGATCGGTCCAGAGTCCGGTCGCGAACACCGCGGGGCGCAGCCAATTGAGATAGAAACCCGGCGTTCCGGCCGACTCGAACACGTAGGGAGGCAGATCGAGCTCGCCGAGCTCGCGCAGGAAGCTCTGTCCGGCGATCTCGTCGATGCCGAAGCCGGGCAGCGAATCGTAATCGCGGTAGCGCTTGACCTCGCCGTTGTCGACGTAGTTGTTGCCGAAGCCGCCGAAGTAATAGCTCGCGACCGGATTGTTCCGGTCACCGTTCCCCACCCCCGCCGCACTGCGAAACCAGATCGACGCGTGCGGAAGCGGGAGCTGGAAGCCGACGTCGGCGTCGCCGCGGACCTGCGTCGTCGTCCCCGTCGCAACGTGGCTTGCCTTGACCACCGCATCCCATTTGAGACCCTTTTCCTCGTCGACCGCGCCGAGCGAGCGGCGCAGGTAGGTGTAGTGCAGCCCGATCTGAGCGGTCGCAAGGCGGGTGAATCCGGTGCCGACGTTCTGCGCGTTGGGAAGCGTATCGATGTGATCGAACCAACCGACGTCGTAGCTCAGCTTGAGCTGGCGCGGAAGGTCGTAGATCAGCAGATCGTCATAGCCGAGCTTGGCGGCGAAGCCCTTGCGGCTCGTCTTCGTCGGGCCGAAGAGATCGTAGAAGTCCGAGCGGTTCCAGGCGAGGCTTGCGCGCCAGCCGAGGTAATCGCCGGTGATCGCGAAATGCGCGCGCTCGTCGCTCGAAACGTGCCCGAACGGGGTGTACGCTGCGGTGATGCCGATGTTGGCGAAAGAGATCGGATCGGAAAGATTCACCTTGTAGCCCAGCCCGATCGAATTCTTGTAACCCTGGACGACCGGGTAAGCGTTCTCGACGCCGATCTGCCGCAGCGGCTCGTAGGTCCCCTTCGCGGTGACGAGCCGGTCGTAATCGACCGCGTTCGGCGGCGGAACCTGCCACGTCTTCACGATCGGAAACTTGTCGGCAACCTCGGCACCGAGGAAGGTGATCGCGCTGACGTCGGTGATCGGCTTTGGGTCGATCATCACCGGGATGAACCCCTGCCCGGTGTAGTCGAGCACGATCAGGCGCCCGTCCTTCAGCGGCACGGGGCGGAAGAATCCGGTCTCGGCGTTCGATACCGCATCGACCTTGCCGGTCGCGACCTCGTAGCGGAAGATGTTCGACACACCGGTGTAGTAGCTGCTTCCGTACAGATAGCGACCGTCGGGGGAGAACACGAAGCCTTCCGGAATCGACTGCCCGAATTTGAATTCGGATATCGGCTTCGTGTCGCCCCGCTCGAGGCTCGCGATCTTCCAGACGCGCACGAACTGGTCGGCATTGAGCTCGCTCATCGACGCCGAGAGCAGGCGCCCGTCCGGCGAGATGTCGAGATCGTAGGGCACCGACTCGTACGGAAACGTATGGATCACCTGCCACGTCGTGTACGGAGCCGGTACCCGGACGATCTGCGCGAGCCCGTTCTCGTGCCGCACGCCGATCAGTGACTTGTCGACCGGATCGAGAACGATGTCGCCGATACGTGCGTCCTTGATCAACGTGCGCTCATCGCCGGTGTGCACGTCGACCGCCATCAGGTCGCGTAGCGACTGGTTGTCGTTCGTGAAGTAGATCGCTCCGCTCGCCGGGTCATAGGCGATCGACGTCACCTTGTAGAGCATCGGACCCTTGAGGTCGGTGAGCGTCCTCGTCTGCCCGGTCCGCGTGTCGAGTGCACCGATGTGGCTCACGACGCCGGGATAGATGAAGCCTGCGTACAAGGTCGAGGTACGATCGTCGAAGTACATCCGCGAGATCGAGCCCATCGGACGCCCGGCGAGCTTCGTGAACGGGGTGATCGGGTGCTCGCGAACCTGCGCGAGGTTCCTTAGCTGGAACGCGTGCTCGAAGGCGATCCAGTCCTGCCATGCCTTCTCGAGCGGCAATCCGAACACGTGCTGAAACTGATCGGCGTAATACGCCTTGCTGCCGTCGTCACGCTTGATCCAGTCAACAACCTTCTCCGGCGAATACGTGTACGCGAGCCAGGTGAAAAACCGGGTGCCGTATAAGTAGGCATCCGCAACGGCCTGGAAGCTCGTCTGCACACCCTGCGAATCGAGCCCCAGCGGGTCGTAGAATTTCGTGCCGTCGCGCACCATTGCGCGGAACATCATCTCGTCGTATCCGCCCTGCACACGCCCGATGCCGCCATCCATCCAGGTTTCCATGAAGACGGCGCCGCCTTCAGCCCACCAGCGCGGCGAGACGGTGCGCGGAGCGGTGAGCCAGGAATAGAGCATCGACTCGGGATTCGACCGTTCGACCGCGACCTTGCCGTGGAACAGCGTGCGCCAGCGTCGATCGGCCGCCGACGCCATGTCGCCCTGCACCACGTGCACCATCTCGTGGTTCATCAGCGTGTACATCCGCTCGCTTGCAGGGAACGTCTCGAAGGCGTGCGAGAGCGGCGCGATGTCGACGATGATGCGGTCGGTGGGGATCGAGCCCGTCACCGCGTAGCCATAATCGGCGAGATCAGTCAGGAGAATCGTCGTCGGCTCGGACGGAGTCCAGCCGAACGTCTTCCGTTGGAACGCAAGTGAATTGGTGAACGTGCGCACCGTGTGGGGAACGATGTACTGGAGCTGATCGAAGTAGACGAGATCGAGGTCCGGTGTTCGCACGTACGAAAGCCCGAGACCGTCGGCAAATGCAGCGCCCGGCAGCAGCGCGATCGTCAGCAGGCAGAGACTGCGGCGCATCTTGTTGTTCCCCCTCCCCTCGCGGGTGCACGCAAGGATAGAGACAATCTCCGCAAAAGAAAACCGCCGGCGGATGCCGGCGGTTTTCGTGATACCGAAGTCAGATTGAAGGGTTACTGGGCGACGGCGCCATTCACCGCACGGCCCGCAGCAGCGTTCACCGCACGACCCGTCGAGGCGTCGACCGCGTGACCCGCAGCAGCGTTCACCGCCCGACCCGTCGAGGCATCGACCGCGTGACCCGCGGCAGCGTTCACCGCCCGACCCGTCGAGGCGTCGACCGCGTGACCTGTCGAGGCATCGACCGAGCGACCCGTCGAGGCATCGACCGAGCGACCCGTCGAGGCGTCGACCGAGCGACCCGTCGAGGCATCGACCGAGCGACCCGTCGAGGCGTCGACCGAGCGACCCGTCGAGGCGTCGACCGAGCGACCCGTCGAAGCATCGACCGAGCGACCCGTCGAAGCATCGACCGAGCGACCCGCCGACGCATCCACCGAGCGACCCGCCGAGGCATTCGCGGCATTGTCAGTCGCCGGCGCCAGCGTGCCGCCCTGCCCACCGTTCCCGGCGATGCCGCCACCCTGCACATCCTGAACGTTGCTTTGCGGCGCCTGGTACCGTTGCGCCGGCACGATCGTGCCAGCGGTGTCCTTGCCGCTCGGAGGAATCAGACCCGAGGCCAAGCCGATGACGACCACTGCGGCGGCGATGCCTCCACCGATCCACCACTTCTTCTTGCCTGGAAACGTCCGGTTTTGCTCGCTCATGTCCTCATCCTTCCTTCTTAGCCACGGTTGAACTTCAGTGCGGGCTGCCTTTGATCCATCCCGGCGACGGCCCCGGGTACCTTGCGAACTTGCCCCAAGTACGCCGGGGCCAGCGAAAAGTTGGTCCTCGTCGGCCGTTTGGGGCCGATTCTGCGGAATATTCGCCATGACGGACGCGACGAGCCCTTCCGGCGGGTAACCCATCGGGACCCGCCGCAGCTCGTCGAACAGGTTCTGCAGTGCAGCGTACTGCGCACGGAGCTCGGGCCGGTGCGCGAGCTCGCGCTCGAGGTCGGCCGCTTCGGAGGACGTTGCCTCTCCGTCGAGAACCGCATGCATCAGGGCGCTGGCGTCGGTTGCGTTCATGGGCGTCCTATCGAAGATCGTCGAGCAGGCTGCGCAGGCGCTGCCGCGCCTCGTACAGCCGGGATTTCACCGTCGCCTCGTCCACTTCCAGGATGTCGGCGATCTCCTGGTAGCTGCATTCCGAAAAGTGACGAAGCGTAAGCACCGTGCGGTCCATCGTCGTCATCG
This sequence comes from Casimicrobiaceae bacterium, assembly GCA_036379595.1. GTDB lineage: Bacteria > Pseudomonadota > Gammaproteobacteria > Burkholderiales > Casimicrobiaceae > VBCG01. The sequence goes on along the minus strand of DASVGI010000126.1, from coordinate 128,760 downwards.
ACATCATCGCCTGCCTGAGCCGCGCCGCACGCTGCGCCGCGTCGAGGCGGGCTTCGGGGTTTGCCGACTCGGGCTGCGGGATGTCGTGTTCCTCGTCGAGCGGGTCCTCGTTGCCATTGCGCCGCAGCAGGTTGAGCGACTCGTTGACCGCGATCCGGTAGATCCAGCTGAAGAAGCGATACTGCGGATCGTAGTCATCGGCACGCTCGGCGACCCTCATGAACACCATCTGCGCGATGTCGCCAGCATCCTCGGCACGGCGCAATATCCAGAACGCGGCGTTGTAGATCGGGCGCTGGTAACGAACCACCAGCTCGGTGAACGCGTCGCGGTCACCTTTCCGGTACCGCTCGATCAGCGCTCGATCGGCCTCGTCATCGACAATTACACGGCGCGCGCCCGAAAGTTGGTCGGGCGGGTTCATGCCGCCGGCTCGATCTCGAACAGCTGGTCGAATCCGGAGTAGACGAAGATGTCGCGAAGGTGGGGGCTGAGGCCGGTCAGGCGGAGCTTGCCACCGGTGCCCAGCAGTCGTTTTTGCGTCTTGAGCAAGACCCCGAGCCCGGCACTCGAAATGTATTCGAGCCTGCTGCAATCGAGCGTCACGGTCCCCGCGACGTCATCCAGAAAGGTCTGCGCGGCCGGCGCCTGCGCGGCGTCGAGCCTTCCGGCGACGACGACGTCACCGCCGGGACTCTTTTCGATCGTCAGCATCTGCTCCCCCGTCCCTGCTGGCCTGCGAGACAGACCGCGACGCGGCTTTCCCGCCGCTTTGGATCGTAATCGTAGTCGATCGAGGTTGCCATACGTCGGATCAGATGCAGGCCGAGCCCGCCGGGCACGCGTTCCTCGATCGGTGCGTGGATGTCGACCTCGCGGGACTGGCGGAGGTCGAAGGCGTCGACGTCACGGTCGACGAGGACGATCCGTACGCCGCCGGGAACGGGCTCGAAGCCGAGCTCGACCGGGTGCGCGCTGCCGGTGCCGTACTTCACCATGTTCGTGAACAACTCCTCGATCACGAGGTCGGCCGTCGGGCGGTGCTGCGGATCGATCGCGAAACGATCGAACGCTTCCCCAGTGAAGTCGACCATCGCGGGCAGCGAGTCGAAACTCCGCTCGAAGGTCCTGCGGTTCGCCCGCGCGTCGTCGCAGTCCGGTTCGTGGAGCTCCCTGCGCCGCACGATGACCGCGGTCATGTCGTCGTCCTGCGCGGCGCCCCCGGCAAACGATCGCACGGCGGCGATCAGCGCGTCGATGATCGCCGACGCGGACTCGTGCCGGTGAGCACCGATCGACGCGCAGACGCGCTCGTCGCCGAACTGCTCCCCCTCGCCGTTTTCGTACTCCGGAATGCCGTCGGATGCAAGGACCAGGATGTCGCCCGGGCCGAGTGCCAGCGTCCTCCCGGGGCGGACCGAGTCGACCTCCATCGCGCCCATCGGGAAGCTCGTCGGTCGATACCGCTCCCACGCCTCCGTCGCGGCTCGGTAGACGAGGATCGGCCCCTGGCCGCCGCTGTGGAAGGCGAGCTGATGCGTCACCGGGTCGAGGACGCCGACGAATGCCGTGATGAAGCGGTCCGCGGCGAGCGTCTCCGCGAGCCGGTTGTTGACCTGGCGGAACACCGTGTCGAGGCCGGCCCCGAGGCGAAACGCCATCCGCAGCATCGCCTGCATCTGCGTCACCGACAAAGCGGGCGCGATGCCGTGTCCCGTCGCGTCGGCGAGCACCACGAGAAGCTTCTCGCCGACGAGCGCGAGGTCGAACGCGTCACCCCCGGTGAGCTCGGCGGGAATGAACGTTCCATGGACGTCGTAGCCCGTCACGCTCGGCATGACCGTCGGCAACGTGCTCATCTGCACGACGCGAGCCATCTCGAGGGCCTGACGCATCTTCTCGCCCTCGATGAGCGCATCGGTCATGCGCGCGCGCTGCAGCGCGACCGCGCACTGCGCCGCAAGCGCCGACGCGAGCGCCTCGTCGTAGGCGTCGAACACGCCGTCGGTCTTGTTCAGCACCTGCATGACCCCGACCAGCGCGTCGCGATGATCAACGAGCGGAAGCGTCAGCATGCAGCGGGTGCGGTAGCCCGACTCGCGGTCGACGCGCGCATCGAAGCGCGCATCGGCGTAGCAGTCGGGGACGTTGATGATCGAGCGCTCGTGCGCGCAGGCGCCGACGAGACCGCGCCCGGAGGGCACGCGCACCGGGGCGATCCCGGTCGCGACCTCGAGTACGAGCTCGTCGGTCGCGGCGTCGTAGAGCCACACCGAGCCCCGCTCGGCGTTGAGCACCTGCTTCGCCGCTGCGACCACCTCCTCCAGCATCGCCTTGAGATCGAACGGCGCCGCGAGGGCGCGCGTGACCGCAAGCAGCGCGGCGAGGTCGTCCGCGGCGAGTGCGCGCGGGGGGGCCGGGGCATCCATGGTGCCGCAATGTAGCACCGCACCGGCCTGATGCTAGAGGGGAATGTCGTCGTGCACGACGACCACACCCTCGTCGATCGCCACCGCAAATTGGCGAAGCACAAGCGAGCGGTTGACCCGGGCCTCGCGCACGATTTCCCCGACGCTGCGGATGCCGTCGACCAGCATCAGCGCCTTCGCGGCGGCGCCCGATCGTATCGGCATGAACGTGTGGTCGTTCGCGACGTAGACCCCGGGTGCGAGTTTTCCATCGGGGTCGTTCGCCTTGTCGATGGAAACAATCGAGTATCCGGGTCCGAGCATCGGCACCAGCGCGTCGTCGAGCGCGAGCCCACGCGCACGACGCAGGGCGTCCTGCGCACGCGGTGTCTGCGACCACCCCGCGAAGTCGACTTCGACTGCGACGGGCTCGCGCGGGGCCTTGTCGTTGGACGGGGCGCTGCGGGCGAGATCGGCGAGCACGCCCATGTTGACGAGGTCGATGAACGTCGAGATCGTCGCGACTCCGGGCGACGTCGACGCCGCGCGCGCGAGCGCGCGTAAGCCGTCGGCATTGAGCGGCCCACCGGTCGCCATCGATCCGGCGACAGCCTGTTCGACGAGCTCTCCGGCGTTCCGGGTCAGAATCGCGTGCATCAGCGCGAATGCGCTCTTCTGTCCCCGACCGTAGAAGAAGTATCCCTTCGGGCGGCTCGCAAGGTCCGGCGGCAGGAGCTGCGACGCAAACTGGCGCAGGATCGCCTTGTCGACGAGCAGGCCGCCGCGGTGCGCGGTGGGAATCGCGGCGATGGCTTCGATCACGCGATGATCGAGGAACGGCACCCGGTTCTCGATGCCGTGCGCCGCCGCGGTCCGGTCCTCGTGCCACAGGTGGTGATCGAGGTTGGCGCGAAACGCGCGCATGTAGGCATCGAGCGTGTCGGCCCCGAGCTCGCGTCCGGCCCACGCGCCGGCAATCGCCGCGTCGAGCGTTCCGCGTTCGAAGAGCTCGTGGAAGCGTGACGCGATCCGCATCTCGTTGACCGCGCGACGGGTTCCGACACCCTCGAGTGCCGCGCGCATCGCCGGGAGGTCGGAGGCTGTCCACTTACGGCCCTCGCGGCGGCGCGTCTCGGTGCCACCGATCAGCCACTCGACGTAGCCACCGGTGAACTCATCCGATCCCTGGCCGAGGAGCATCACCTTGAGTCCAGGATAACGGTCCCGCGCATATGCGTGCAGATTGAACTTGAAGAGCTGCTCGGCGCCGATCGTGTGTCGCTCGCAGCACCACAGGATGCGCCGCCACGCGTCGGGCTCGCAGCGCAAGCCGAGCTCGTCGAGGCGGACCTGATGGTTGCGCACACCGAGGGTCTGCGCGACACGATGCGCAGCCTCGGCGTCGCCACTCGCTATGGTGCTGCGCGAGAGCACGCTGAAGGTCGGAAAGTCGCGAGTCTTCGTCGCCGCGAGCGCAGTCATCACGGACGAATCGAGTCCACCGCTCAGGAAGGTTCCGAATCCGACGTCGCTCATCAACTGTCGCTCGACGCTCTCCTGCAGGCGTTCGGCATACTCGCGGGCGTAGCGGGCAGGCGGCTCCGCGGGTCCGTCCGGATGCTTTTCCGGAAGGCGCCAGTAACGATGGGTGCGGTGCAGCCCGCCGTCGAGCGCAAATTCGACGATCGATGCAGCCGGAACACGGTGGATGCCCACGAAACCGGACTCGAGCTCGTGCCCGGCAACATCGGGAAGGTGCAGATCGCGCAGGGCGTAACGCCAGTCGAAGATTCGCGGCACCGAAGGGTGCGCGAACAGTCCCTTCAGCTCGGAGGCGAACACGAGCGTGCGCCCTCCGTCGGCGAGACAGTAGAACAGCGGCTTCACCCCCATCCGGTCGCGCGAGAGCAGCAGCCGATGCTCGCGCCGGTCGAGGATCACCGCCGCGTACATGCCGTCGACGTCGGCGAAGAGGTCGAGCCCGCGTTCGAGCCAGAGCCACGGGACGACCTCGCAGTCCGATCGCGAGCGGAGCTCGGCCCGCCCGCCGAGACTGCGGCGAAGCTCTTCGTGATTGAAGATCTCGCCGTTCACCATCGCGCACACGCGCCCGTCTGCGGCTTCGAACGGCTGCCGTCCTTCGTCAAGATCGACGATCGAAAGCCGCCGGAACGCGAAGCCGACGTTTTCCCACAGCATCACGGCGGCATCGTCGGGACCGCGGTGACGGATCGAATCGCCCATTGCATCGAGCAGGCGATCGTCGACGCCGGCTACGAGCGGGCGCCCATCGAGATTGACGAAGCCTGCGACACCGCACATCGTGGAATCAGGGGACGGGACTGGATCCGGAACCGCAACCGCAGGGATGGCGACGATCGCGTAGCGGCGAGATCATAACCCGCTGTCGCGGCGATCAATTCCTGCAGCGCTACCTCGGGGTAAAGTAAGGGCAGACTGGTCGTCGACGATGGACACCGCTTCGATCCATGCAATCGCCGCGCGCCTGATCGACGCGCAGGACCGCGCGACAACGCTCCCACCGATCGCTGCCGCGACACCCGGATTCGATGTCGACGCCGCGTACGAGGTGCTCCACGAGATCGAGTCGCGCCGTATCGCCCAGGGATGGCGGCCGGTCGGGCGCAAGATCGGCTTTACCAATCGCACGATCTGGCCGCGCTACGGCGTGTACCAGCCGATGGGCGCTCGCGTCTGGGCGCATACGGTGCAGTACGCGAGGGCTGGCCGCGCGACGCAGTCGCTCGCAGGCTTCGTGCAACCGCGCATCGAGCCCGAAATCGTGTTCAAGCTCGCCGCACCGATCGCCCAGGACGCCGACGCGCGCGCGGTGCTGGCCGCAACCGAGTGGATCGCTGCCGGCTTCGAGGTCGTCCAAAGCCACTTCCCTGACTGGAAGTTCACCGCTGCCGATTGCACCGCCGCGTTCGGATTGCACGCCGCGCTGATCGTCGGAGAGCCGTACCCGATCGACGCGGAGAACCGCGGCGCGATCGTCGATCTGCTGCCGGTCTTTCGGGCAACGCTGCGCAAGAAGGGCGTCGCTGTCGACAACGGTGTCGGCGCCAACGTGCTCGACAGCCCGGCGCTCGCGGTCGCGCATCTCGCCAATGTGCTGGCGCAGCACCCCGAGCATCCGCCGCTCGGCGCGGGCGAGGTCGTCACGACGGGCACGATCACCGATGCGTGGCCGCTCGCACCCGGCGAGGCATGGTCGAGCGACTACGGCGAGCTACCCGTGAGAGGAATCACGCTCGAGGCTGCCTGATTCAAGTCGCTGTCGCGGCTGTGCCGCGGCATTGCGCGGCTACGACCTTCGTCGTAGACTGCTCCAGTGCCGCGCTTTCGCCTTCCCGCCGACGACCTCGAATATGCGGTGCTTGCGGCGCTCTGGGAGCTTCGCGTCGCTGCGGTGCGCGACCTGCATGAGCGCCTCGGCATTCCCGCGGGCAACGTGTACACGACCACCGCGAAGGTCGTCGACCGTCTGCGCGAAAAGGGTCTGATCACTCGCCGCCGCGAGCGCGGCGCCTTCGTCTACCGACCCGCCATCGAGCGCGGCGAAGTCGAGCGCGCGCGGGCGCGCCAGCTGCTGAACCGCTTTCTCGGGCCCGGTCCGCGCGCCGCCGTGGCGGCATTGGTGGACGCAGTCGACGAGATCGATCCCGCGCTGCTCGAAGAGCTCGAACGGGCGATCCGCGACAAGAGGAGCTCCGGACATGGAGCGTGAAACGCTGCTGACCATTCTGCTGCTTCTGTTCGGAGGTCTCGCGACCCAGCCATTCGCGCCCCTGCCGAGCTGCGCCTGCGCGGACGACGCAGCGGAAAGCGTCGAACGCCGTGCGTGGATTCGACTCTGGCTGCCGGTCATGCCGATGCTGATCGTCGCGGCGTGGTTGTGCGGCTGGGCGCTGCGACAGCCTGATCCGGTCCGGGGTCAGATCGATCGCGCATTGCTGATCGTTAGCTCGATGCCGTTCGCGGTGATTGCCGTTCGCGCCGTGCTGAGGGCGGCGTGGTCACTCGTTCGCGACTCGAGGGAAATCCCGATCCGGACCATCGGGCTCCTGTATCCGAGGATCGTGTTCTCGCCTTTCCTCGCGCAGACACTGGACGCGGAGCAGATCCGCGCTGCGCGGGAGCACGAGGAGGCACATACACGGCATCGTGATCCGCTGCGGATCTGGCTCGCGCAGATTGCCGCCGATCTGCAATGGCCATGGCCCGGAGCACGTGAACGCTTCGACGCGTGGCTCGAAGCGCTGGAGTGTGCCCGCGACGCGGAAGCACGGCGCCATGGCGTGTCCGGCGCCGATCTCGCGGCCGCCGTCCTGGCTGCTGCGAAACAATGTTCTCCGGCGCGGCAAGCGCCGCGCGCCCGGACCGTTCAAGCCGGCCTGGTTGGCGATGTCCGTGCGTTGCGCGCGCGTATCACCCGGCTGCTTTCGCCATTGCCGGAGGTCGCCGGAGTGCGTGCGCGCATCGGGCTCGCCGATCCGGTGATCCTTGCAGTGGTCGCGGTGATGCTTGCGCTCGCGGGCGCGCTCGGCGCGGCATACGGCAATGCAGTTCTCCAGCCGTTCTTCGCATGGACGTGGACGGTCTGATTCCCTGGCGCGGAACGCGCCAATGGCGAACCATTGCCAGGCTTCTGGCGATCCTCTGCACGCTCGCTTCCACCGGCGTGCCGGCGATCGCCGCCGATCAACCCGCGAGCGAAGTCGCGACGGTGCATGCCGCCGATCAGGCGGCGAGCGAAGTCGTGACGGCGAATGCCCGAACCATTACCCGAACGCTGAGCGGCTACGGCCAGGCCGAGCCGATGGCGATCGTTCAGGTTCGCGTGTCGAATCCGGGCACGCTCGACGGACTGACGTTGCTCCCTGGAAGCATCATCGCGGCGAATCAGATCCTCGCGCACGTCGGTGGGCCGCGCGTGCAGGCCCTGTTGACCGCGCGCGAGCAGGCGCTGCACAGCGCGCGGGCACGCGCGGATGCCGCGACGCGTAAGCTCGCAATCGCTGAGCGTCTGCTCGCCGAGCGACTTGCGACGCGGCAGACCGTCATCACCGCCCGAAGCGATCTCGCCGCCGCGCGCGCCGCCGAAACCACCGCAGACGCTCAACTGCGCGAGGTTCGCGAGAACCGGATCGTGCGCGCACCCGCGACCGGAACCGTCGTCGCGGTTCACGCAGCCAATGGTGAAGAGGTCTCGGCTGGCCAAACCCTGCTGACGCTGCAGCCCGCGGGTCAGCTTTGGATTCATGCGACGTTTTACGGTGCGGACGCGAGGTTGCTTCGCGTCGGCATGACCGGACGATTTCAACCGGCCGGCGACGACGCGCCGATCGCCGTCAGGATCGAGGCGATCGGCTCTCGCCTGGCTGCCGACGCGGGTTTGGAAGTCGACCTGGTCGCGACGGCGCCGGCCTCAGCGGCGGCGTTGCTCAACGGTGAATGGGGATCGGTGAGCATCGAAGGACCGTCGCGCCGGATGGTCGTTGTGCCGACCCGAGCGCTGATCCTCGACGGCGGCCGCTGGTGGGTGCTGGTTCGCACGCCTCACGGAGATGAGGCGCGGCAGGTGACGCCCGGACCCGTTCAGGGATGGGAGACCACGATCGGCTCCGGTGTTACGCCCGGACAGCAGGTCGTCGTCACCGACGCTTACCTCGAGTACTACCGCAGCATCGCGCACGCCTACACGGCTCCCGACTGATCGATGAGTCTGGAAACGCGCATCCCGCGCCTCCTGCGACGCCGGGTCCTATGGCTGCTCGTGCTCGGCGCGGTGCTGCTCTGGGCGATCGACGCGGTCGTGCACACGCCGGTCGAGGTGCTGCCGCAGTTCGACTATCCGCAGATCAGCGTCACCGCGCATTTGCCCGGCACCACCGCGTCGGAACTCGAGCACCTGATCGTCGACCCGCTGGAGAGCCAGCTCCTGGCGTTGCCAGACGTCAGCAGCGTGCGCTCGGTCATGGGCAACGGCGCGGTCGAGATCGATATACGCTTTCGCCACGAGAGCCACGCGCAGGCTGACCTGCAGGCGGTGAACGCGGCGATCGGCCGGGTACGCGGCGAGCTGCCCGCGGGCGCGGACCCGGTGGCCCAAATCATCGGCAACTCGATCAACGAGGTCGCCGACTATACGGCGCAGATTCCGGCTGACATTGCGCCCGCGAACGTGCAGCGCGCCATTCAGGCGAACGTCGTCCCGGCGCTGCGCGCGATACCCGGAGTGCAGTCGATCGCGGTCTATGGTGCCGGTGACGAAGCGCTGTGGATCCAGCCCGACCTCAATGCGATGCGTCGCTATGGCGTCGGTATCGAGGCGATTGCGCAGGCGCTGCGATCAGAAACCGTGCTGGCGCCGGCCGGCTATCTGACGCTCGGGCACAACGACGTCCCGATCGAGGCTCGAAGCCTGCCCGTCACCATCGACCAAGTCGAAGCGGTTGCCATACCCACCTCGCACGGACCGGTACCGCTGGATGCACTGGCGCGCGTCGTTCGCTCGGCCGTGCCGATTCACAACGCCGTCACTCTCGACGGCCGCCCCAGCGTTGCGCTGACCGTGATCAAGCAGCCCGGGGCGTCGACGGTGAAGGTGACGAACGCCGTGCGGACAACGCTGGACGACACCGCTTCGCAGCTCCCGCACGGTGTGCATTGGGTGCGAACCTATGATCAGGGACATCTCGTCGGGATCGTTGGCGCGGACCTCGGGCGCAATCTCATGATCGGCGCAATGCTTGCCGTGCTGATGCTGTTCTGGGCGCTCGGAACGGGGCGTGGCGTCGTGGTGCTCGCGTTCAGCATCCCGCTGTCGCTCGCGCTGGCCATCGCTGCGCTGCACGCATTCGGTCAGGACCTCAATCTGATGACCTTCGGAGCGCTGACCGTCGCCGTGGGCCTGCTTGCCGATGACGCGATCATCGTGCTCGAGAGCATCTACCACCGCTGGGAATGCGGCGACGGACACCGGCAGGGCATCTGGAGCGGGCTGCGAAGCATCGTGGTTCCGGACGTCACCGGCACGCTTACCAACATCGCCATCTACGTTCCGCTGCTGTTCGTCGGCGGGCTCGTCGGGCTGTTCTTCGTTCCGTTCTCGCTCGCGATGATCCTCGCGCTTTCGGCCTCACTGCTGGTGTCGCTCACGCTCATTCCGCTCGGACTGGCGTTCCTCGGTGCGCGGCCGAGCGCGGGAACCGCCAGCGGTCGGACCGCGCTCCACTGGCTGCAACGCGGCAACGAGCACCTGTTCGAGTGGGTGGCGCGCGCCCCGCGCACCAGCCTCGCGATTACGTTTGCCGTGCTCGTCGTCAGCCTGGTCGGACTGGTGCTGGTGCCGATCGACTTCCTGCCGCTGCCTAACGAGGGCACCCTGCTCGAATCGTTCACGCTGCCGCCGGGGGCGTCGCTGCTCGATACCCGCGCAGCAGCGCAGACAATCACCGAGCGTCTGTTGCGCGATCCGGCGGTCGCGCACGTCTACGCCCGCATCGGCTCGGCATCGTCGACCACCTACACCGAGCCCGCGTACGCCGGGGAGATTCAGGTGGCACTCGCGCCCGGCGTGAGCGTCAACGCGCTCGATGCGATCGGCCGACGCGTCCGGCGCGAGTCGCAGCTTCCGGGTGTGCAGCTTGCCGTCGATACGCCGACGGTCGAGCGCGTCGGCGAAAGTCTTTCAGGCTTGCCGCAGCCGTTCGTGATTCACGTTTTCGGTTCCCGCATACCCGAGCTGCGGCGGATTGCGCAGGAGATCGCCGCGCGGCTGCGCCGCGTTCCCGCACTCGCCAGCGTGTTCGACAACGACGGTTATCCCGTCACCCAGTTGCAGATCGAACCGCGCGGACGCGCCCTCGCCGTGCACGGCCTGACCCCGGCAGCCTTGCAGGCACAACTCGAGTTGCTGATCGACGGCAAGGTCATCGCGCGAGTGCCCGAAGGCAATGTTCCGCTCGCTCTCTATACGCGCCTCGCCGATGCGCCGCAGCGTTCGCTCGACGATCTCGCTGCACTACCGGTTCGTACCACCGGCGGCTGGACGCCACTCGGACAATTGGCGAAGCTGAAGATGATCGCGACGCCCAATCAGATTCGCCACCTCGCCGGCGCTCGCGCGCTCGACATTCTGGCGACTCCGACCGAGTCGCTGGGGCGAACCGAGGCCGCGGCGCGCCGCGCGTTGGCTGGACTGAAGTTGCCAGCGGGCTACCGCTTTGCGTTGGGCGGTCTCGCCCCCGAGCTCGAGCAGGCGGCGCTCGGCCTCTTGCTCGCAACGCTTGCCGCGTTCGCCATCATGTTCGGGATCCTGCTGCTGCAATTCGACGGCCTGTCGATCCCGGGCATCCTCTTGCTCGAGATTCCACTGGCGCTCACCGGCGGCGCGGTCGCCCTCGTCGTAAGCGGCGTCGGCCTCAACGCCACCGGCATGATCGGATTCCTCACGCTGGTGGGAATCGGGTTGCGTCACTCGATCGTGTTGCTTGACCGCGTCCGCATCAGCGAGAACGCCGGCGTGCCGGTCGACGAAGCCGTGCGTGAAGCGATCCAGGTGCGCTTTCGCCCGATCGTATTGACCGCCGCGACGGCGATCCTCGGCATGCTGCCGACGGCATTGGGTTTCGGCGAGGGCGCGGCACCCGAGCAGGGACTCGCGGTCGTGATCCTCGGCGGATTGCTGTGGAGCGCATTGCGGAGCACCAACCTGATCCCGGCGCTCTATCTCCACTGGAGGCGCAGACAACTGGCGCGTCGCTCGGCGGTTTCGTGATCAACGTCGCCGGCCACTTTGGAATCATTCGTGGTCGTGGCGATGACGATGATGGACGTCGGGAAAGTGCGGGTGGCTGTGGACCAGGGGTGAGTGGACGTGTCGATGCGTGTGGGGCTCGCGTCCATCCCCGCCGAAGTCGTGGATGTGCTGGTGATGCTCGTCGTGGACGTGCGCATGCGTATGCTCCTGCTGTTCATGGACATGCAGGTGTTCGTGCCGCTCGGTGAGGTGTAGCCACACCCCCAGGGCCATCAGGACGCCGGCGACGAGCAATCGCCAGGTCAGCGCTTCTCCCTGCCAGGCGATCGCAACCACTGCGCCGACGAACGGAGCGATCGAGAAGTAGGCACCGGTCCGGGCGCTTCCGAGGTGACGCAGCGCGAGCACGAAGAGGACGAGGCTCACTCCGTATCCGAAGAAGCCGACGGTCATCGCGGCGGTAACGTCCGCGATCGCTGGCAGCGGTAGCCGCAGCACGAATAGAGCGAGGCCGAGATTGACGATCGCCGCGACGATCCCTTTCATACCGGCAACCATCACGGCATCGGCGACCGACACGCGACGCGTCAGGTTGTTGTCGAGCGCCCAGCCGAGGCACGCGGCGGCGATCAGCAGCGAGCCGCCGGGGAAGCCGGCGCGACCGGTCGGAGTCCACGCCAGCACGACGCCTCCGGCGACGATCGCCAACATGCCCGCTGCAATGCGGTGATCGAAATTCTCGCGGAGCAGGAACCAGGCGAGGACCGCGGTGAACACCGCCTCGAGGTTCAGCAACAGCGATGCCGTGGAAGCCGGCGTGCTCGCGAGGCCGAACATCAGCGCGACCGGTGCAATGATGCCGCCGCACAGAATCGCTGCCGCGAGCCAGAGCCAGTCGCGCGAATGCGGCAGTACGATCGTCGACGATCGGCCCGCGACGAGCCGGCGTACTCCGAGCGCTGCCAGGAGACCGACTCCCGAGCCCGCATAGAGCAGTCCCGCAAGCAGCAGCGGCGAGACGACACCGACCAGCGTCTTCGCCAGCGGCGTGCTCAGCCCGAAGAGCACTGCCGACGCGATCGCATAGCCGATTCCTCTTTGCACGGTCATCCTCGCGATCGTACTGGAACCGTGCGCGCTGCGGCGTCGGTAAGACTGATCAGCACGCGCGGATCGTAACGACGACGCGCGGTAGGTGCACTCCTACGCTCGATCGCGTCGCCGTCCGATCCTTTGCCGAAGCGGACGACACGTACCATGGATTGCAATCGACGAATCAACGGCCTCGAGGGTGATCATCATGCAAGCGATCCGAATACGAGCATCCCGAATACGAGCAATCCTGTTGGCGCTATCGATGTTCCTGCTTCCGGTCGGGCCTGCCGTCGCGCAGGTCGGCATCGCCATCGGAGGCCCGGGTATCAGCATCGGCATCAACGTTCCGGCGTACCCGCAGCTCGTCGTCGTGCCGGGATATCCGGTGTATTACGCACCTGCAATCGATGCGAATTACTTCTTCTACGACGGACTGTTCTGGGTCTACGTGGACGACGACTGGTACGAGAGCGCCTGGTACAACGGACCGTGGCGTCTCGTGAGCCCGGACGCGATCCCGGCCGTCATATTGCGCGTCCCGGTGCGCTATTACCGGCGACCACCGCCGTACTTTCGCGGCTGGGCGCGGAGTGCACCGCCTCACTGGAGCGAGCACTGGGGTAACGATTGGGCGCAACGGCGCCCGAACTGGGCTCATCGCCCGACCAACGCGCCGCCGGCGCGCGCGCCTCTGCCAAGCTATCAACGCCAATACTCCGGCAATCGATACCCACATCCCACCCAGCAGCGGCAACTCGAATCGCAGCACTATCACTACCAGCCGCATGATTCGGCGGTTCGTCCGTATTACCATTCACGGCAGCCCGAGCGGACCAACTCGCCTTCACACGCTCAGGGCGACCGGCATGACGGAAGACACTCAGACCAACGAAACGATCGCCGGGACGCGGATCACCAGTAGTTCCGAAACTGAACAGTGCGTGTGATTCGTGTCGTGGCCGCGACGGGTTTGCTCGCGATGTTGCTCGCGCCGTGTGTCCCTGCGGCCACCAATTCGGACTGGCCGATGTTCGGCTGGGATGTGGGCCGCAGCAGCGCACCCGCTGGGCCCAGCGGCATCACCGCGCGCGACCTCGGCACGCTGCAGCGCCGGCAGGTCACGATCGACGGCACCGTGGACGCGTCGGCGGTCTACCTTCGCGGCGCCACGGTCAAGGGTGCTGCGCATGACGTGCTCTTCGTCACCACGACCTACGGCAAGACGCTCGCCATCGACGCCGATCGCGCGACCGTGCTGTGGGAGTTCACGCCATCGAGCTACGAAAGCGTGAAGGGAAGCTACCGGATCACCAACGCAACACCGGTCGTCGATCCCGACCGCGAGGCGATCTACGCCGCCGCGCCGGATGGCATGATCCGCAAGCTCGCGGTGGCCGACGGGCGCGTCCTGTGGGCGACTCCGATCACACGGTTGCCGGCACGCGAGAAGATCGCGTCGCCGCTCGGCTTCTTCAAAGGGCGCGTGATCGCGACGACCGACGGCTACATCGGCGACGAGCCGCCGTACCAGGGCCACGTCGCGGTGCTCGACGCCGCGACCGGCGCGTTGCTGCACGTCTGGAATGCGCTCTGCAGCAATCGGCACGAATTGCTCGATCCGGCTTCGTGTCGGGCGAGCGACGCCGGGATCTGGGGTCGCGCCGGAGCGGTGATCGACGCGAAGACCGGCAACCTCTTCGTCGCCACCGGAAACGGACCCTGGAACGGCGTCGAGCACTGGGGAGACGCGGTGATCGAGCTCGACGCCGACGCAACGAACATTCTCGGCAACTACACGCCGAAAAACACCGAAGAGCTGAACGAAACCGACCAGGACCTCGGCTCCACGTCGCCGGTCCTGACCGGAGGGCCGTACGTCATCCAGGGCGGCAAGGATGGCGTCCTGCGTGTGCTCGACTGGCGCCAAATGACCGGCACGACCGCCCATCGTGGCGGCGAATCGTCCGTCGTCTCGACGCCAGGAAAAGCGAAGCTCTTCACCGCGCCCGCCGTGCACCATGTCGGCGGCGCCACCTGGATCTTTGCGGCCGACAACAGCGGCACCGCAGCGTGGATGCTGGATGGCAACGAGCTGCGCCCGCGCTGGCACAACGATCACGCCGGCACGAGCCCGGTGGTCGCCGGCGGACTCGTTTACGTGTACGACCCGGCGGGTGTGTTACGCGTGTACGACGCGATCACCGGACATCAGCTTGCCGAACTGCCTTGTGGCAGCGGCCACTGGAACAGCCCGATCGTCGTCGATGGTCGCATCGCGCTGCCGGAAGGCGACGCGAACCGGCATCGAACGACCGGTGTCCTCGACATCTGGTCGCTGCCAAATCGGTTGACGCATCGGGTTGCACGGGAAGGACTCGAACGTTCGGACTAGCGTCGCGGCACGCGCGCGGAATCGCAATTCTGACTACGAGTTGTAGATAGGTACCGATTGTCCATTCGGGGTTACCACAAAGCCCTCCCGATTCGCCGGTAACGAGCGTCTGCCAGCCTCGGGTCGATCCTCGCCATCATCCCGTTTGGGCGAGCCGATCTCAGTCTTCGATTTCGACATTCGCTTGCTTACCACCTTGTCGTTCAAGAAATGCACGGTAATCGTGGTCTGCCCATCCTTCCAGACGGCTTCGCCACCGGAGAGCCCAAGGATCTTCGTGTCAGAGGCATCGCCCGGCTTGCCCAGGATGCCGCGCACTTCGCTTCGCGACATGCCTTCGTGGATCTTCTCGAAATTGTCCTGATTCAGACGCGAGCCACAGCTCACCAGGCATAGGAACACGATGGCAACACCGAGCGTGCGAAAGACGCGTATCCTGAGTTTCGTCACTAGCATTGTTGAGTGCTCCCCAGCGGCCTCATATCATGCCCATCGAAGGTTCGGAGTGCGCCAATTCTTGCGCGTCGCCCTCGGCCTCGACTATTGGAGGTGTCTGATTCGAGGGTAGGTTCTCCGTCCGGCGGGGTCGGACGATCTCGTATGGAGTGTAGGACATCGTCCGCCCGTCATCTTGCGCATCAAGAGGGCCCGGAAGATGAAAGACGAGAGGCAGGATGTGAAACGGCCTGCATCGCTGCAGGCCGTCGGGTGAGAACTGGCGGAGACGGAGGGATTCGAACCCTCGATACAGGTTTTAGCCCGTATGCTCCCTTAGCAGGGGAGTGCCTTCGACCACTCGGCCACGTCTCCGATCATTGCTGAGATCATCGCGCCGGCGGCTGCGAGAGCGGAGTCGCTGGACGGCATCCGCCGGGCTGCCGCCGATTGTACATGGCCGACCTCGAAGGGCCGCACACCGCCGCGTCAGGCGATGTCCGGTGCGCCTTTCTCGAGCTCGAACGCCTTGTGGAGCACGCGCACGGCGAGCTCGAGGTATTTCTCGTCGATGACGACGGCGATCTTGATCTCGGAGGTCGAGATCATCTGGATGTTGATCCCTTCGTCGGCGAGTGTCTTGAACATCTTCGATGCGAGCCCGACGTGCGAGCGCATGCCGATCCCCACCACCGACACCTTGGCGATCCGGTGGTCGCCGATCAGCTCACGCGCCTCGAAGTGTTTCCCGCGCTGCGCTTCGAGCACGTCGAGCGCCTTGCGGTACTCGCCGCGATTGACGGTGAACGAAAAGTCGGTGTGTCCCGACGCGCCGATGTTCTGCACGATCATGTCGACGTCGATATTGGCTTCGGCGATCGGTCCGAGGATCGCATATGCGATGCCGGGACGGTCGGGAACGCCCATCACCGAGATCTTGGCCTCGTCGCGGTTGAACGCGATGCCCGAGATGATCGCCTGCTCCATGGTCTCGTCTTCCTCGTAGGTGATGAGCGTGCCCGGCCCCTGCGCCTCGACGTCCTCGAACGACGACAGCACGCGCAGCGGCACCATGTACTTACCGGCGAACTCGACCGAGCGGATCTGCAGCACCTTCGAGCCCTGGCTCGCGAGCTCGAGCATCTCCTCGAAGGTGATGCGATCGAGGCGGCGCGCCTCAGGGACGATGCGCGGGTCGGTCGTGTAGACGCCGTCGACGTCGGTATAGATCTGGCACTCGTCGGCTTTGAGCGCCGCGGCGAGCGCGACACCCGAGGTATCCGATCCGCCGCGGCCGAGCGTCGTGACGTTGCCGTCCGCGTCGACGCCCTGAAAGCCCGCGACGACGACGATTTTCCCGGCGTCGAGGTCGCGGCGCAGCTTCGACTGATCGATGTCGAGGATGCGCGCCTTGGTGTGCGCGCTGTCGGTGAGGATGCGGATCTGCGCGCCGGTATAGCTCTTCGCTTCGAGGCCGAGCTCCTTCAGTGCGATCGCAAGGAGCCCGATCGTCACCTGCTCGCCGGTCGCGGCGATGACGTCGAGCTCGCGCGGATCGGGATTGGCCGAGAGCTCCCTCGCGAGCCCGAGCAGGCGATTGGTCTCCCCCGCCATCGCCGACACGACGACGACGATCTGGTTTCCGGCGCGGTAGTGGTGCGCGACGCGACGCGCGACGTTGCGGATGCGGTCGATCGAGCCGACCGAGGTTCCGCCGTACTTCTGAACGATCAGCGCCACGGGCGGTTCGACTGCGCGAATGGCCTCATCGACTTCCCTGCTTCACGCGACGCGTCACGATCACTCGCCTACGCGTCGAGGCGGCCGAACACGATCGTCGCGTTGGTGCCGCCGAAGCCGAACGAATTCGACAGCGCGGTGCGGATCGGCATCGGCCGCGCCTCGCGCGGCACGAAATCGAGATCGCATTTCGGGTCGGGGTTGACCAGGTTGGCGGTCGGCGGCGCGACCTGGTCGCGCAGCGCGAGCACGGTGAACACCGCCTCGATGCCGGCGGCGGCGCCGAGCAGGTGGCCGGTCATCGACTTCGTCGACGACACCGCGACCTTGTCCGCGTGCGCGCCAAAGGCACGCCGCACCGCGATGCATTCGGCGACGTCGCCGAGCGGCGTCGACGTGCCGTGCGCGTTGATGTAATCGACCTCGTCTGGCGCGAGACCGGCGTTCTTCAGCGCGTTGCGCATGCTGCGATAGGCGCCGTCGCCGTCCTCGGGCGGTGCGGTGATGTGGTGCGCGTCGGCGCTCATGCCGTAGCCCGAGAGCTCGCAGTAGATGCGCGCGCCGCGGCTTCGCGCGTGCTCCAGCTCTTCCAGCACCAGGATGCCGGCACCCTCGCCGAGCACGAAGCCGTCGCGGTCGATGTCCCACGGCCGGCTTGCCGTCGCCGGATCGTCGTTGTGCGTCGACAGTGCGCGCGCCGCGCAGAAACCGCCGACACCGAGCGGCGACACCGTCGATTCCGAGCCGCCGGCGATCATCAGGTCGGCATCGCCGTACTCGATGATGCGCGCCGCCTCGCCGAGGCAGTGGTTGCCGGTCGAGCACGCGCTGACACAGCCGAGGTTCGGTCCGCGATAGCCATACTGGATCGAGACGAGGCCGGCGATCATGTTGATGATCGATCCGGGAACGAAGAACGGCGACACCTTGCGCAGGCCGCCGTCGCGGAACGTTTGCTGGGTCTCCTCGATCATCGGCAGCCCGCCGATGCCCGAGCCCACCGACACGCCGCAGCGCTCGAGGTCTCCGGTATATCCGGTAAGGCCCGCATCGGCGACGGCCTCCATTGTCGCGACGAGGCCATAGTGGATGAAGGTGTCGTAACGCCGCGCCTCCTTGGCGGAGAGCCAGCGCGTCACGTCGAAGTCCTTCACCTCGCCCGCGATGCGGGTCGGAAAGCTGCTCGCGTCGAAGCGGGTAATCGGGCCGATGCCCGAGCGGGCGGCGAGGATCGACTCCCAGGCCGCGGCGACGCCGATGCCGACCGGAGAAACAATGCCGAGGCCGGTGACGACGACGCGGCGGCGAGTCATGGAGTTGCCGGCGTGCCGGCGCTACTTCTTGACGTGGCTGCTGACGTAATCGATCGCCTGCTGGACGGTGGTGATCTTCTCCGCTTCCTCGTCGGGGATCTCGGTTTCGAACTCCTCCTCGAGCGCCATCACGAGCTCCACCGTGTCGAGCGAATCGGCACCGAGGTCATCGACGAACGACGATTCGTTCTTGATTTCGGCCTCGTTGACGCCAAGCTGCTCGGCGACGATCTTCTTGACGCGCTGTTCGATGTTTTCCATGCATCTCCTCCCCTTCGAGGGGTCAAGGAATCAAACCGACGGATTTTACCGCAAGCTCAGCACATCAGCATGCCGCCGTTCACGTGCAGCGTCGCGCCCGTGATGTACGCGCCGCGCGGCCCCGCGAGGAAGGCCACCGCGTACGCCACGTCCTCCGGCGTCCCGAACCGCGCGAGCGGAACGCGCTCGAGCATCGCGTCGCGCTGCGTCTGCGCGAGCGCCTGCGTCATGTCGGTGTCGATCAACCCCGGCGCGACGACGTTCACGGTGACGTTGCGGCTCGCCGCTTCGAGCGCGAGCGACCGCGTGAGCCCTCCGAGCGCGGCCTTCGAGGCTGCGTAGTTCGCCTGGCCGGCGTTGCCCATGCTGCCGACGACCGAGCCGATCTGGATGATGCGCCCGCGTCGAAGCCGCAGCATCCCGCGCAGCACCGCGCGCGACAGCCTGAACGCCGCGGTGACGTTCGTCGCGAGCGTCGCGTCCCAGTCGGCATCTTTCATCCGCAACAGGAGGCCGTCGCGCGTGATCCCCGCATTGTTGACGAGAATGCTGATCGCTCCGTGACGCGTGTCGACGTCGCGCACGACCGCGTCGATGGCAGCGGCGTCGGTGACGTCGAGGCGTACACCTTCGCCATCGATGCCGGCTTCGCGAAGGCCGGCGCCGATCCGCGCGGCCCCGTCGTCGGTCGTCGCCGTGCCGACCACGCGCGCGCCGGCGCGGCCGAGCTCGAGCGCGATCGCGCGGCCGATGCCGCGCGTCGCACCGGTGACGAGCGCAACGTCTCCGTCGAGCTCCTTCCGGATGTCGCTCATGGCGTCAAGCTCCGAGCGCAGCGCGCGCCTCGGCGATCGCCGCATCGTCGGAGAGCGCGTAGGCGGCGAGATGCTCGTCGATCTTGCGGGTGAGGCCCGCGAGCACCCTGCCCGGCCCGCACTCGACGATGGCGCCGACGCCGTTCGCCGCCAGCGCCGCGATGATTCCGGTCCAGCGCACCGGGCTCGCCGCCTGGCGCGCAAGCGCGTCGCGGATCGCGGCGGGTTCGCGATGCTGCGCAACGTCGACGTTGTGCAACACCGGGATCGAAGGCGTCGTCACCGGCACGTCGCGCAAGCGCTCGGCAAGCCGTGCCGCGGCAGGCGCCAGGAGCGAGCTGTGAAACGGCGCCGACACCGGAAGCATGACGCCGCGCTTCGCACCGTGTGCGCGGGCGGCGACGATCGCGCGCTCGACGGCACTGCGGTGCCCCGCGATGACGATCTGTCCGGGCGCATTGAAATTGACCGGCTCGACGACTTCGCCTTGCGCGGCTTCGCGGCACGCCGCGGCAACCGCCTCGGCGTCTCCGCCCATGATCGCCGCCATCGCTCCGGTCCCCGCGGGGACCGCCTCCTGCATCGCTTCGGCGCGAAAGCGCACGAGCGGCAGCGCGTCGCGAAATGCGAGCGCACCCGCCGCGACGAGCGCCGTGTATTCGCCGAGGCTGTGCCCGGCGACGAACGCCGGTGCGCCGCCGCCTGCGGCGCGCCACGCGCGCCACACGGCGACGCCGGCGGCGAGCATCACCGGCTGGGTGTTGCGCGTGAGGTTGAGCGCGTCGGCCGGACCGTTCTCGACCAGCGCCCACAGATCCTCGCCGAGGACCTCGGAGGCTTCGACGAAGGTCGCGCGCACTTCCGGATGACCCGAATAGTCCGACATCATCCCGATCTGCTGCGAGCCCTGCCCGGGAAAGACGAATGCGAAGCTCATCGCACGCTCCTCGAAGTGAACATTGACGCCGCGGTCCGTGAATGATGATGCCGCGGCGCTACCAGCGCAGCAGGACCGAGCCCCAGGTGAAGCCACCGCCGACGCCGAGCAACAGCACGTGCTGGCCGCCGACGATGCGCCCGTCACGCACCGCGACGTCGAGCGCGAGCGGAATCGACGCCGCCGACGTGTTCGCGTGCAGGTCGACGGTCGAGACGACGCGCTCCGGCGGGATGCCGAGCTTGCGCGCGGTCGCGTCCATGATGCGCACGTTCGCCTGGTGCGGAATCAGCCAGTCGACGTCCGCCGCGGTCATCTCGTTCGCCGACAGCGCTTCGAGGCCGACCTCGGCCAGCACGCGCACCGCGAACTTGAACACGCCCGGGCCGTCCATCTGCACGAACGGAGTGCCGATCACCGCGCCCGACTGCACCTGTCCCGGCACGCACAGAATGTTGCGATAGCGGCCATCGGCGTGCAGGTGCGACGAGAGGATGCCGGGCGTCGCCGAAGGCACCAGCACGACGGCGCCAGCGCCGTCGCCGAACAGCACGCAGGTGCTGCGATCGCTCCAGTCGAGGATGCGCGAGTAGATTTCCGCACCCACCACCAGCGCGTTCCTCGCCATGCCGTCGGCGACCATCCGGTCGGCGATCGCGAGCGCGTAGACGAATCCCGAGCACACGGCCTGCACGTCGAACGCGGGTCCCCCGTGAACGCCGAGCTTGTCCTGCAGGATGCACGCGGTCGACGGAAACACCATGTCGGGCGAGGTCGTCGCGACGATGACGAGGTCGACGTCGGACGCCTGCATCGACGCAGCGGCGAGTGCCTCGCGCGCAGCCGCGAGTGCGAGATCGGAGGTCTGCTCGCCGGGCGCTGCGATGTGGCGCTGCGCGATGCCGGTACGCTCGCGGATCCACGCGTCGCTGGTATTGACGCGCTCCGAAAGCTCGGCGTTGCTAAGTACCTGCCGCGGCAGGTAGCGACCCGTTGCGGCGATGCGGCTACGCATGGGCTGCAGAGCCATCCGGTGCAGCAGCCTGGCCGGGCGGCTTCGACCCTCCGGACGCCGAAACGCCGATCGGCATCGCGGCGATCCGTTGCGCGATGCCGTCGAGCACGCCGTGCGCGACTTCCGCATACGCGCGTTCGAGCGCATTGACGAAGGCGAGCGCGTCGGCGCCGCCGTGACTCTTGACGACGACGCCTTTCAATCCGACCAGCGTCGCGCCGTTGTAGCGGCGCGGATCGATGCGCTTCTTGAACGCTCGCAGGACCGGCCACGCGACCGATGCCGCGACGCGCGTCAGCGCGTTGCGGGTGAACTCCGCCCTGAGGAATTCGTAGAGCATCTGCGCGAGCCCTTCGGAGGTCTTCAGCGCGACGTTGCCGACGAAGCCGTCGCAGACGACGACGTCGGTCGTGCCCTTGTAGATGTCGCTGCCTTCGACGTTGCCGTGGAAGTTGAGGCTCGACGCCTTCAATCGCTCGCCGGTCTCGCGGACGAGGTCGTTGCCTTTGATGTCCTCCTCACCGACGTTGAGGAGCCCCACGGTCGGGCGCTCGATGCCCTCGACGGCCGACGCGAGCGCGCTGCCCATTGCGGCGAACTGCACGAGCTGCTCCGAGCTGCAGTTGACGTTGGCGCCGAGGTCGAGCACCAGCGTCGTGCCCTGCCGCGTCGGGAGCTGCGAGGCGATCGCCGGCCGGTCGATGCCGGGCAGCGTCTTCAGCACGAAGCGTGCGATCGCCATCAGCGCCCCGGTGTTCCCGGCCGATACGCAGGCGTCGGCCGCGCCGGATTTCACGAGGTCGATCGCGACGCGCATCGACGAATCCTTCTTCCTGCGCAGCGCGTCGGCGGGCGGCTCGTCCATGTCGACGATCTCGCTCGCGGCGTGGATCGCGACGCGTTCGCGCACCGCGGATGTTCCCGCTGCGAGCGCGCTTTCCAGCGCCTCCGGCCTGCCGACGAGGACGATACGCACGTCCGGATGGCGCGCCGCGAACTGCAGCGAGGCAGGCACCGTAACCGATGGGCCGTGATCGCCGCCCATCGCGTCGACGGCTATGGTGACGGACATCCGACTCGTCGGTCAGGGTCCGCTGACACCATCGACGCAAGCGCGAACGGTGGCCACGGTGCGCCCGCGGCGCCGCGTCACTCGTCGGCCTTGGTCCGGACGACCTTCTTGCCGCGGTAGTAGCCGCTCGGGCTGATGTGGTGCCGCCGGTGCACTTCGCCGCTCACCGGCTCGACCGCGAGCGGTGCGTTGGCGAGGAAGTCGTGCGCGCGGTGCATGCCGCGCTTCGACGGTGATTTCTTGTTCTGCTGGACTGCCATCATGTTCTCCTGTGCGTCGTCATCGGTTCGGCGGGCGGCGTGCAGGCGTCCGCCGGATGCCGTGGCGCGAACGGCAGCGCCAGTATCAATTCGTCCTCGACCAGGTCGAGCGGGTCCACGGGCGCGGCCGCCAGCACCACTTCCGCTTCGCTTCGCGCATCGAGCGCTTCCAGCTCGCCTTCCGAGGCAGCCAGCAGCACCATCCCGCGCTGGTGCACCGGCCACGCGAGGCTGCCGAGGCAGCGTTGACACGCGAGCGTCACCTCGCCGGCAAGGTCGATCTCGAGCGCAGCTCGCCCCTCGGCATCGGTAGCGCCCGAAACACGCCACGCGATGTTCGCGCGACCCGGCGACAGGAGGTCGGCGACGCGAGCAAGGCGATGGGCGTCGATGTTACCCTCGATGCTGCCGTGCTCGCGCGCGAGCTTCCATGCATCGACGCGCATCGCGGTGAGCCGCTACTGCCGGGCGCGGCGCGCGCTTGCGGGCTTCCCGAAGGCGAAGGGCGCGGCCATAAACATTTAATTTTACGGTCTCCGCCGGGGCTTGTCAAAAATGCCTGAAAAAACAATGGCGATCGGCTCGCGGCCGCTGATCCTCGCGTCGGGATCGCGCTATCGGCGCGCGCTGCTCGAGCGCCTCGGCCTGCCTTTCACCGCGATCGCTCCCGACCTCGACGAGACCCCGCAGGACGGCGAGGCCCCCGCCACGACCGCACGCCGCCTCGCCATCGCCAAGGCGCGAGCCGTGGCGGTCGTACATCCCGACGCCCTCGTGATCGGCTCGGACCAGGTCGCCGACTGCGACGGCGTCGCCGTCAGCAAGCCTGGCTCGCACGACGCGGCGCGTGCGCAGCTCACGGCGCTTTCGGGGCGCAGCATCGTGTTTCACACGGCGGTCGCGCTGATCGATGGCGCGAGCCACCGCTGCCAGTTGCGCCAGGTCGACGTGACGAGTCGCTTCCGCCTTCTCGACGTCGCAACGATCGAGAGCTACCTCGTGCGCGAGCGTCCCTACGATTGCGCAGGAGCCGTGCGCTCGGAGTCGCTCGGCATCGCCCTCTTCGACAGCATCGAGAGCGACGATCCGACCGCGCTCATCGGCCTGCCGCTGATCAGCGTCGCGGCGATGCTGCGTAACGAAGGCATCGACGTCCTCGGCGCGCCATTGCGCGACACGCGATGACCGACGCGCAATGACCGACGCGCAATGACCGACGCGCAGCACGCAATGACCGGAGCGGAGCGGCGCGGGACGCTGTACGCGGTGCCGAACCTCCTCGGCGCCGTTCCCCCCGATGACGTGCTCCCGCGGCGCACGCTCGACGTCGCGCGCGGGCTGCGCGACTGGGTGGTGGAAACGCCGAAGGCGGCGCGTGCGTTTTTCGCGACGCTCGGCATGCCGGTGCCGATCGCCGAGCTCGCGATCACCCCGCTCGCCGATCTTCGCGACGGCGCCGCGCTCGCCGCGGCGCTCGAGCCCGCCCGGCACGGACGCGACATCGGGCTCCTCTCCGACGCGGGATGCCCAGGCGTCGCCGACCCCGGTGCCGCGCTGGTTGCGGCGGCGCATGCGGCGAAGTTGCGCGTCGTGCCGCTGGTCGGGCCGTCGGCGATCCTGCTCGCGCTGATGGCCGCGGGCCTCGACGGCCAGCGCTTTGCCTTTCACGGCTACCTTCCGGCGCCGGCCGCTGCGCGCACGGCCGCGCTGCGCGAGCTCGAAGCGAGGTCGCGTGCGCGACGCGAAACGCAGGTCTTCATCGAAACGCCCTATCGCAACGCGGCGATGATCGGCGCGCTCGCGCAGGCGCTCGCACCGGCGACGATCGTCTGCGTCGCCGCGAACCTCACGCTGCCGGACGAGGAGATCCTGCGCGCCGGCGCAGCGTCGTGGCGCCGCGTCGACGCGCGGCGTTTCGATCGCCGTCCGGCGATATTCCTGCTGCTCGCTTCGTGAGGCCCCGCTTACGGAATCCGAACAGCCGTCTGATTGGCGCCATTCTGATGCAGCACGAGTGACTGCACGCTGCCGTCCGCTCCGCGCTGGAAATCGATGCGAATGTCGGCGACGCGCGCAAAGAACGCGTCCGTCGCGCTCGGATAGATCGGGAATGCGCCCTGACCGGTCGCTTGCGCGAGCAATTGATCCTGCTTGCGAAACACGGTGAGGACGAATCCGGGCGCAAGCTGGTAGGCGCCGACGTAGGCATCGAGCTGGTTTCCGGTCATTTCGATTGCTTGTTGCGCGGGAGCAAGCGGCGCATCGGGCAACAGCGTCGCGAAACCGAGGTCGCTCACGTCACTGGCGATATTTGTAAGGATCACGACGCCGCGTCTGCCATCGGCCGTCATGCCGACGAAGCTCGCGTAACCGCCGGTTTCGCCGTTATGCCAGACGAGGTCGCCCTGCTTGTCGTGACGCGTCATCCAGACGAGGCCGATGCGCTCGTTGTTGCCGAGGTCGCTACGCGGCGCATGTGCGAAGCGCATCGCATCGCGCAACGGATCGGCGCCGCGACCCATGTTGGCCTGCAGATAGCGCAGCATGTCGGCGCCGGTGCTGTTGATCGCGCCCGCACCTGCCAGGACGCCGAGATGCCACGGCTCTACGGGTTTGCCATCACCGTCGTGGCCCTTCGCCCAGTGCACGTCCAGCGGTTCGGAAAGCGTGGCGCTGCTCGAAGCCATACCCAACGGCTTCAGGATCCGCGCTTGCACCAATGCCGCGTACGACATGCCCGCACGTTGCGCCAGCGCGTAACCGAGCAGGCCGACGCCGAGGTTGGAGTATTCGTACGATGCGCCCGGATCACGCGGCAGCTTGTACGTCCCGAGGAAGCTTTCGAGCTTCGCAGCGTCGTAATCGGCGTAAGGGTCGGCAGCGTTGGCGGGCGCGAGGTTGCTCGGCAGGCGCGGCAGGCCGGAGTCCTGCATCGCCAGTTCGCCCAGCGTGATCGGCTTGCCGTCACGCGCGGGAATCGTGAAACCCGGCAACAGCTTCGACACGGGGGTGTCGAGCCCGACCGATCCATCGTTCACAGCCTCGGCAAGGAGAGTCGCCGTGAACGTCTTGGTCACCGAGCCGATCTGGAAGATCGTGTCTGCATCCGGCGTTCGCCCATCGTCGAGCTTGCCGAACGCGGCTATCTGGCTGCGATCGCCATCCACGACCGCAACGACCAGGGCGGGATATTCGCCGCCGGCGATCCGATCGGTGATGGCCCTTTCCACCCGCGGAGGCAGCAGCGACGTCGATGCGCTCGCTGCCCCGACCGGGGCTACGACCATCAGGGTAAGCAGGATCAGCGGCCGATACATGCCGCGCCGCCTGTTTCCGCCAGGCGCACGGCCGAGCGGTTCCGCTGTCACCGCTCGATGTAACTTTTCAGCATCTGGTTCTCGAAGATCTGCTCTTCGTAGACCGCCTTCGCCACGTCGTGAAACGACACGACGCCGAGAAGCGTGCTGCCGTCCATCACCGGAACGTAGCGCGCGTGGCGTTCGAGCATGATCCGGCGCAACTCCATCACGTCGAGCCCTGGAACGGTGGTGAGCGGATCGCGCTGGCTGATCTCGGCGACGGTGAGATCTCCAAGCGAGCCGTGGCGCTCAGCGAGCGCCTGCAGCACTTCGGCGAATGTAAGAAGTCCGACGAGCCGACCGTGATCCATGACGACGAGCGAGCCGATGTCGTTCTGGGCCATCGCCTCGACCGCCTCCAGTACCGGCCGTCCGGGCGGCGTCGTGAACAGCGCGTTGCCTTTGATCCGCAGAATTTCGCTTAACAGCATGGCAGTCCTCCCGGTATGCATCGGGTGCGGGTCTGGTCCAGATTACCCGCGCCACTACCAACTCGCAATCGGGGAGTGACGATCGAGGATCGAGGAGTGAGGATCGAGGATCGAGGATCGAGGAGCGGGGAGCGGGGAGCGAGGAGAGAGGATCGAGGAGTGGGGAGCGAGGAGAGAGGAGCGAAGGGCGGAGATCAGCGATCGATGGGACGGCGCTCGCGCAGCGCCTGAGCAAGCGTTCCCGCATCGACGTATTCGAGCTCACTGCCGATCGGCACGCCGCGCGCGACGCGGGTGACGGCGAGCCCGCGCGCGGCGAGGAGCTCGCCGAGGTAATGCGCGGTCGCCTCGCCTTCGTTCGTGAAGCTGGTCGCGAGGATCACCTCGCGAACGACGCCGTCGGTCGCGCGCGCGAGCAGGCGCTCGAGACGGATCTCCTTCGGTCCGACGCCGTCGAGCGGCGACAGGCGCCCGAGCAGCACGAAATAAAGGCCCGAGTACGACTGCGTCTGCTCGATGCTGAGGAGGTCGGCGGGCGTCTCGACGACGCAGAGGAGCGCCGGGTCCCGCTTCGCCGACCGGCAGAGGTGGCACAGCTGCCCCTCGGTGAACGTGTTGCAGCGCTCGCAGTGATGCACGGCGCGCACGGCGCCCTCGAGCGCGCGCGCGAGACGTCCGGCGCCGTCGCGATCGTGCTGCAGCAGGTGCAGCGCCATCCGCTGCGATGCGCGCGGGCCCACTCCCGGCAGGCAGCGCAGCGCCGCGGTGAGCTCGTCGAGGCTCGACAGCGGCTCCGCCGCGGGTTCTCTGCGCGTGACCGCGTCGCGGCTCATCCGAACGGCAGCTTGAATCCCGGAGGCATCGGCAGCCCCGCCGTCAGCCCGCCCATCTTCTCCTGCGTGACGCTCTCCGCGCGCCTGACCGCGTCGTTGAACGCCGCGGCGACGAGGTCTTCGAGCATGTCGCGGTCATCGCCGAGGAGCGACGGATCGATGCTGACGCGCTTCACGTCGTGACGGCAGGTCATCACGACCTTGACGAGCCCGGCGCCCGATTGCCCCTCGACTTCGGTGCGCGCGAGCTCTTCCTGCGCACGCTGCATGTTTTCCTGCATCTGCTGGGCCTGCTTCATCAGCCCGGCAAGCTGGTTCTTCATCATGACGACTCCCGCGATTGGGTCGTGGCCTGCGGCGTCGAGCCCGCCGCGGACCGGTGTTCGATGGTTTCGACACGGACTGTGCCGTCGAAGCGCTGCAGCAGGTCACGGACGAACGGCTCGCCGCGAAATGCAGCCTCGCCCGCCGCCTGCGCTTCGTCGCGCCGACGGCGCTCCTGTGCGGCGAGCGACGCGTGGCCGACTTCGCCGATTTCGAACGCGAGCAGCCATTTCCGCCCCGTCGCTGCATCGAGCGCGACCTTCAGCTTGTCCGAGTAGGCACGGTCGGCGAGGTGCCGGTGGGCCGCGGGCACCGCGAGCGTCAGCGCATTGCCGCGAACCGATTTCAGCTCGGACTGGGCCGCGAGCTGGCGTGCCATTCCGGTGAGGCCGAGGCCCGCGACGAACGTCGCCCACTGTGCCGGGTCGTCCGGAAGCGTGCGCAATTCGCGCGGCGCCGGTGGCGACGGCAGCGACTCCATCGGGGCCGCGGCGGTGGCCGGAGGCACGCCTGTGGACGGCGCCGTTGCGGAACGCTTAGTCGCGGAATGCGTGTCCGCAGACGACGCAGCGACTGGCGCCGCGACTGCGCGGTTCGCGCGCCCTCCCGTCCCCGACGCTGACGGCGTGGAGGGCGCCGCGGCGATCGGCGTTTCGTCCGCGACCGCTGCCGCCGGCTCGAACGCGAGCAGCCGCAACAGCGTCATCGAGAATGCAGTCGCCTCGTCGGGCGCAAGCGGAAGGTCCGCCCTCCCCTGCACGCAGATCTGATACGCAAGCTGAACTTCCTCGGGCGCGAGCTTTGCGGCGTATCCGGCAAGACGCGGTCCTTCGTCGCCGTCGATCGCTTCGGGCACGAGCTGCGCGACGGCGAGCCGATGGTAGAACGACGCGAGCTCGTCGAGGGCCGAGCCGCAACCGCCGCCGCCGGCGGCGATCGCGTCGGCCTCGGCAAGCAGTGCCCGGCCGTCGTGCGCGAGCAACGCATCGACGATCCGGTAGACGTGATCGCGGTCGACGACGCCGAGCATCGCGCGCACGTCGGCGTCGCGCACCTCGCCGCCACCGTGGGCAATGGCCTGGTCGAGCAGCGACAGCGCGTCGCGCAGCGACCCCTGCGCCGCCCGCGCGATGCGCGCGAGCGCCGACTCGTCGTGCGCGATCGACTCGGCGCCGGCGATGTGCGCGAGGCGCGCTTCGATCGCCGTCGACGGCAGCGGCTTCAAGTTGAGCTGCAGGCAGCGCGACAGCACCGTCACCGGGATCTTCTGCGGGTCGGTCGTGGCGAGGACGAACTTGACGTGCTCGGGCGGCTCCTCGAGGGTCTTCAGCATCGAGTTGAACGCCCCCTTCGACAGCATGTGCACTTCGTCGATCAGGTAGACCTTGTAGCGGCCGACCGTCGGCGCGTAGCGCGCGCTGTCGAGGATGTCGCGCATGTTCTCGACGCCGGTGTTGGAGGCTGCGTCGAGCTCGAGGAGGTCGACGAAGCGCCCGGCGTCGATCGCCGTGCAGGCGCCGCAGACCCCGCACGGCGTCGCCGTGACCCCCGTCTCGCAGTTAAGGCTCTTGGCGAGAATCCGGGCGAGCGTCGTCTTGCCGACCCCGCGCGTCCCGGTGAGCAGCCACGCGTGATGGAGCTGCCCGCGTGCGAGCGCATTGGTGAGCGCCGCCACGACGTGGGTCTGGCCGACCAGCTCGCCGAAGCTGCGCGGCCGCCACTTGCGGGCGAGGACCTGGTAACTCAATCAGCGTGATCTGGCGAGCAGAACGAAGGGGTGGCGAGCCGTTCCCCCGGCACTTGCAGTAAATCGCTGTGGCTGCTTCCTTCCGGACCTGACCAGGTTCACGACGCTGCAATGCGGGGCGACCCGCCGTTGATCGGGCGCCTTGGGCGGTAGACGCAATTATAGCCGCGAACGCCACCGGACCCGCTTGCGGCCACGCTTCACCCCCGGATGACGGATCCGGCCCGGTTCCCGTCGCTCCGGCGGGCACCCTGCCCCGGGATGACGGCATCGCCCGGATCGGTTATAATGCTGCGTCGCACAAATGGCGCGAGGGCGCGCCGGCGACCTGAATCGGAGTGTTCGCGCAGCCCGTGGCAAGGCTGCGCTCAAAGTCACGGCGGCATCAAGATCGCCGCAGATCATTCGGGAACGACCCCGGCAACGGGGTAAGTTGGAGTGCCATGCGCGATCGAAAGTCGAACCGAGGAAGGGTGTGGATCCGGTCGGGCGTGACGCTCGCCGCAGCGGTCTGCGCCCTCTCGTTCTCGGCCTGCGAGGAACCTCCGCCGCTGCCCTCGCATCAGCCGAGCCTCAGCGTCATCGTCCTTCCCGGCCCGACCACCTGGTTCAAGGGCCCCGCCGGCACGCCAGCCGGCATCGATCACGATCTCCTTACGCGATTCGCCGCCGAGCGCGGGCTCGCGCTGAAGGTCTCGTTCGCCGACGATGCCGGATCGCTGATGGAGGGTGTTGCCAAAGGCGACGCGCAGATCGGCGCCGGCGGCCTTCTCCGCGGAGACGGAGCGGCGTGGACCCGCGGCTACAAGGGCACCGACCTCGTCGTCGTCTACAACAGCGACCGCGACCGTCCGAAGGACTGGGCGTCACTCGACGGAGCCGCGGTCGCGTATCGGGCCCACACCGGGATCGGCAGCGCGCTCGACGATGTCATCGCGGCGCATCCGCAGATCCTCTGGAAGCCGGTCGAGCTCGCCTCGTCCGATGCGCTGATCGGCGAGGTCTCCGACGGCGCGATCGACTACGCGGTCGTTCCGGCAACCGACGCCGCGGCGGCGAAGAACGTCCACCTCGATTTCGACGTGGCCTTTGCGACCCGACCGAAGCTGCAGTTCGCGTGGATTACCGCGCCGGGCGAGCGCGCGCTGCGTGACTCGCTCGACGCGTTCCTCGCGCGCGCGCAGAACGACGGCGTCCTGGCGCGCATCGTCGAGCGCTACCACGCGGTGACCGGTGAGCTCGCGCGCCTCGACGCAGGCGTGTTCCAGGACCGCATCCGCGGCTCGCTCGACCGGTGGCGGCGCACGTTCGAGGAGGCGCAGGCGCAAAGCGGCATCGAATGGCGCCTGCTCGCCGCGATCGCCTATCAGGAGTCACAGTGGGATCCGCTCGCCACGAGCGAGACCGGCGTCCGCGGCCTGATGCAGCTCACCGCCGACACCGCGAAACGGCTCGGTGTCGTCGACCGCCTCGATCCGCGCAACACGACGCTCGCCGCGGCGCGCTATCTCGCGGACCTGAAGGATCGGCTGCCCGCACGGATCACCGAGCCCGACCGGACGTGGTTCGCGCTCGCCGCCTACAACATCGGCATGGGGCACCTCGAGGATGCGCGCGTGCTCGCGCAGCGGATGAAGCTCGATCCGGATCGGTGGAGCGACGTGCGCAAGACGCTGCCGCTGCTCGCCGATCCGAAGTACTACGTCAATGCGCGCAACGGCTATGCGCGCGGCGGCATGCCGGTCGCGTTCGTCGGCCGCATACGCAGCTACTACGACATCCTCCTGCGCAGCGAGCCCGAGCGTCCGCCGCTGCTGCAGGCATTGCTCGCGCTGCGCTGACTCCCGCGGGGCCGCGTCGTACCATCGCGGGATGATCTCCCACTGCCGTTCGCGCAGCCGTTCGATCCGCGGCCTTGTCGCCGCAGCGCTCGTCACTGGCGTCGCGGCGCTGGCGAGCTCCGCCGTGGCGCAAGCTCAGCAAAGCGTCTATCTCGAAGAGCTCACGACGACCGAAGTCGCCGCCGCGGTCGCTGCCGGGGCGACGACGATCCTCGTCCCGATCGGCGGCACCGAGGAGAACGGCCCGCACATGGTGCTCGGCAAGCACAACGCGCGCGCCCGCATCCTCGCCGGGCGGATCGCGCGCGAGCTCGGCAAGACGCTGGTCGCCCCGGTGATTGCGTACGTTCCCGAAGGGCGCATCGATCCGCCCACCGAGCACATGCGCTTTGCCGGCACCATCAGCATTCCTCCGGCAGCGTTCGAGGCAACGCTGGAAGCGGCCGCGCAGAGTTTCGCCGAGCACGGCTTTCGCGACATCGTGTTTCTCGGCGATCACGGCGGATATCAGAAGAGCGAGACCGCGGCGGCGGCGCGCTTCAATCGCACGTGGAAGCGAACCCCGGCGCGCGCGCATGCGCTCGTCGCCTACTACCGTGCCGCGACGGTCGAATTTCCGGCTGCGCTGCTCGCGCGCGGCTACACGAAAGGCGAGATCGGTACCCATGCCGGCCTTGCCGACACGGCGCTCGCTCTCGCGGTCGACCCGAAGCTCGTGCGCGCGGACGTCCTCGCGAAGGGCGTCGATCTCGATGCTCGCCACGGCGTGTACGGCGATCCGCGCCGCGCGACCGCCGCACTCGGAACGATCGGCGTCGACGACATTGTCCGCGCGTCGGTCGAGGCGATCCGGCGCGAGCTCGGCCGGCGCTGACGCCGGGTGCCGCGCACGCGGCGCCACGTTCGTCGGCGTAGACAGGTACAGGTACAATCGGCGCCTCGCTCGACCGCGACACGCGCGCGAATCGGCGCCGGTTGCGGCGGCGACCGCTTCCCGCACCCTTCCGAGGACCCTTCCGTGATCCGTCACTCCATGGCCGCCGTCGCCGGCGCCGCCCTTGTCGCGCTCGTCGCGCCTGTCGCGCTTGTCGGCCTCGTCACGTACCCGCTGCCGCTTTCCGCTGCGACCGCTGCGCCGGTCGAGACCGTCGCCGGGATGCCTCCGGTCATCGACGCGTCGAACCTCTACAGCGAGGCCGGGGCGAACCGCATGAGCCCCGCCGTGCACGACGCGCTGCACCTCGTCTACGTGCCGAACGTGCAATCGGACGACGTCTACGTGATCGACCAGGCGTCGCGCAAGGTGATCCGCCGCTTTCGCGTCGGGCTCAATCCGCAGCACGTCGTGCCGTCGTGGGACCTGTCGACGCTGTGGGTCGCCAACAACGCCGAAGGCCGCACCGACGGAAGCCTTACGCCGATCGATCCGCGCACCGGCAAGCCGGGCAAGCCGGTCGCCGTCGACGACCCGTACAACATGTATTTCACGCCTGACGGCCGCTCGGCGATCGTCGTCGCCGAAGCGCTGAAGCGCCTCGATCTGCGCGATCCGAAGACGATGGCGCTGCAGTCGTCGATCCCGGTGCCGGGATGCGCCGGCATCAACCACGCCGACTTCTCGATCGACGGACGCTACGCGATCTTCACCTGCGAGTTCGACGGTCAGCTCGCAAAGATCGACTTCACGAACCACACCGTCGTCGGCTATCTGAAGTTGTCACGCGGCGGCATGCCGCAGGACATCCGCATCAGCCCCGACGGACGGGTCTTCTACGTCGCCGACATGCTGGCCGACGGCGTGTTCGTCGTCGATGGCGCGTCGTTCCGCGAAATCGCCTTCATTCCGACCGGCATCGGCACGCACGGTCTCTACCCGAGCCGCGACGGCCGCGAACTCTACGTCGCGAATCGGGGCTCCAACCACATCCACGGCAAGCCGCACGGACCGGGCAGCGTGTCGGTGATCGACTTCGCAACGCGCAAGGTGGTGAAGACCTGGCCGATTCCCGGCGGCGGCAGCCCTGACATGGGCAACGTCAGCGCCGATGGGAAGGAGCTCTGGCTGTCCGGCCGCTTCGACAACGTCGTCTACGTGATCGACACGACGTCGGGCGCGGTGCAGGAGATCCCCGTCGGGCACGAGCCGCACGGGCTCTGCGTATGGCCGCAACCCGGGCGCTACTCGCTCGGGCACACCGGCAACATGCGCTGACAGCCCACCCGCGCTGACCGCTCCGCCCGCGCTGACCGCCTGCCGCGCGTCAGCCGCCGAGCGAGCGCTTTGATCTGAAGCTCGCGAGCGCCGCCATGGCTCCGGCGAGCACCAGCGCGAGGCCTGCCGGTTCGGGAATCACGGTCGCGGTCTCGCCCGCCAGCGAGAACGCCGCATTGAAAGTCGGGGCTGGGCTGCCGCCGACAACGTCGGTCCCGGCGCGCAGCCAATCGGGCGCGAGGTTGTCGTTGCGGATCCAGGACTGCAGATCCGGTGCGAACGGTGTGCCGGTCGCCGGCCCTTCGCCGCCGGTCGTGGAATTCGGAGCCGCATGGATTCCAGTCGCCACCGTGTTCAAGACCGTAAACGATGGATCGATGCTGGTCACCCCGAATGTCAGTGTTCCCGCAGTCGAATCGCGACTATCGAACGCAACGTCAGACGGTGACTTGGTGCGCGTGGGAGCGTTCCCGGACGGCGGCGACGTGGAATCGAGCGGAAACACGCGGTAGATCTCGACGCCGACGAAGCCCAGATCGGCGATCGCGGCACCGCCGGCGAGAAGACCGGTGAAGGTGGCGCTATGGATCTGGGTTGCGGAGGAAGTGACGAAATCGTCTGCCGACTCGGTCGCCACTGCGAGGCTGCCGTCCGCAGGGCCCGACGCGGTTCCCATATTCCCATCCGGGGTGCCCGTATCGAACAGAAATGGTGCCCCAAGTGCGGAGGCCGGCACCAAGGCAGCCAGCAGCACGAATGTTGCCGTCCCGAGCGCGCGCATCACGATCCTCCCGCTGGGCGGAGACGGCTGCTTGGCCGGGCAAGCCGCATGCCCTCCTCGAGGAACCGCTTTGCAATCAGGCGCCTGGCGAATATCGACCGGATACGTCGCGGAGCCGATGTAAGAAGCTTCGACATCCCGACGAGGACCGGCGCCGTCGAATGCCGGCCGGTGCCAACGTGTCAGGTGGCGGCGATCGACGCCTGTCCGCCGAGATAGCTGCGCAGCACCTGCGGCACTTCGATCGAGCCATCCTCGCGCTGGTAGTTTTCCATCACCGCGACGAGCGCGCGCCCGACGGCGAGACCCGAGCCGTTCAGCGTGTGCACGAGCTCGGGCTTCCCTTGCGCGTTGCGATAGCGCGCCTGCATGCGGCGCGCCTGGAACGCTTCGCAGTTCGAGCACGACGAAATCTCGCGATAGGCATTCTGACCGGGAAGCCACACTTCGAGGTCGTAGGTCTTCGCCGACGCGAAGCCGATATCGCCGGTGCAAAGCGCCATCACGCGATAGGGAAGCTCGAGCTTCTTCAGGATCGCCTCGGCGTGCCCGGTGAGCTCCTCGAGCGCTGCGTAAGAGTCCTCGGGCCGGACCACCTGCACGAGCTCGACCTTGTCGAACTGGTGCTGGCGGATCATCCCGCGCGTGTCCTTGCCGTAGCTTCCGGCTTCGGAGCGGAAGCACGGCGTATGCGCAGTAAGTTTCAGCGGCAGCGCGTCGGCCGCGAGAATGCGCTCGCGCACCGAATTGGTAAGCGTGATCTCGGCCGTCGAGATCAGATACTGGCGCTCGCCGCCGCCGTCTCCGTCCGCCCTGCCGCCACGGATCACCGCGAACATGTCGGCCTCGAACTTCGGCAACTGTGTCGTGCCGACAAGCGTCGACGCATCGACGATGTAGGGCGTGTAGCACTCGGTGTAGCCGTGCTCGCCGACGTGCGTGTCGAGCATGAACTGCGCGAGCGCGCGATGCAGCCTCGCGAGCGGGCCGCGCAGGAACGCGAAGCGCGCGCCGGAGAGCTTCGCCGCGGTCTCGAAATCGAGCATGCCGAGCCCCTCGCCGAGATCGACATGGTCGCGCACGGGAAACGCGAACGTGGGCGGCGTGCCCACGCGCCGGACCTCGACGTTGTCGGCCGCCGAGCTACCGACCGGCGTCGAATCGTGGGTCAGGTTCGGAAGCTCGAGCAGGAAGTCGCGCAGCTGCACCTGCACGGCGTCGAGCTCGCGCTCGAGGTGCTTCTGCTCGTCGCCGAGCGAGGCCGCCTGCGCGAGCAGCGGTGCGGCATCGCCGCCGCTCCCCCGCGCCGCGCCGATCGCCTTCGACAGCGCATTGCGCGTCGCCTGCACCTCCTGCGTGCGCGTCTGGACGGACTTGCGCTCGCGTTCGAGCGATTCGAATCTGCCGGTGTCGAGCGTCACGCCGCGCGTCGCGAGCGCTGCGGCAACGCGCGCCAGATCATGGCGCAATAGCTGGGCATCGAGCATCGGGCGATGTTAGCAGACGGCGGTTGGCCGACGAGAGGCTACGCCGGGGGCTTCCGATCGCCGCCGGGCGCGACGTCCGGCGCGGCGTTCTCGTAGCCCGGAACATCGCGCGCGGAGTCGCTAGCCGCTGCAGCGCCTGCAGCGCTGCCATGCGCCGACGCATTGCGTGCGCGAAGCTCGTCGAGGCGGTCGCGGATTCTCGCTTCGACACCGCGCGCGGTCGGCTCGTAGAAGCGCTGCTCAGGCATTCCGTCGGGAAAGTAGCGCTCGCCGGCCGCGTGCGCGTCGTCCTCGTCGTGCGCGTAGCGATAGCCCTTGCCGTAGCCGAGCTCGCCCATCAGCCGGGTCGGCGCATTGCGCAGGCGCAGCGGAACCGGACGCGAGGCGTCGCCCGCGATGAACCGGCGCGCCGCGCCGTACGCGGTGTACACGGCGTTGCTTTTCGGCGCAGCGGCGAGATAGATCACGCACTCGGCGAGTGCGAGCTCCCCTTCGGGCGAGCCCAGGCGCTCCCATGCGGCGACAGCGTCGAGCGCCATCGCGAGCGCGCGCGGATCGGCGAGGCCGATGTCCTCGCTCGCCATGCGGACCATGCGCCGGCCGACGTAGCGCGGATCGGCGCCGCCGTCGAGCATCCGGCACATCCAGTACAGCGCTGCGTCGGGATCGGAGCCGCGTACCGCCTTGTGCAACGCCGAGATCTGGTCGTAGAACGCCTCGCCGCCCTTGTCGAAGCGACGCAGGCTGCGCGCGACCGCGCTCTCGACGAACGCAGCATCGATCGCGCTGCGCTTCGCGGCCTGCGCGGCGGTTGCGAGCTGCTCGACGAGGTTGATGAGGCGGCGCGCATCGCCATCGGCATAGCCGACGATCGCGTCGCGCGCTTCGCCATCGAGGGTGAGCCGGTCGGGGAGCGCTTTGAGCGCGCGGTCGAGGACCTGCCCGAGCTCGTCGGGCGAGAGCGGCTCGAGCACGTACACGGTTGCGCGCGAGAGCAGCGCGCCGATCACCTCGAACGACGGGTTCTCGGTCGTGGCGCCAATGAAGGTCAGGAGCCCGCGCTCGACGTGGGGCAGGAACGCATCCTGTTGCGCCTTGTTGAAGCGGTGGACTTCGTCGACGAACAGGATCGTCGCGCGTCCCGATTCCGCGCGCACCGCTTCCGCGCGCGCCACCGCGTCGCGGATGTCCTTCACTCCCGAGAGCACGGCGGAAATCGAAATGAACTCGGCGTTGAAGCGGCGCGCGAGCAGTTGTGCGAGTGTGGTCTTGCCGCTCCCCGGCGGCCCCCACAGGATCATCGAATGCGGCGCGCCGGAGCCCCACGCGACCGCGAGCGGTCGCCCCGGACCGAGCAGGTGGCGCTGGCCGACCACCTCGTCGATCGTCGTCGGGCGCAGGCGCTCGGCGAGCGGGACGCGCGGACCGTCGACTCCCGCGCCCGCTACAGGACCCTCGGCCGCCGCGGCGCCCTTCGGCGCGGCGTGTCCAGCTTCCGGAGGCGACCCGAACAGATCGGGCGCGTTACTCGCCGACGACATCGGCGCCTTTCGGCGGCGTGAAGACGAACGTTGCCGGCGCCAGCGGCGGGTTGCGCTTCATGTCGGCGAAGACGAGCGTCGTCGTCTGGCCGAACGCATCGGTGAGCTCCATCCGCTGCGGCAGATCGTCGGCGAACCCGATGCGGATGCTCTTGAACTGCGAGTCGTGCGCCTTCGGCACCGCATCGACCCAGGCGAGACCGTCGGAGTCGCCCGCGGCGACGAGCGTGAAGTTGTTCTCGAGCGCGTTGTCCCCCGCGAGGAGCGCCGCCGGAGTCTGGCCGAGCGCCGTATCGAGATTGCGCACCATCACCTGATTGAGATCGTGATCGTAGACCCAGACGCGTTGTCCGTCGCCGACGATCACCTGCGCATACGGCTTCTCGTAGACCCAGCGAAAGCGCCCCGGTCGCTCGAACGCGAAGGTGCCCGACGACGTCTGCGACGCGCGGCCGTCGCGACGCGTGACTGTCTGACGGAAGGTGGCGGTCGCGCTGTGCGTGTGCTCGAGAAACGCGTGCAACTGATCGAGCCCCGAGGCGCGCGCGACCGATGCGCCCGCGACAAACGCACCCACCACCGACATTACGAACATCAGCGCGACGAGGAAGCTTCGCCGCGCAGTGCTCACGGTCGGCCTCCGCGCACCGGTTGAGCGGTGCTCACGCTTCGCCCTTGACCGCGGGAACCAGCACTTCGCGATTGCCGTTCGACTGCATCGGCGACACCATGCCGGCGCGCTCCATCTGCTCGATCAGGCGCGCCGCGCGGTTGTAGCCGATGCGCAGATGCCGCTGCACGAGCGAGATCGACGGACGCCGCGTCTTCAGCACGACGGCAACGGCCTGGTCGTACATCGGATCGGATTCCGCGTCGGCGCCCTCGACGGTGCCCGCGTCGCCCTCGCCTGCGGCGGCACCCCCTTCGAGCAGACCCTCGACGTACTGCGGTGCGCCCTGCGACTTCAGGTGCTCGACGACGCGGTGCACCTCGGCATCGGAGACGAACGCGCCGTGCACGCGCAGCGGGTAGCCGGTTCCTGGAGGCAGGTAGAGCATGTCGCCCTGTCCCAGCAGCGTTTCGGCGCCCATCTGGTCGAGAATGGTCCGCGAGTCGACGCGGCTTGCGACCTGGAATGCGATCCGCGACGGAATGTTGGCCTTGATGAGGCCGGTGATGACGTCGACCGACGGCCGCTGCGTCGCGAGGATCAGATGAATGCCCGCCGCGCGCGCTTTCTGCGCGATACGCGCGATAAGCTCCTCGATCTTCTTGCCGGTGACCATCATCAGGTCGGCGAGCTCGTCGACGACCACGACGACGAGCGGCATCTCTTCGAGCGGCTCGCCCTCCACGCCCTCGGGTGTGCCGGGTTGAACGAGCGGCGTACCCGATTTGCGCGCGTCGATCACCTTCTGGTTGTAGCCGGCGAGGTTGCGCACCCCGAGCTGCGACATCAGCCGGTAGCGCCGCTCCATCTCGCCGACACACCAGTTGAGCGCATTGGGCGCGAGCTTCATGTCGGTGACGACCGGCGCGAGCAGGTGCGGAATGCCGTCGTACACGGAGAGCTCGAGCATCTTGGGGTCGATCAGGATGAGGCGCACTTCGCGCGGCTCGGCCTTGTAGAGCAGCGACAGGATCATCGCGTTGACGGCGACCGACTTCCCCGAGCCGGTCGTGCCCGCCACCAGCAGGTGCGGCATGCGGGCGAGATCGGCGATCACCGGCTTGCCGGCGATGTCCTTGCCGAGCGCCAGCGTGAGCCGCCCCGGAGCGTCGTTGTAGGTCGTCGTCGCGAGAATCTCGACCAGCCGCACGATCTGCCGGCGCGGATTGGGGAGCTCGAGCGCCATGCACGACTTCCCCGGAATCGTCTCGACGACGCGAATCGACACGACAGAAAGCGCGCGCGCGAGATCCTTCATCAAGTTGACGATCTGCACGCCCTTGACGCCGACGGCGGGCTCGATCTCGAAGCGGGTGATCACCGGCCCCGGATACGCGGCGATGACCTTCACCGCGACACCGAAATCGGCGAGCTTGCGCTCGATCAGCCGCGACGTGAACTCGAGCGTCTCGGCGGCGACCGCCTCGGTCGCCGGCGGTGCGTCTTCGAGCAGTGCGAGCGGCGGCAGCGGCGAGTCCGGCATGTCGGTGAACAGCGGGCGTTGCCGCTCGCGGATCACGCGCTCCGATTTCGGCGCGTTCGCAGCCGGCGCGACGACGAGCGTCGGCTCGCGTTGCGCGGTCTCCTCGCGCAGGTGCTCGACCAATGTCTCGCGCTCGGCCGCGCGTTCGACGCCGATGCGCCGATCGGCGGCCTCTTCGCGGCGGCGGCGCAGCCGCTGCACGACGTGCTCGAGCGCGGCGCCGATCCCCTCCATCACGCGCAGCCACGAGACGCCGAAGAGCAGCGACGTGCCGATCGCGAACAGCACCAGCAGCAGCAACGCCGCGCCGTTGTACCCGGCCGCACGCGAAAGCGTGCCGCCGACGAGATCGCCGAGCGCACCGCCGGGGGCGAGCGGGAGCTCGAACGGAAGCCGCAGCATCCCCAGCGTTTCCAGCGCCGCGCTCGACAGCAGAACGAGCGCGAAGCCGATCGCGCCGAGAGCCAGCGGATGCTCGCCGCGATGCTCGGGATGGACGACCCTGCGGTAGCCGGCGACGACGAGCACGACGCCTCCGGCCACGCACCACCACGCCGACCAGCCGAACAGGTACAGCAGCAGATCCGAGAGCCATGCACCGACGACGCCACCGCGATTGCCGAGCGGCGCACCGGTTCCCGAGTACGACCATCCGGGGTCGCTGCGCGTGTACGTGGCAAGGATCAGCGCGAGGTAGACGAATCCCGCGACGACAAGCAGCCACCATGACTCGCGCACGAGGCGCGCGAAGCGCGGAGGAAGCGCCGGCTGCGGTTCGCTTCCACGGCGCCGCCGGTTTCCATTCCGTTTGAAAAACATGGAGTTGCCGCTAGAACCTCAGAACCGGCATTATAGCCGGATCGCACTGCCCGGTGCGCGGGAGGACGCGGTGAGGTGGATGCTTGCGGTGGGGAGCCGCGCCCCCATTTCCATTAAACTGACCCGTTTTCGGTCGAAGGAAATGCCATGTCTGCGAAACACGCCCGCGTCTTGATCCTCGGTTCGGGGCCCGCCGGATACACCGCGGCAGTATACGCTGCGCGCGCGAATCTGCGCCCGATGCTGGTCACCGGGCTCGCGCAGGGTGGCCAGTTGATGACGACGACCGAGGTCGACAACTGGCCCGCCGACGCCGACGGCGTGATGGGTCCGGATCTGATGGAGCGCTTCAGGAAGCACGCCGCGCGCTTCGAGACCGACATCGTGTTCGACCACGTCACCCGGGTCGACCTCGCGCGGCGGCCGTTCGCGCTCACCGGCGACAACGGCGCCTACACCTGCGATGCGCTGATCATCGCGACCGGCGCGTCGGCGCGCTATCTCGGACTGCCGTCCGAGCAGGCGTTCATGGGCAAGGGAGTGTCGGCCTGCGCGACCTGCGACGGCTTCTTCTACAAGGATCGCGACGTCGTGGTCGTCGGCGGCGGCAACACCGCGGTCGAGGAGGCGCTCTACCTTGCGAACATCGCGAAGCACGTCACGGTCGTGCACCGGCGCGACCGCTTTCGCGCCGAGGCGATCCTCGTCGATCGGCTGCTCGCGAAGACCCGCGGCGGCAACGTCGACGTCGCGTGGAACCATGTCGTCGACGAAGTGCTCGGCGACGCATCGGGCGTGACCGGCGTGCGCATCGCCGACGTGAAGAGCGGTGCGACGCGTACGCTCGCGACGCACGGGCTCTTCGTCGCGATCGGACACACGCCGAACACGGCGCTGTTCGAGAATCAGCTCGAGATGAACGGCGGCTACATCCGCGTCCGCGGCGGCAGCGACGGCAATGCCACCGCGACGAGCGTCCCCGGCGTGTTCGCCGCCGGCGACGTCGCCGACCACGCCTATCGCCAGGCAGTCACCTCGGCCGGAACCGGGTGCATGGCGGCGCTCGATGCCGAGGCCTGGCTCGAGTCGCAGCCTGCCGCGGTCGCCGCAGCGGAGACTGCGGTCGCGTAACGCGTGCCGCGGCGATCGAACGATGGCGAAGCACAGCGGCGGGTCGAAGCCTGGCCATCGCGCCGCCGCAAGGGCTGACAGCCCTGCCGAGAGCGGCGACATCGATCTCGCCGCCGCGTTTGGCGACGTGACGCCCCTCCCCGCTCGTGCGTCGCGCGTGCGAACGCGGCGCGCGCCGGCGCCGATCGCGCGGCAGCGGCTCGCCGACGAGCGCGATGCGCTCGCGCTCTCCAAGTGGGGCGCCGAGCCGTCGCCGGCGACCTGGGACATCGGGCAGGAGCTCGAAGCGGCGCAGACGCATCTGCGCCCCGGTCTCGGCGTCGACGTTCTCGCGCGGCTGCGGCGCGGACACTGGTCGGTGCAGGACGAGCTCGACCTGCACGGCCTCACCGTCGACGAGGCGCACGACACGCTGTCGGACTTCGTCCTCGCTTCGCGCAGCCGCGGCATCCGCTGCGTGCGCGTCATCCACGGCAAGGGCCTCTCCTCACGCAACCGCGAGCCGGTGCTGAAGGGCAAGGTTCGCCGCTGGCTCGCGCAATGGGACGAGGTGCTCGCCTACTGCGAGGCGCCGCGGCACGCGGGCGGCGGCGGCGCGGTGATCGTCCTGCTGCGCGCTCCCTGAGGCAGCTCCGAAATTCCGCGAAGGACGCTATTTCGCGGATTGGCCGCGACGGGAAGCGGTGGGGATGCTCTGTCGCGCGAGTTCGAGCGCGGAGGCAGCTGTAGTGGGGGCACCGTGACGCGCTCAGACACCGGCCGCTGTTCGCGGCCGAACTCGCGCGTCACGGTGTCCCCACACGCTGCCTCGACGGTCGGTGTAGAGCGCGACAGAGCATCCCCGCCGCTCG
Source organism: Casimicrobiaceae bacterium (assembly GCA_036379595.1). Taxonomy (GTDB): domain Bacteria; phylum Pseudomonadota; class Gammaproteobacteria; order Burkholderiales; family Casimicrobiaceae; genus VBCG01. Next base: position 86,719 of record DASVGI010000126.1, on the reverse strand, counting down.
ACCCGGCGCGGCCGATGCACCAATGCGGTTCGTCCCGGTCTTGCCGAGCTCCCTCAGAACGCGCTGCGGTGCGCGAGCGCCGGCAGGCGCCGCCGCACGTCGGCGATGCGCTCGGGGTCGACGTCGGCGATCACCACGCCAGTGCCCTCGGCGCGCGACGCCACGACGACTCCCCAGGGGTCGATGATCATCGAATGGCCCCAGGTGCGGCGACCGCCGGGATGCGTGCCGGTCTGTGCCGCCGCGACCACGTAGCACTGGTTCTCGATCGCGCGGGCCCGAAGCAGCGTCTCCCAGTGCGCCTCGCCGGTGCGGTACGTGAACGCCGCGGGCACGACGATCAGCGCGACGTCGCCGAAGCTGCGATAGAGCTCGGGGAAGCGCAGGTCGTAGCAGATCGACAGGCCGGCGCGGCCGGCGGGTGTGTCGAGGCACGCGGGAGTGCCGCCCGGAACGATGGTCCTCGCCTCGTCGTACTCCTCGCCGCCGTCGCTGAAACGAAAGAGATGGATCTTGTCGTAGCGCGCGGTCCTGCTGCCATCGGGGCCGTAGGCAAGAAGCGCCTGCCAGACGCGATCGGGGGTTTCCGACGCAAGCGGAACGCTGCCGCCGATCAGATGCATGCGGTGGCGGCGCGCCGCGTCCGCGAGGAAGGCCTGCTGCGGTCCGTTGCCGTCGCGCTCCTGTGCCGCGAGCTTGTCGCGCGCGTGAGCGCCCATCAATGCGAAATTTTCCGGCAGCACGGCAAGCGTCGCGCCGGCTGCCGCCGCTTCGGTGACGAGCGCTTCGGCCGCGCGCAGATTGGCATCGACATCGGCTCCCGAGCTCATCTGGATCGCGGCGACTCTCGTGACGGCCTTCCCGCTCGCCCTGGTGTGTTGCCCACTCGCGTGTCGCTCACTCATCGTGTCGCTCCCGCGCCCTTCGCATCGGCACGCGACCCGGCGCGCGTGACGATCGGATCGTCCCAGCTTCCGCTCACCAGGTACTCGTAGCTGAACAGCTGATCGAACGGGTTGTTGAGGAGCTTCTGCGCGAGCAGCGTGCCCGCGCCCACGGCAGCTCCGACCAGCGGATTGGCGAGGAACAGCGCGGCTGCGCCCGCCGAAACGCCGCTCGAAAGCGCGGGCTCGACTTTCACCCTGAGCTTCTGCGTCTCGCGCGCAAGGTCGGCATCGCCGGCGATGTCGACGACCGCCGACGGACCGGTCAGCCGGAGATCGTCGGTGTGCATGATCCCGTCGTGCATCGTCACTTTGCCGCCCGCCTTGTCGAACGCGAAGCCTGCGCTGAATACGTCGCGGAAATCGAGCGCGATTCGCCGCGGCAGAGCCTGGAGCGACAGCACGCCGAGGAGCCGGCCCACCCCGGGCTCGATCTTCGTGAACCGGCCCGCGCCCGCGTCGAGCACGAAGGAGCCCGACAACGAAGCATAGTCGAAATCCGCCGGGGACCCTTTCCAGGTGATGGTGCCGGTAACCTTCGACGGCGTGCCCTTGATGACGTTCGGCCACCCGAACCGCGCCATGAACTCGCCCGCCTCCTTGACGTCGACCGCGCCGTCGAGCGTCGTCGTTGGATCCGTGGCGGCGGCGCGCCACAGCCCGTGCGCGTCGATGCGGCCATGCTCGTTGACGACGGCGAGCTTGCGAATGCTCCAGTTCTTCTCCTCGGGTTCCGCGACGAAGTCGAGCGACCCCAGCGCGTGCCCGTGCGAGACGAAGTCCTTTGCTTCGAGGTCGAGTGCGGGCCACGACGACGCGCGCTCGGCGACCGTGGCCGCGGCTTGCGCATGCGTCGCGTCACCGTTCGGCGCGCGCGGAAGCGCGAGGCGCGCAAGGCGCGCGACCATGCGCCCGTGCGGATCGCTCGTGCTCACCGGCTGCCAGGTCACCTGCCCGTCGAGATCGGCCCCGCGCAGCGCGACCTGCCAGCGCGCGCCGGTGCGGACAGCGTCGATTCGCGTGTGCGCAAACGGACGACCGGCGAGCACGAGCATCTTCGCATCGACGTCGAGGCGGGTGACGCCGAGCGCCGGACCGACACGGGTGGGAGTACCAGCCGATGCGCCAGCGCGGGCGAGCGCGAGCCAGCCGTCGCCATCGAGCGTCGCGACCGTGCCGCGGATCGAGGTTCCTGACACATCGTCTGCCGCCGCATCGGCAGCCGTCGCGGCCTTCGTAGCCGTCGCCGCGTCGCCGAGTGCGACGCGAATGCGCCGCGCGGTGAGCCCGCTGCCGTCGTTGCGGCGATCGACGACCACGTGCAGCGGATCGGCAAGCGTGCAGTCGATCGTCAGGCGATCGCTCTTCGGGCTCCCGATGCGGCGCTCGATATGCAGCGCTGCTGCGACGCCGGCAGGTTTGGCGAGCGGCGCCGGCAGGTCGACGACGGCATCCTTCAGCGTCGCGTCGGACGTCCAGTCGAGCCCGCCGTCGCGCATCCGGGCGTCGAGCTTCCAGAGCGCCGCGCCGCTGACCCGATCGAGCCACGCGAACGCGAAGGCATCGCGCAGTCGCGCGAGGTCCGCGCTGCCGCTCGCCGCCAGCGTCACGCTGTTGCCGCGCCCGTGCAGCGTCAGCGTCGCGGGGCCACCGAGCAAACGGCCGGAGAGACCGCTTGCATCGACGCCCTGCTGCGTGAAACGGATGTCGCCCGACAGCGCATCGATCGGCGGCGCGCCGCCGATGCGCAGCGCATTGGCGTCGAGGCTGAGCGTACCGTCGACGGTGGTCTTCTCGGGTGTGTCGAGCGGTAGATCGACGCCGAGCGCAAGGCGCGAGTCGCCCTGCGCAGCCATCGACGCAGTGACCTCGTCGGTCCACTGCGCGACGGGGCTCTTCGCGACGAAATCGAGGAAGCTCGCCGTCGGTCCGGTTGCAGCGCCCGTTATCGACAGCAGTGGGTTGCGCTCGGAGAGATCGCGAATCACCGCGTGCGCGCCGGTGATCCGCGCGCCCTGCACTTCGCCGCGCGCGACGTCGATCGTGAGACTGCTTCCCGCGAAGCGCACGTTGGCGTCGATCCCGGTCAGGCTCGGCCAGCCGTCCGCATAGGCGAGCGTCGCATCGTGTGCGCGCAGGTCGACGGCGAACGTCCCCGCTGCGCCGGCACGGAACGGAAACTCGGCCAGGTCGCCGTCGAGGGAGAACGTCGCCTCGGTCGCGCTGCCGCGAAGCAACGCGTGCTGCAGCCACCCACGGACCGACGCCGGGACGCTCGACGGAACGTAGCGCCAGACGGCGGCGACGTTCGCACGCGTCAGATGCGCGCTCAACTTCGCGCGACCGGGGCCGCTGCCTTCTTCCTGCCACGATCCCGCAGCCGTTCCCGCGGCATCGGCGTTGGCGAACTCGATCCCGTCGAACGCGACCGTGAGCGGCTTGTCGCGACGATCCCATTCGATCCGGCCGTGCGCCGAATCGAGCACGATCGGCGCCGTGAACAGCGCGGGCAGCACGATGCTCGCGTGACTGCCGCCGACGGTCAGCGTCCCGTGATCCTGGTCGCCGGCGAAGGTCCCGCTCAGCCGCGTGAAGCCGGGCCACGCGCCGTGCGGCGCGACGCTCACGTCGTCGAAGCGAGCGCTCCCCGCGACGCTATCGGCGTTCGCGGCGTCACCGGTCCAGTCGAGCTTCCCGTCGACGAGCGTCCCGTGCGGCGCGAGCGCGGCGATGCTCTCGCGCCAGCGCGCAGGCAACGGCAGGTGCGCACCGATCTCCGCGACCACGGCGAGCTCGGCACGATCGAACTCGACGTGGCCATGCGCGGGGCTGCCGGCCGCCGCGGCGTCCCAGGCGGCGTCGACGCGGCCCGATGTCATCGCGACGCCATCGGGCAGCGTCAGCGCGAGGTGCTCGACGCGAAGGCGTTGCTGATCGCTCTTGCGCATCCAGGTCACGCGTCCGGAAACGTGCGCGAGCGCGAGCGGCGTCAGCGCCGGATCGAGCACGGTCTGCAGGTCGTTCACTTCGAGGTCGGCAGTCACCTGCGTCGGCTGCGAGGCCTTGACGTCGACCCACATGCGAAGCGCGCCTTCGCCGCGGTCGACGCTCGCCGGAAGCGGCAGCCAGCCGGCCCAGGCACCGAGATCGGCGTAGTCGAGTCGAACATAGAAACGCCCGTCGATCCCGCCGGGTGTCGAGAGCGCGCCGCGCGACAGGTCGGCGCGCAGATCGACCGGCGCCGCGAGCTCCGCCGGTGGCACGCCGGTCAATCCGATGCGCACGCGCCCGAAGCGCCGATCGAGGCGGAATTCGACGTGGTCGAGGATGAGCTGCGGCGCGCGGCGATAATCGTCGTTCCAGACGACGAGCGCATCGTGCACGACGACCTGCGGCTGACGTAAGAGCCAGTCCGCCACCGCACTGTCTCCGGAAGTGTCGTCGCTCGCCACCTCGACGCCGGCGATGTGCAGCCGCCCGCGAACGTCACGCCGCACGAAGAGGCGCGGCGAATCGATCGCAAGCTCCTTGAGGTGCAGGTCGAGTAGCGGCAGCGACGTCCACGCGACGACGAGGTCGACGCGCGGCAGGTCGAGAAGCGCCGGGGCTTCCGGTGTGGCCGCACCGACGCGCAGGCCGAGAATCGACAACCGCGGATTCCAACCGTTCCAGCCCGTCGTCACCGAGACGATCGAGACCGGCTGACCAATCCTCGCGGCGAGCCAGCGCGCAAGGTCGTCGCGGTGCGACTCCACCTGCGGAAGCACGACGAAGCGCACGCCCAGCAGCAGGACGCAGAACGCGCCGACGATGATGATCCCGGTCCAGAGCGCGATCCGCAGCGCGCAAGCGATCGGACGCGACGACGACTCGGGCGAAGGCATAATGAGGGCGGCCTGCGGGGCATTGTAGCGGAACGGTCACGCGCTTCGCGCCCGATGCCCCATCCTTCATGGACGACCTCGAATCCGCGCTTGCGTTCAGTCACTATGCGACGCGCGCGCTCGGGGCCGATCCGCGCCTTCGCGACGAGCTCGCCGCGGCGATCGGCGAGCCGTTCCAGTGGGCCGATGCGAGGCGTGCGATCGACGCCGCGGTGATCTGGTCCGACGCGGCGACGCTCGCACGCGAGCTTCGCAGATTGCGCCGGCGCGTGTTCCTGCACACGCTCGCGCGCGATCTCACGGGACGCGCGCGCCTCGAGGAAGTCGTCGCCGCGATGACGACACTCGCCGAAGTCGCCGTTGCGGCGGCCGCGCGGCTGCACGCCGGCGTGCTGGTGCGCGCGCATGGCATGCCGATCGGCGCGGAGAGCGGCGCTTCGCAGGACCTGATCGTCGTCGCGATGGGCAAGCTCGGCGGCTCCGAGCTCAACGTGTCCTCCGACATCGACATCGTGTTCGTCTATCCCGAGGAAGGCGAGACCGCCGGCCCGAAGCCGCTCTCCAATCGCGAATTCTTCGACCGCCTCGGTCGCCGGATCGTCGCTGCGCTCGCCGACATCGATGGCGACGGCTATGTGTTCCGCGTCGACACGCGCCTGCGGCCGTACGGCGAGAGCGGGCCGCTGACGCTTTCGTTTGCCGCACTCGAGCAATATCTGGTGACGCAGGGGCGCGCGTGGGAGCGCTACGCGTGGCTCAAGGCGCGCCCGCTGACCGGAGCGCGCCACGACGAGCTGATGGCGCTGGTCACGCCGTTCGTCTATCGGAAGTACCTCGACTACGACGCCTACGATGGCCTGCGCGACATCCATCGGCAGATCCGCGACCAGTCGCGCCGGCGCGACGCGCGCGACGACGTGAAGCTCGGCCCCGGTGGCATCCGCGAGATCGAATTCGTCGTCCAGGCGTTGCAGATCGTGCGCGGCGGGCGCGAGCCCGCGCTGCAGGTGCGCGGCACGCTCGACGCGCTCGCGCTGCTCGCGCAGCGCGGGACGCTCGACGGTCACGCGGCACGCGTGCTCGAAGGCGGTTACCGGTTCCTGCGGAGCGTCGAGCACCGCCTGCAGTACCGCGACGATCGCCAGACGCAGCGCCTTCCCGACGATCCCGCCGAGCGCGCCGCACTCGCCCGCGCGACGACCGGAGCCACCGTCGCAGACTTCGACACCGAGCTCGAGCGCTGGCGCCGCGAGGTGGGACGGCAGTTCGCGACGGTGTTCGAGACGCCCGGCGACCCCGCCGAGCCGGGCAACGCGCGCGGCGGCTACCAGCGCCTGTGGGACGATCCGCAGCCCGACGCGGAGACGCTCGCCTGGCTCGCCGACGAGGGTTACGACGATGCACGCGAGCTCGTCGCGCTCCTCGCGCAGTTCCGCGCGAGCCCGCGTTATCTGCAGCTGCCGGCGCCGTCACGCGAGCGCGTCGACCGCCTCGTCCCGGCGCTGCTCGAAGCGGCGGCGAGCCAGCGCAGCCCGGTAGCGACAGCGGGAGCGATCGCGCGGCGCCTGCTCGCACTGCTCGAAGCGATCAGCCGCCGCAGCGCCTACCTCGCGCTCTTAGTCGAGCATCCGCCGTTGCTGCCGCGGATCGCCCACCTGATGGGCGCATCGGCGTGGGCCGCCGACTACCTGACGCGCCGGCCGCTCCTGCTCGACGAGCTCCTCGATGCGCGCGTCCTGCTCGCACCGCCCGACTGGGACGCGTGGCGTCGCGAGCTCGACGAAGCTCTCGCAGCGGTGCGCGGCGACGCCGAGGCATCGATGGACGCGCTGCGCCACTTCCAGCACGCGCAGACCTTTCGCCTGCTCGCGCAGGACCTCTCCGGCCAGCTCACCGTCGAGCGGCTCGCCGATCACCTTTCCGCACTTGCCGACGTCGTGCTCGATGCGACGCTGCGCGGCTGCTGGGCGCTCTTGCAGGGCGACGAAGCTCCACCGCCGCGCTTCGCGATCGTCGGCTACGGGAAGCTCGGCGGCAAGGAGCTCGGCTACGCGTCCGATCTCGATCTCGTGTTTCTCTACGATCGCGACCCGGCACACGCCGGCGACGATCCCGCGCTCGAGAGCTACACGCGGCTCGCCCAGCGGATCAACACGTGGTTGTCGAGCGCGACGGCCGCGGGGCGCCTTTACGACACCGATCTCCGGCTGCGCCCCGACGGAGCCAAGGGACTCCTCGTATCGTCGCTGGCGGCGTTCGAGCGCTATCAGCGCAACGACGCGTGGACGTGGGAACATCAGGCGCTGACGCGCGCGCGCTTCGTCGCCGGCGACGCGGTGCTCGGTGCCGCGTTCGAGGCGATCCGCGACGACGTGCTGCGCCTTCCGCGCGACCCCGCGAAGCTCGCGTCCGACGTCATCGACATGCGACGACGGATGGCGGCCGGCCACGTCAACCGCAGTACCAGCTTCGATCTCAAGCACGATCGCGGCGGCATGGTCGACATCGAGTTCGCCGTGCAGTATCTCGTCCTCGCGCACGCGCACCGCCATCCGCAGCTCACGCGCAATCTCGGCAACATCGCGCTTCTCGACATCGCCGGCGCCGCAGGCCTCGTCGATCCGGGGATCGCACACGCCGCCGCCGATGCCTACCGCGAGTTTCGCCGGCTGCAGCACCGTATCCGCCTCACCGGCGCCGCGCACGCGCGCGTCGATCCCCTGCCGCAGGCGGCGCGGCGTCAGGCGGTCGACGCACTGTGGGCGAGCGTCTTCGGCGCCGGACGCGATCGGCTAGAATCGACGGCTGGACAACGAGGAGACGTTCGCCATGTCGATGGCTGACCGCGATGGATGGATCTGGTATGACGGCAAGCTCGTGCCGTGGCGCGACGCGACGACGCACGTGCTGACGCACACGCTGCACTACGGCATGGGCGTGTTCGAGGGCGTGCGCTGCTACCAGACTCCGCGCGGTCCGGCGATCTTCCGGCTCGCCGATCACACCGACCGCCTGTTCCGCTCGGCGCGGGTCTTCGCGATGAAGCTTCCGTTCACACCCGAGGCGCTGAGCGCCGCGCAGTGCGAGGTCGTGCGGGCGAACAAGCTCGCATCGTGCTACATCCGCCCGATCGCGTTCTACGGCTCCGAGGCGATGGGCGTCGCCGCGAAGAGCAATCCGGTGCGCGTCGCGATCGCCGCGTGGCCCTGGGGCGCGTACCTCGGCGCCGATGGTCTCGAGAAAGGCATTCGCGTGCGCACGTCGTCGTTCACGCACCACCATCCGAACATCACGATGTGCGGCGCCAAGGCGGTGTGCAACTACGCGGTGTCGATCCTCGCCAACCAGGAGGCAACGCACGACGGCTACGAGGAGGCGATGCTGCTCGATCCGCAGGGATACGTCTGCCAGGGATCGGGGGAGAACGTGTTCATCGTTCGCGACGGGGCGCTGCACACGCCCGACCTCGCGGGCGGCGCGCTCGCCGGCATCACGCGCGCGACGATCATCACGTTCGCCGACGAGCTCGGGATCCGCGTCGTCGAGCGGCGCATCACCCGCGACGAGGTCTACGTCGCCGACGAGGCGTTCTTCACCGGCACCGCCGCCGAGGTTACGCCGATCCGCGAGCTCGATCACCGTCCGATCGGCAGCGGCGCGCGCGGCCCGATCACCGAGCGCCTGCAGAAGCGCTTCTTCGACGCGGTCAACGGCCGCGATCCGGCGCACGCCGCGTGGCTCACCCCGGTGCAGTGATGGACGCTACGCGCGAGATGCCGCTGGTCGTGCTGCACGCGGGCGACCTGCCCGCCTTCTGTCCGAATCCCTCGATGCCGCTGTGGAGCTCGCACCCGCGCGTGTATCTCGACATCGTCGACGAAGGCGAGGTGCAGTGCCCGTATTGCGGCACGCGCTATCGCTACGAGGGCGAGCCTCCGACCGGTCACCGCTAGGGCTCGCTGACGCGATGCTCCCAGGCGCGCTGCGTACCTGGCGCTAACAGTCCCGACGCGATCTCCACCGCGATGCGCGTGCTCGTCATCGCCCCTTCGTGGGTCGGCGACGCGATCCTCTCCGAGCCGCTTGTTGCGCGGCTTTCGAGCGCAGGCTCAGGGACTCCGATCGACGTCGTGGCGCCGCCGTGGTGCGCACCGGTCTACGCGCGGATGCGCGGCATCGGACGCATCATCGAGGCGCCGGCTGCGCACGGGAGTCTGGCGCTCGCCGCGCGGCGGCGCGCCGGGCACGCGCTGCGCGGCGAGCACTATACCCACGCCTACGTGCTGCCCAATACGTGGAAATCGGCGCTTCTGCCGTGGTTCGCGCGCATTTCGCATCGGATCGGCTACATCGGTGAGGCGCGGCATGGACTCCTCACCGACGCGCGGCGGCTCGACCGGCGCGCGATGCCGCGGCTCGTCACGCGCTACGCGGCGCTCGCGGCGCCGCGCGCGGCGCCCTCGACCGCCAGTGCATCACCGACCGCTGCTGCATCACCGACCGACGCTGCGGCACCGTCGGATGGTGCGTCGCCGGTCCTCGTGCCCGACCGCGCAAACCTCGATGCCGCGGTCGATGCGCTCGGCCTCTCGCGCGCGCGTCGGGTGGCGATCCTCTGCCCCGGCGCCGAATTCGGCCCGGCCAAGCGCTGGCCGGTCGAGCACTTCGCGGCCCTCGCCGCATTGCTTGCACATGATGGCTACGCGGTTTGGGCGATCGGCTCGCCGAACGACAAGCCGATCACCGCAGCGCTCGCCGCGACGCGCGAGGCGCGCGAGGCCGGGCTCGTCGACCTCGCCGGACGGACCGATCTCGGCACGGCGATCGACCTCCTGTCGATGGCGGCACTCGTCGTCAGCAACGACTCGGGACTGATGCACGCCGCCGCAGCGACCGGCGTTCCGCTCGTCGCGCTGTTCGGCTCGTCGTCGCCGGTCTATACGCCGCCACTGTCACCGCGGGCGCGCGTCGCGAAGATCGAGATCGAATGCAGCCCGTGCTTCAAGCGCGAGTGCCCGCTCGGGCACTTCCGCTGCATGCGCGATCTTTCGCCGCGGATCGTCTACAATCTCGCGCGCGAGCTCACCGCCGGGGATGCCGCGGCACGGCAGGCGTGAGCGCCACGCGATACGCCACCCGACACGCCACGCAACGATGGCTTCCCCGCGCACTCCGCCGATCTTCACCTCACCGCAGGACGCCGCCGTCGCGTTCTATCGCGCGTTCGAGGCGCGCGACCTCGACGCGATGATGGCGACCTGGGCCGACGACGAGGACGTCGTCTGCGTGCATCCGGGCGGAGCGCGCCACGTCGGCTACGACGCCGTTCGCGCGGGCTTCGAGCACCTGTTCTCCGCCGGGGGACGGCTCCACTTCCGGCTCGAGCAGATCGTGATGATCGAGACGGTGGGCCTCGCGATGCAGAGCGCGATCGAGCAGCTTCAGGCCGGCGACGACGGCGCACGCGGCGTCGCGATCGCCACCAACGTGCTGATGCGCACGCCGTCGGGATGGCGCATCGTGTGCCACCACGCCTCGCCGTCGCCCGCGATCACCGATCTGCCGCAGGCGGGATCGCTGCACTGACGCGGCTACGCGGTGCCGCCGACGGTGATCCCGTCGATGCGCAGCGTCGGCTGCCCGACGCCGACCGGAACGCTCTGGCCGTCCTTGCCGCAGGTTCCGATGCCGGGATCGAGCGCGAGATCGCTGCCGACCATCGACACGCGCGTCAGCGCGTCGGGCCCGTTGCCGATCAGCGTCGCGCCCTTGACCGGGACCGTCCGCCTGCCGTCCTCGATCAGCCACGCCTCGGCCATCGAGAATACGAACTTGCCGCTCGTGATGTCGACCTGGCCGCCGCGGAAGTTCGCTGCGTAGAGGCCGCGCTTCACCGACCGCAGGATCTCCTCGGGATCGTGGGTGCCCGCGAGCATGATCGTGTTGGTCATCCGCGGCATCGGCAGGTGCGCGAACGATTCGCGCCGACCGTTGCCGGTGACCGGCGTTCCCATCAGCCCCGCGTTCAGGCGGTCGTGCATGTAGCCGCGCAGGATGCCGTCCTCGATCAGCACGGTGCGCTGCGTCGGCTGGCCTTCGTCGTCGAGACTCAGCGATCCGCGGCGCTCGAACAGCGTACCGTCGTCGACGACGGTCACGCCGGGCGCCGCGACGCGCTCGCCGATGCGTCTGCTGAACGCGCTCGTCTCCTTGCGATTGAAGTCGCCTTCGAGGCCGTGGCCGATCGCCTCGTGCAGCAGGATCCCCGGCCACCCGGGACCGAGCACGACGGTCATCGTTCCGGCGGGCGCAGGCTGCGCTTCGAGGTTGAGCAGCGCCTGGTCGACGGCTTCGGTGACGAGATGCGCGAGCTGGGCCTCGTCGAAGCGCGCGTAGTCGAAGCGCCCGCCGGCGCCGGACGAGCCCTGCTCGCGGCGACCGTGGTCTTCGACGACGACGGTGAGCGAAACGCGGACGAGCGGACGGATGTCGGCGACGATCCGCCCGTCGCTGCGCGCGATCAGCACCGTCTCGTGCTCGCCGGCGAGCGAAGCCATCACCTGCACGACGCGCGGATCGCGCGCGCGTGCCTCACGCTCGAGACGCTGCAGCAGCGCGACCTTCGCGGCGTCGGCGAGGCTCACCGTCGGATCGGCGACCCCATAGAGCGCCGGCGCCCGACCGCTCCGCGCGACCGGTGTCGACGCCGAGGCTCCCTGGCGGCCAATCGCGCGCACGGCGGCCGCGGCCTCGTCGAGCGCCGCGGCCGAAATGTCGTCGGAATAGGCGAGTGCCTGTCGCTCGCCCGACGCGGCGCGCACGCCGACACCGCGATCGATCGAGAAGGCACCCGATTTCACGATCCCTTCTTCGAGACTCCAGCTTTCGTAGGTCGAATGCTCGAAATAAAGATCGGCGAAGTCGACGCCGCGCGCATGGATCGCATCGAGCGCGTGCGAGACGTGCGCGAGATCGAGACCCGCGGGCGCGAGCAGCCGTTCCTTCGCCTCTTCGAGATGCGCCTCGGGCTGCCGAGACAGATGTCCTTCGGGTTGATGAGGTGAATGTTCGTCGATGTCGGTCATGCGTGCGCCGCCTTTCCGTGTCCCAGATAGCTTGCGATGACGCGCGGATCGCCGGCAAGCTCGGCGGCCGGACCCTCGAGCACGCATTCGCCGGCCTCGAGCACGTAGCCGTGATCGGCGACGTCGAGCGCCGCGCGCGCATTCTGCTCGACGAGCAGGATCGCGACACCCGACGCGCGTAACGCCGTGATGATCTCGAAGATCTCGCGCACGATCACCGGCGCGAGCCCCAGCGACGGCTCGTCGAGGAGCAGGAGCCGCGGTCGCGCCATCAGCGCGCGTCCGAGTGCCAGCATCTGTCGCTCGCCGCCCGAGAGCGTTCCGGCAAGCTGATCGCGGCGCTCGGCGAGGCGCGGAAAGCGCGCGTACACATCCGCAAGCGCCGTTCCCGAGGCGCCGTCACGGCGCCGCGCGAACGCGCCCAGCCGTAGATTATCCGCCACCGACATCGTCGCAAAGAGCTCGCGCTTTTCGGGCACCAGCACGAGGCCGCTTCCGACGCGGTCCTCGACCGAGCGTCGCGCGACCGCCTCGCCGAAGCAGCGCAGCCCACCGTGCGACGGCAAGAGGCCCGCGATCGCGCCGAGCAGCGTCGTCTTGCCCGCGCCATTGGGCCCGATCACCGTGACGACGCTTCCCGCTTCCACGTGCAGCGTGACGTCGCGCAATGCCGAAACCTTGCCGTAGGAGACGCAGAGGCGCTCGACTTCGAGCACGCGGTCCGCTTCGCTCACACGCCCCCCAGGTAGGCTTCGAGCACCGCCGGATTCGCGCGCACTTCGCCTGGCTCGCCCTCGGCAAGCTTCTCGCCGAAGTCCATCACCACCAGCCGGTCGGTCAAGCCCATCACGAATTCCATGTCGTGTTCGACCAGCAGAATCGTCATGCCTTCGGCGCGCAGTCCGCGGAGCAGCTCGGCCAGCGCCTGCTTTTCGAGAAAGCGCAGTCCGGCCGCCGGCTCGTCGAGAAGGAGGAGAGCCGGATCGGCGGCCAGCGCGCGCGCGATCTCGACGATCCGCTGGGTCCCGAGCGGCAGGCTGCCCGCCTCGTCGAGCATGTGCGCGGCGAGGCCGCTTCGCTCGATCGCGCGTGCGGCGACCACACGCGTTCGCGCCTCCTCGGCGCGGTCGAGGCGCAGCGCCGCACGCACGACGCCGGCGCTGCCGCGCAGATAAGCGCCGAGCGCGACGTTGTCGAGGACCGACATACGCGGCAGCAGCCGCACGTGCTGGAACGTGCGGCCGATGCCCAGTCGCGCGATCTCGTACGGAGCGAGCGAGCCGATCGACTGCCCGCGGAAGCGAATTTCGCCGCCCGAGAGCGCCAGCGTCCCGCTGATGAGGCCAAAGGTCGTGCTCTTGCCGGCGCCGTTGGGACCGATCAGGCCGAGGATTTCGCCTACCCGGATCTCGAAGCTCAAGTCGTCGACCGCCACGAGGCCGCCGAAGGTCTTGCGCGCCCCGCGAACCGAAAGGAGCGCCGCATCCCGCGGCGGGCTCGTGTGACGTACGGGAAGCGGCGCGGCGTCGGGCACCGGCCCGGGAGCGGCCCGCGGAACGAGCCGCGCGAGCCACGGCCAGATGCCGTCGCGGGCGAACTGGAGCAGCACGATCATCAGCACACCGAACACGACGATCTCGAAGTTGCCCGAGCGGCCGAGGAGCGCCGGAAGCACGTCCTGCAGCACCTCCTTCAGCACGGTGATCAGCGTCGCGCCGACCACCGCACCCCAGACGCTCCCCGCACCGCCGATCACCGCCATGAACAGGTATTCGATGCCCTGGTTGAGTCCGAATGGCGTCGGATTCACGAACCGCTGCAGGTGTGCGTAGAGCCACCCCGACACGCAGGCGAGGAGCGCCGCGTAGACGAATGCGACCGTCTTCAGCCGTGCACCATTGACGCCGAACGCTTCGGCCATCTCGAGGCCGCCCTTCATCGCACGCAGCGCCCGGCCGGGCCGCGAATCGAGCAGGTTGCGGCTCGCCCACAACGCCGCCAGCGCGACGATCCAGATGAGCGCGTAGTAGTGGCGCTCGTTGCGCAGGCTGAAGCTCCCGAGCGACAGCGGTGGGATGCCGCTCATTCCGGTGTGCCCGCCGAGCCAGTCGAGATTGCCGAACGTGAGGTAGAGCGCGATCCCCCACGCGATCGTCGCGAGCGGCAGGTAATGCCCTTTCATCCGCAGCGTGATGAAGCCCAGTGCGAGCGCGATTGCACCGGTCAGGGCCAGCGCGGCCGGCAGCGCGAGCCACGGCGACAGCGCCGTCTGCGTCGTCAGGTACGCGCTCGTGTAGGCGCCGAGGCCGACGAAGGCGGCCTGCCCGAACGAAGTCTGCCCGGCGACGCCGGTCAGCAGCACGAGGCCAAGCGCGACGATGCTGTAGAGGCCGATGTAGTTGCCGAGCGTCACCCAGAACGGCGGCGCGAACAGCGGGATCGCGACCAGGAGCGCGATGAATGCCGCCGTCGCTGCGCGCGGCGCAGTCATCGCGCTACTCGTCCTCCTCGTGATGGTGTGTCGCGAGGCTGCGCCAGAGGAGCACCGGGATGATCAGCGTGAACACGATCACTTCCTTGAACGCGCTCGCCCAGAACGACGAGAACGATTCGAGGAGCCCGACGAGCAGCGCTCCCGCCGCGGCGAGCGGGTAGCTGACGAGTCCGCCGATGATCGCGCCGACGAAGCCCTTGAGGCTCACCAGGAAGCCCGAGTCGTAGTAGACGGTCGTTATCGGCCCGATCAGCACGCCCGAGAAGGCGCAGAGGAGCGCCGCAAGCGCGAACGTCAGCGTGCCGGCGAAGCTCGGCGAAATGCCGACGAGCCGCGCACCGATGCGGTTGACCGCGGTCGCGCGCAACGCCTTGCCATACAGCGTGCTGCCGAAGAAGAGATAGAGCACGCCGATCAAGAGCAGGCTCGCGACCACCACGAGCAGGCTCTGCGCGCTGAACACGATGCCCCCCAGCTGCAGCGACGCCTCCGAGAAGGCCGGCGTGCGCGAGCCCTCGGCGCCGAAATACCACAGGCCGAGGCCGGTCAGCACGAAGTGCACGGCGACCGACACGATCAGCAGCACCAGCACGCTTGCGTCGGCGAGCGGCTGGTAGACGATCCGGTACTGCAGCGGTCCCATCGCGGTGACCGCGGCGAGCGTCAGCAGCACCTGGAACGGGAGCGCCCAGTGGTGCGGTGCGGCCGCGGCAAGCACGAGCGCGATCGCCACCGGAACGCCGACCCAGAGCACGAGGCGCAGCGGCAGGCGCGCGAGCTCGCCGCGACGCCACGACGATGCCGCCTCGACGAGTCCGGCAACGATCGCGAGCGCGATCAACAGACCGACCGTTCCCGGCGCCTTGCCGAGCTGCAGCCCGGCGAGGGTCAGCGTGCCGTAGGACAGGAACTCGCCGGAAGGAATCCAGATCACCCGCGTGACCGTGAACACGAGCACGATCGCGAGTGCCAGGAGCGCGTAGATCGCCCCGTTGGTGATGCCGTCCTGCGCGAGCAGCGCGGTGATCGAGAGGTCCATCGTCGAAGGACGCGGGCGCCGGGACCGCCGCGGCAGGACGCGGCGCGGCGGGTGGTACGGCAGGCGGCGCGATGGCCGCCCGCCGCAGCGTCAGGCGCGATCCGCGATTACTTGACGAGGATCCACTTGCCGTTCTCGATCTTCACCATCACGCGCGCACGGTTGTCCATGCCGTTGTGATCCTTCGGCGTCATCGTGAACACGCCGTTGGTGCCGACCACCGTGGTGTGCTCGAGCGCATCGCGAAGCGCTGCGCGAAACTGCTCGGTCCCCGGCTGCGCCTTCTGCAGCGCGACCGGGACCGCCTTGGTGAGCAACGTCCACGCGTCGTACGCGTGGCCGCCGAACGACGTGCGCGAGCCCGCGCCGTACTTCGCCTCGTACTCGGACACGTACTGCTTCGCCACCGCCTTGATCGGATTGCTGTCGGGAAGCTGCTCCCACACGACCAGCGGGCCGATCGGCAGCAGCGTGCCGTTGCAATCGGCGCCACAGACGCGCAGGAAGTCAGGGTTCGCGACACCGTGGGTCTGATAGATCCGGCCCTTGTAGTGGCGCGCGACGAGCTCCTTCTCGGGCGTCGCGCCGGGCGTTCCCGACGCGCCGATCAGGATCGCGTCCGGGTGCGCGGCGATCAGCTTCAGCACCTGGCCGGTGACCGACGCGTCGTTGCGATTGTATTTCTCGTCGGCGACGACCTTGATCCCCGCCGTCTCGGCCGAGCGCCTGATCTCGGCGAGCCAGCTCTCGCCGTAGGCGTCGTTGAAGCCGATGTAGCCGAGCGTGCGCACGCCGTTCTGCTTCATGCTGATCGCGATCGCATCGGCCATCAGCGAGTCGTTCTGCGGCACCTTGAACACCCAATGCGTGTGCGGATTGGTCGGGTCGACGATCCGCGCGGAAGCCGCGAGCGAGATCATCGGCGTCTTCGCGTCGGCGACGATGTCGACCATCGCAAGCGAGTTCGGCGTCACCGTCGAGCCGATGATGACGTCGGCGTGGTCCTCGGTGATGAGCTTGCGCGTATTGGTCACCGCGCGCGTCGTGTCGGAGCCGTCGTCGAGGACGATCCAGTGGATCTTCTGGCCGGCGAGTGTCGGCGGCAGGAGCTCGATCGTCCGCTTCTCCGGAATGCCGAGCGATGCCGCCGGGCCGGTGGTCGACAGCGTGACCCCGAGCGTGATGTCGGCCGCTGCGGTCGGCGCAAGGCCGCAGACGAGCGCGGCTGCAGCGAACGCCTGCCAGATGCGGTGCTTCATATGATCCCTCCCCGGTATCGTGATTCGCACCGCGCGGCAATGGCCGAGCGGTGCATGGAGCGGCGCGCCTATTTCCTGAGCGCGTCGCGGATCTCGCGCAGCAGCACGACGTCCTCGGCCGGTGCGGCCGGAGGCGGTGCGGGCTGCGCGCGCTTCATGCGGTTGAACGCGCGGACCATCAGGAAAATGATCAGCGCGAGGATGAGGAAGTTGATCGCGATCGTGATGAAGTTGCCGTACGCCCACAGCGGCACGCCGGCCCTGGTCAGCGCGTCGTAGGTCATCGGACCCGTGTAGCCGGCCGGCGGATCCTTCAGCATGATGAAGTAGTTCGAGAAGTCGAGCCCGCCGAAGATGCGCCCGACCACCGGCATGATGATGTCTTTGACCAGCGAATCGACGATCTTGCCGAATGCCGCGCCGATGATGACGCCGACGGCGAGGTCGACGACGCTCCCCTTGATGGCAAACTCCTTGAACTCGCTCGCGAAGGACATGCTGGCTTCTCCCGGTTCGATTGCAGATGGCCGCCGCCCGCAACGCAGGGCGGTGGCGCGTTCAGACTGCAGCCTCCCCCACTTCGCCGGTGCGGATGCGCAGGACCTGGTCCACCGCCGTCACGAAGATCTTTCCGTCACCGATCTTGCCCGTGCGCGCCGACTTGACGATGGCTTCGATCGCACGCTCGACCAGCGCATCGGCGAGCACCATCTCGACCTTCACCTTCGGCAGGAAGTCGACGACGTACTCGGCGCCGCGGTAGAGCTCGGTGTGTCCCTTCTGCCGGCCGAATCCCTTGACCTCGGTCACCGTAAGCCCCGTGATGCCGACTTCCGACAACGCTTCGCGGACTTCGTCGAGCTTGAACGGCTTGATGACGGCTTCGATCTTCTTCATTGGCGGGTCGCGGATGAGGGCGGCGGGGCCCGCAGAGCATACACGAAAGAGCGTCCCTCATCCCACGCGGAGGTGATCGGATAGCGCCAGTCCTTGCCGAAGCCGCGCGGCGTGATACGGATGCCGACGGCGGCCTGCCGGCGCTTGTATTCGCTGATCTTGATCATGCGCACGACCTTCGCCACCGCGTCGCGCTCGAAGCCCAGCGCGACGATCTCCGACGGCGCGAGGTCGCGCTCGACGTACGCTTCGAGGATTCCGTCGAGCACGTCGTACGGCGGCAGCGAGTCCTGGTCGGTCTGGTCGGGGCGAAGCTCGGCCGACGGCGCGCGCGTCAGCACGCGCTCGGGGATCACGCGCCCGAGCGAATTGCGCCAGCGCGCGAGGCGGTAGACGAGCGTCTTGCTGACGTCCTTGATGACCGCGAAGCCTCCGGCCATGTCGCCGTAGAGGGTCGCATA
Source organism: Casimicrobiaceae bacterium (assembly GCA_036379595.1). Classification (GTDB taxonomy): domain Bacteria; phylum Pseudomonadota; class Gammaproteobacteria; order Burkholderiales; family Casimicrobiaceae; genus VBCG01. Next base: position 68,656 of record DASVGI010000126.1, on the reverse strand, counting down.
GCCGACCGCCATTTCCGACTTGTTGCCGGTGGTGAGCACGATCGCGCCCGACCGGTTCGACGCCGCCATCAGCAGCGTGCCGCGGATGCGCGCCTGGATGTTCTCCTCGGTCGCGTCGGGCGGGCGCCCGGCGAGCTCGCCGGCAAGCGCGCCGAGGAACGCGTCGAACATCGGCCCGATGGGAATCTCGTCGTAGCGGACACCCGCATGCTGCGCCATCGTGCGTGCGTCCTCGAGGCTCATCGTGGCGCTGTAGCGCGACGGCAGCATCAGCGCGCGCACGCGCGCCGCGCCGAGCGCGTCGACGGCGATCGCGAGCGTCAGCGCCGAGTCGACGCCTCCCGAGAGGCCGATGATGACGCCGGGAAAGCCGTTGCGCGTCACGTAATCGCGCACGCCCATCACGAGCGCCGAGTAGACGTGCGGCTCGAGCGCACGATCGAGCTCGCCGCGCACGGCCTTCGGCGTGACGCCGTCGAACTGCGCAAACGCAAGCGTCTCCTGCCAGGCCGGGAGCTGCTGCGCGAGCGTCCCGTCGGCGCTCGTCACGAACGACGCGCCGTCGAAGACGAGCTCGTCCTGGCCGCCGACACGGTTGACGTAGACGAACGCGGCGCCGGTCTCGCGCGCACGCGCCGCGACCCGCACGGCGCGCTCGGCCTGCTGGTGCGTGTGGTACGGCGAGCCGTTCGGCACGACGAAGAGCTCGGCACCGGCCGCGCGCGCGCGCGCCGCCGGCTCGGGGTACCAGCAATCCTCGCAGATCAGCACGCCGATCCGGCGTCCTTCGAGATCGAACACGCAGGGCTCGTCGCCGGGCGCGAAATAGCGCTCCTCGTCGAACACCGTGTAGTTGGGAAGGCGTTCCTTATGGTAGACGCGCTCGACCTGCCCGTTGCGCAGCAGTGCAGCGGCGTTGTAGCGCCGGCCGTTCGCGCGCTCGGGGAAACCGACGATCGTCGGGCACGCGCGCACGCGGCCGGCGAGCGCTGCGAGCTCCGCGGCGCAGGCATCGATGAACGCCGGCCGCAGCAGCAGGTCTTCGGGCGGATAGCCGCAGAGCGAGAGCTCGGGAGTGACGACGAGGGCCGCATTGGCGCCCGCCGCGCGATCGACCGCCTCGGCGATCTCGCGCGCGTTGCCCGCGAGATCGCCCAGCGTCTGGTTGAGCTGGGCGAGCGCGATTCGCATCGAAAAATGTTAGCACGCGAAGGGTGTTGGTACGCGAAGGGTTGAGCCGTCGTCCGTCAGCGGCGACAATCGTGGCGTCGTGATGCGCGCACCGGTCCCGCTCGAAACGCCGTCTCCCGGCGAGGCATCGTCGCTGCGTATTCGCGACGATGTGCCGCTCGCTGCGGTTGCGCCGTCGGCGTGGGATCGCGTCGCCGGCGCGCAGCCGTTCGTCTCGCATGCGTGGCTGTCGGCGCTCGAAGAGTCCGGCTGCGCGACCGCGCGGACCGGCTGGGCGCCGCGCTTTCTCACCGCGTGGCGCGGGGCGGCGCTCGTCGGTGCGCTGCCGCTCTACGCGAAGTCGCACAGCTACGGCGAATACGTGTTCGACTGGGGGTGGGCGAACGCGTACCGGCACCATGGCCGGCGCTACTACCCGAAGCTCGTCGCCGCGGTGCCGTTCACGCCGGTGACCGGTCCGCGGATGCTCGCCGCCGACGCCGCGGTCCGGCATGCGCTCCTCGAGCGCGCCCACGCCGAGCTCGCGCGCGGTTATTCGTCGCTGCACCTGCTGTTCACCGACGAGCTGCAGTCAGCCGAAGCGGTGGCCGCGGGAATGACGCTGCGCAGCGGCATCCAGTTCCACTGGACGAACGCCGGCTACCGCGACTTCGCGGATTTCCTCGCTGCGCTGAACCACGCGAAGCGCAGCAGGATCCGCCAGGAGCGCCAGCGCGTCGCTCGCGCAGGCGTCGAGTTCAGGCGCCTCGAAGGCAGTGCGATCAGCGCCGCCGACTGGGCGTTCTTCTTCGACTGCTATGCGCGGACCTATGCAGCGCACGGCTCGACGCCCTACCTCACGCTCGAATTCTTCGAGCGCATCGCCGCGCTGCTCCCGCAATACGCGCTCCTCGTCGTCGGCTACCGCGGCGGAGAGCCGCTGTGCGCCGCGCTCGACATCCACGACACGCACACGCTGTGGGGGCGCTACTGGGGAACGCGCGAGTTCGTGCCCGGACTCCACTTCGAGGCGTGCTACTACCAGGCGATCGAGTTCTGCATCGAGCGTGCGATCATGCGCTTTGAGGGCGGCGCGCAGGGCGCGCACAAGCTCGCGCGCGGCCTCCTCGCGGCGCCGACGCGGTCGCTGCATGCGATCGCCGACCCGGCGTTCGCCGCCGTGATCGCCGAGTTCTGCGCGGCCGAGCGCGGCGACATCGCGCATGCGCTCGACGAGCTCGACGCGAGCAGCCCGTTCCGGCACGCGTCAGGCGGCGCGCCTGCATCACGAATCTGACGAGGAAAGCCGATGACCGATCCGAACACCGACGAAGCGCCGCACGCCGACCCGATCGTGCTGACGCGCAGCGGCGCCGTCGCCACGCTGACCTTCAACCGGCCCGCCGTGCTCAACGTGCTCGACATCGCGATGATGGATGCCCTCGTGGCGCACACCGGCGCGGTCGCCGCCGATTCGTCGCTGCGCGTGCTGGTCCTGCGTGGCGCCGGCCCGCACTTCATGGCCGGCGGCGATCTGCGCTGCTTCGCCGACATCCTCGCCGACCCTCCGGCCGATCTCGCGGGAGCGTTCGAGCGGATCGTTCTGCGCGTGCAGACAGCGATCGAGAACCTGCACCGGATGCCGCAGATCGCGGTCGCCGCGGTCCACGGCGCCGTGGCGGGATTCGGCCTCTCGATCGCTGCCGCGTGCGACGTCGTCGTCGCGGCCGACAACGCCGTGTTCGCCTCGGCCTACCGCCACATCGGCGTGACGCCCGATGGCGGTGCGACGTGGTCGCTGCCGCGCGCAGTGGGCCTGCGCCGCGCGCTCGACATCTGCCTGCTCGGCGAGCGTTTCGGCGCCGACGAAGCTCAGCGCATCGGGCTCGTCAGCCGCGTCGTCGCCCGTGACGAGCTCGACGCGACCGTCGCCGCAATCGTCGGTCGCCTGGAAAGCGGCCCGCGCATCGCGCTTCGCAACGTCAAGCGATTGTTGCGCGACGCGTTCGACCGCTCGCTCTCAGTCCAGCTCGAAGCCGAAGCGAAGAGCTTCGCCGAATGCGCAGCGACGCCCGACTTCGTCGAAGGCGTCGACGCCTTCCTTGCGAAGCGAGCACCGCGCTTCGAATAAGCTTTCAGTCTTCGTCGATCGGCGTGCGCGGCGCCGGCGGCGCAACGTTGCCGTCGACGTCGCCACGCGGGCGCATCGGGCGCTGTCCCGGACGCGGCCCCTTGCCGGGGCGCGGGTGCCCGGCCCCGCGGAATGCCGGGCCGGATGGCCGCGCACCATTGCCTGACGGGTCGCGTGTCCGATGCCCGAACGGCAGTGCATTGGCATTGCTCTGCGGCTGCACCTCGTCGAAGTTGACGCGCGAGCGCTGCGAATGCTGCGCCTGCGGCGCTCCGCCGTTCCCCGCCCCCGGTCCCCTGAAGGGTCCACCGCGTGACCGCGGCGGCTTGCCGGGTTTCGGCGGCCCGCTGCGGCGCGCCGGATGGGCGCCCGGCGACATTCCCGGCGCGTGACTCGCGCCGTCCGCTAGCGTGATCTCGCCGCCGGCGGGTCCCCTCGGCTGTCCCTGCTCGTGCGGAGCCTGCGGCTCGCGCGGTGATCCGGGGCCGCCGCGCGGTGCGTTCGGTCCCCGTAGGCGAGCATGGTGCGGGCCGGCCCTGCGCTGCCCGCCGCCGTGCGGCGCCTGCCCGGGATGACGTGCGTGTCCCGCCTGCGGCTGCGCGGCCTTGTGCCGCCGCGCACCGTTGTGGGCATCGCGCGCGACCGGGGTTCCCGGGGCGTCGCGCAAACCGGCCGAGGCGAGGAGCGCGGAAACATCGGTAGCCTCGAGCTCGGCGACGTCGCCCCGCTTCAGGTGCGACGGCATCGCGAGGCGGCCGTAGCGCGTACGGATCAGCCGCGACACCATGACGCCGAGCGCCTCGAACAGGCGGCGCACCTCGCGGTTGCGCCCCTCCTTCAGCACGACGCGGTACCAGTGATTCGATCCGTCCTCGTCACCACCGCCGTCGACGACGCCGTCGCAGCGCGCCTTGCCGTCGTCGAGGTCGATGCCGGTCGTCAATGCCTGCACCTGCGCGTCGTCGAGCCGGCCCATCACGCGCACCGCGTATTCGCGCTCGACCTCGTAGCGCGGATGCATCAACCGGTTCGCGAGCTCGCCCGAGTTCGTGAACAGCAGCAGGCCTTCGGTGTTGTAGTCGAGACGGCCGACGTTGATCCACTTGCCGTTGGCGATCGCCGGAAGCTTCTCGAACACCGTCGTGCGGCCTTCGGGGTCGTCGCGCGTGACGATCTCGCCGGCAGGCTTGTGGTAGATGAGGACGCGCGGGCGCGGCGGCGCGAAGCGGACCTTGACGAGCTCGCCGTTGATGCGCACTTCGTCTTCGGGCCCCACCTTCTGCCCGACTTCGGCGGGCATCCGGTTCACCGTGATGCGCCCGGCGAGGATCATCTCCTCCATCGCGCGGCGCGAGCCGAAGCCGCAGCTCGCCAGCACCTTGTGCAGGCGTTGCGGCTCGTTGAAGATTTCGTCAGTGGAGCGTTTGTGCCGCGGCGGCGGCAGACTCTCCGCGATTCGCTGCAGCGCCAGGCTCGGCTGCTGGATCGGACCCGTCGAGCGGGGTCTCGAGAACGGGCTGCGTCTCGGCGGCCGTGGAGGGGACATCGGAAATCTCCAGTGGGTGGGACGAATCGAGGTCCGCCAGCGGCGGAAGCTCGGAGAGCGACGCGAGACCGAGATCGTCGAGGAAACTCGGCGTCGTCGCATAGAGCGCCGGGCGTCCCGGCGTGTCGCGGTGACCGATGGATTCGATCCATTGCCGGTCTTCGAGGGTCTTGATCACGTTGGTCGAGACGGCGACGCCGCGGATCGCCTCGATGTCGCCGCGGGTGACCGGTTGGCGATAGGCGATGATCGCGAGCGTCTCCATCACCGCGCGCGAATAGCGCTGCGGCTTCTCGGGCGCGAGGCGGTCGAGATGGCGCTGCAGCTCGGGGCGCCCCTGGAAGCGCCAGCCGGAAGCGACGCGGACGAGCTCGACCTTGCGCATCTTCCACGTCGCCGCGAGCGCTTCGAGGAGCGGCGCGAGCGTCGCTGCGTCGAGCGGCGGATCGAAGAGCCGCGCGAGACGCGCTTCGTCGAGCGGCTCGCCGGCGATCAGCAGCGCTGCCTCGAGCACGCTCGTGATCTCGTCGTCGCTCACGCTTCGTCTCCGGCGAGCTGGAAAGGTGCTTCTCCGCGCAGCTGCACGTGAATCGGCGCGTACGGCTCGGCCTGCGCGACGCTGACGAGCTGCTCGCGGACGAGCTCGAGAACCGCGAGGAAGGTCACGACGAGGTGCGGCACGTCGGCGTGCTCGGCGAAGAGCGACGTGAATTCGACGAAGCGCGCCGGCTGCAGCAGCCTGGCGAGCCGCGTCATCTCCGAGCGCACCGAGAGCTGCTCGCGCGTCACCAGGTGGTGGCGATGCGTGCGCGCACGCTCGATCAGCCCGGCCCAGGCGACGCGCAGATCGGCCGGCGCGACGTCGGGCAGGCGCGCCGCCGCCATGCGACCGAACCACACGCGAACGACCGAGAAATCGCGCTCGACCTGGGGCAGCGCATCGAGCTCGCGCGCGGCCTGCTTCATCCGCTCGTACTCGAGCAGCCGCCGGACGAGCTCGGCGCGCGGATCTTCGGGCTCCTCGCCGGGCGGCGCCGGCGGGCGCGGCAGCAGGAGGCGTGACTTGATCTCGATCAGCACCGCCGCCATCAGCAGATACTCGGCAGCGAGCTCGAGCTGCGTACGCCGCATCATCTCGACGTAGCCCAGGTACTGGCGCGTGAGCTCGGCCATCGGCACGTCGAGGACGTTGATGTTCTGCCGGCGGATCAGGTAGAGAAGGAGATCGAGCGGACCCTCGAACGCTTCGAGGAAGACTTCGAGGGCTTCCGGCGGAATGTACAGGTCCTGCGGCAGCTCGCTGACCGGCTCGCCGTAGACGCGCGCGACCGGCCGCGGCTCGGGCGCCGGATGCGCGAGGTCGAGCACCGCGTCAGTCATCGCCGATCCCCATCGCCGACCGCACGTCAGTCATAGCCGATTCCCATCGCCGGCCGCACGTCGCGCATCGTCTCCTCGGCGAGCTTGCGCGCGCGTTCGCAGCCGTCGGCGACGATGTTGCGCACGAGCGTCGGGTCGTCGAGATATTTCTGCGCGCGTTCGCGGATCGGCTGCTGCTCGCGGATGATCGCGTCGATCAGCGGCTGCTTGCAATCGAGACAGCCGATGCTCGCCGTCGTGCAGCCCTGCCACACCCAGTCGCGCGTCGCCTGGTCCGAGTAGATCTTGTGCAGTCCCCACACCGGGCACCGCTCCGGGTTGCCCGGATCGTTCCGATGCACACGCGCGGGATCGGTCTGCATCGTGCGCACCTTCTCGGTGACCACCGCGGGTTCCTCGCGCATGAGGATCGCGTTGCCGTAGGACTTCGACATCTTCTGGCCGTCGAGGCCGGGCACGCGCGGCGTCTCGGTCAGGAGCGGCTGCGGCTCGGGGAGGATCACGCGGCGCGATCCTTCGAGGTAGCCGAAGAGCCGCTCGCGGTCGCCGAGCGAGAGATTCTGCGTGTCGTCGAGGAGCTCGCGCGCCGCGGCGAGCGCCTGCGTGTCGCCCTGCTGCTGGAACGCGGTGCGCAGCGTCTCGTAGCGCTTCGCCTTGTTGCGGCCGAGCTTCTTCACCGCAGCGCGCGCCTTCTCCCCGAAGCCCGGCTCGCGCCCGTAGATGTGGTTGAAGCGCCGCGCGAGCTCGCGCGTCACCTCGATGTGCGACACCTGATCCTCGCCGACCGGAACCTTGTTCGCGCGGTAGATCAGGATGTCGGCACTCATCATCACCGGGTAGCCGAGGAAGCCGAAATTGGACAGGTCGCGGTCGGCGAGCCGCTGCTGCTGGTCCTTGTACGTCGGCACACGCTCGAGCCAGCCGACCGGGGTGATCATGCCGAGCAGCAGCGTGAGCTCGGCGTGCTCGAGCACCCGCGACTGGATGAACAGCGTGGCGCGCGCGGGATCGATCCCCGCCGCCAGCCAGTCGACGAACATTTCCCACACGCTGTCGGCGATCGCTTCGGGCTCGTCGTAGTGCGTCGTCAGCGCGTGCCAGTCGGCGGCGAAGAACAGGCACTCGTACTCCTCCTGCAGCCGGACCCAGTTCTTCAGGGCGCCGTGGTAGTGGCCGATATGCATGCGGCCGGTCGGGCGCATGCCCGACAGCACGCGGTCAGTGAACATCATCGGGTCGAGGGCGGTGCATTGCAGTGGCTTCTATGTTGTTCGCTTATCGAATTTGCAGCAGCGTGCCGAGCAGGTATTCGCCGAGGCGGAGGAACGGCAGCATCAGGTCGTTCAGCAGTCCGGTGACGAGGAGCGCAATGATGATGACGAAGCCGTAGCGCTCGAGGCGCTGCCACACTGCCGCGAGCGGCATCGGTAAGAGGCTCACCGCGATGCGTCCGCCGTCGAGCGGCGGAATCGGAATCAGGTTCAACGCCATCAACACCAGGTTGATCGATACGCCGATCCGCGCCATCTCGAACAACGCGTCACTCGGCCACCGCCCGCCGGGCATCACCACCTCGAGGCCGATCGCCCACAACAGCGCCATGACGAAGTTCGCTGCCGGGCCCGCCGCCGCGACCCACAGCATGTCCCGCTTCGGATGGCGCAGATTGCCGAAATTCACCGGGACCGGCTTCGCCCAGCCGAAGATCCACGGCGGGCCGCCGAACGCCGCCGCGGCGGCGATCATCATTCCCGGAACGAGCAACGTTCCGACCGGATCGATGTGCCGCAACGGATTGAGCGAGATCCGGCCGAGCCTCTCCGCCGTGCGGTCACCGAAGCTGCGCGCCGCATAGCCGTGCGCAGCCTCGTGTAGCGTGATCGCGAGGACCACCGGCAGCACTCCCAGCGCAATGGCCCGCAGCGAAAAATCCATTCAGCCGCTGATTCTACCATCAGCCTCGGAAAGACCGAGGCGCCCCAGGTCACCGCGTCCGCGCCGCAATACCTGCGGCGGACCCTGCTCGAGGTCGATCACCGTGGTCGGCTCGGCCGGGCACGGCCCGGCGTCGATGACCGCCTCGATGCGCCCGCGCAGCGCGGCGAGGATGGCCGCCGGCTCGTCGAGCGGCGTCGCGTCGCCCGGAAGGATCAGCGTCGACGAGAGGAGCGGCTGGTCGAGCTCGGTCAGGAGCGCGTGGACGACCGCATGCCCGGGGACGCGCACGCCGATCGTGCTGCGCCGCGGGTGCTGGATGCGCCGCGGCACCTCGCGGCTCGCGCGCAGCAGGAACGTGTACGGTCCCGGAGTGCCGAGGCGCACCAGCCGGTACTGGGCGTTGTCCATTCGCGCGTAGCGGCCGACGTGGGCGAGGTCGCGGCAGACGAGGCTCAGATGATGGCGGGAATCGATGTCGCGGATCGCGCGGATGCGCCGCACCGCGTCGACGTCGTCGACGAGGCAGCCGAGCGCGTAGCTCGAGTCGGTCGGGTAGGCGACAACGCCCCCGTGCCGCAGCATCACGGCGGCCTCGCGAATCACTCGAGGCTGCGGATTGCGGGGGTGGACGCCGAGCAGCGCAGTCATTTCAATATAATGCAAAGATAGATTAGTGCCAGTCCATATAACCTTGAATCTCCAGCAACTCAAGTATCTATGTGCGGTCGTCGACAACGGACTCAACGTGTCGGGTGCCGCAGCCGCGCTCTTCACGTCGCAGCCGGGAATCAGCAAGCAGGTCCGCCAGCTCGAGGACGAGCTCGGACTGCAGGTCTTCGTGCGGCAGGGAAAGCGGCTGACCGAGCTCACTCCGGGCGGAGAAGTCGTCGTCGCGACCGCGCGGCGCGCGTTGCGCGAAATCGGCAATCTGCGGCGCGTCGCCGACGAGTTCCGGCGCGAGGACGAAGGCGTTCTCGGCATCGCCACCACGCACACGCAGGCGCGCTACGTGCTGCCGGGCATTCTCCCCGGTTTCGCCCGGCGCTTTCCGCGCGTTCACCTCGTGCTTCACCAGGGCAACCCGATGCAGGTCGCCGAGCAGACGCGTAACGGCGACGTCGACATCGGCATCGCAACCGAAGCGCTCGCCGACGACGCCGCGCTCGTCACGCTGCCGTGCCATCGCTGGAACCGCGGCGTGCTGGTGCCGCGGGGCCACCCGCTCGCGCAGCGGCTGCCGCTCACGCTCGAAGCGATCGCCGAATGGCCGATCGTCACCTACGATTTCGCCTTCACCGGCCGCAGCGCGATCAACGCCGCGTTCGCGTCGCGCGGGCTCGAGGCCAACGTGGTGCTGACCGCGCTCGACAGCGACGTGATCAAGACCTACGTTGCGCTGGGGATGGGCATCGGCATCATCGCCAGAATGGCCTGGGACCCCGAGCGCGATCGCGATTTCGAGCTCCTCGACGCGAGTCACCTGTTCTCCGCGTCGACGACGCGCCTCGCACTGCGCCGCGGTGCGTTCCTGCGCGGCTATGTCTACGAGTTCATCACGCTGTTCGCGCCGCAGTATCCGCGCGCCGCAGTCGACGCGGCACTCGCGGGCAAGGCGCCCGCAGTCGGGTCGATGGCGGAGGATGGATTGTGAGCGGCGGACGAATCTTCCGATGCCGCGGATGGGCCGCCGCAGCTTGCTTCGCTGGGGCGCTGGGGCTCGCCGCCGCGCCGGGAGCCGTACTCGGCGCGGGATCTGCAGCGGCATCCGGCGAGCGCTCGACCGCGGCCGCTGCGCCCGCCGTCCGAGACGTGAATTCGAATCTGCCGACGGTGACGCTGACCATCCGCGGGCAGCGGATGATCGCCGAGATCGCGGCAACGCCGCTGCAGCGCGAAATCGGACTGATGAACCGCTTCAGCCTGCAGCCCGATCACGGGATGCTGTTCGTGTTCGAATCGGCGCAACCGCTCGCGTTCTGGATGAAGAACACGTACATCCCGCTCTCGGTGGCGTTCGTCGATGCGAACGGCCGCGTCCTCAACATCGAAGAGATGGCAGCGCAGGATCTCGCGCGGCACTGGTCGCGCGGCCCCGCGCTTTACGCAATCGAGATGCGCCAGGGGTGGTTCCTCGATCACGGCATCGGTCCCGGCGACGTCGTCGAAGGTCTCGCTGCGCACGCTGCACCGCGCTGATCTGCTGTATCGATTCCCTCGGGCAACGCGTACGTCGTTCCCGGCGACGAACCGTCATTTGTGGCAGTAGCGTCGACTGCCGATGCTTTCGATCCTTCGCGAAGCGAGCACCGATCGGTCGCATCAACGCGCGACCGCGGCGCTATGATGGCGCGAAAGCCGGCGATGACCGGCACTGCGCAATGCAGCGACCGCTGCGCGGGGGCGGCGGCAAGAGGAAAGAAGAACCGTGTCGGGGAGGGAGCATGCTGGCAATCATCGATCCGGGCGAACCCGCCGCGGTTCCCGGATATGTCGTGGACGACGCCGTCGCGGGACTCGCGCGTGCGGTGCTCGCCGGTCGATCGCTCACCGCGGAAATGCGCTCGGTCGTCGCAGGGCTCGGCTTCACCAACTTCACGTACGTCATGTCGCTTGATGCCGGACCGACGCGCCGCGACACCCGGTGCTTCGTCTGGTCGACGCTTCCCGGCGACTGGGTCGCGCGCTACGGCGAGTGCGGCTACATCGAGACCGATCCCGCCGTGACGCGCAGCTGGAACCGCAGCGTTCCCTTCGTCTGGGACGCGTCCGACTACGAGCGCGACCCGCGCTGCGGCGCGTACTTCACCGATGCCCGGCGCGTCGGCGTCGCGAGCGGAGTTTCGATCTCGTTTCGCGATCGCGACCATGGCCGGATTTACGTCGCGCTCAGTTCACCGCTCTCGCCGGTATCGCGCGAGCGCGGGCGCGCGATCGCTCGGTGCCTCGGCGATGTCGTCCTGCTCGCGCTCGCTTTCCACGATTGCTTCATGGCGCGCTTCGTCGACCGCGCAACGCCGGCGAGCGCCGAGCCTGCGGTCGCGGAACCGGCGCTGTCGCCGCGCGAGACGCAGTGCCTCGAGCTCGCGGCGAACGGCATGACGAGCGTCGACATCGCGATCAAGCTCGGAATCAAGCCGCGCACCGTCAACTTCCACTTCCGCAACATCGTCGGCAAGCTCGATGCGCTGAACCGCAGCGAGGCGATCGCGCTCGGCATCGCGCGCGGGCTGATTCGCCCTGTTCGCCCTTCGGCTCCGCTAGCCTTCGTCGAGACCGGAGAGAAACGCGGCGAGATCATCGGGAAGCGGGGCTTCCACCTGCACGCGATGACCATCGAGCGGATGTACAAAGCCGATCCGCCGCGCATGCAGAAACATCCGTCCTAATCCCTCGCGCGCGAGCTTCCGGTTCCACGCGAAGTCGCCGTACTTGTCGTCGCCGGCGAGTGCATGGCCGAGGTGCGCAAGATGAACGCGGATCTGGTGGGTGCGCCCGGTGGCGAGCTCGGCTTCGAGCAGTGCCAGCGGCGGATCGTGCCGCGGAAACGAGCGCTCGCGCCGGAACACGGTGATGGCGTCGCGTCCCTCGCTGTCGACGCGCACCCGCCGCTCGCCGCCGTGCGTCGAGAACCTGGAGAGCGGCGCGCTGACGACCCGTTTTCGCTCCGGCCACGGGCCACGCACCAGCACGCTGTAGCGCTTGTCGACGCGACCCTCGCGAAGCTGCGCGTGCAGGCCGGTCAGCGCCGAGCGCTTCTTCGCGATGACGAGGACGCCGCTCGTGTCACGGTCGAGCCGGTGCACGAGCTCGAGAAAGGCCGCCTCGGGTCGCTCGAAACGCAGACGCTCGATCAGCCCCAGCGCAATCCCGCTGCCGCCGTGCACGGCGAGGCCGGCGGGCTTGTCGACGACGAAGAGCGCCTCGTCCTCGTACAGCACCGGGGCGTGCAGGCGCGGCGTGCGCCCACCCGCGCGAGTCTCGCGCCGCGCCGCTGCGGCGCTGCCGGCCGCGACGCGAATCGGCGGGATGCGCAGCACGTCGCCGACCGCGAGCCGCCGCTTCGGGTCGACGCGCCCGCGATTGACCCGGACCTCGCCGCTGCGCAGGATCCGGTAGATGTGGCTCGCCGGGACGCCTTTCAGGTGGCGCAGCAGGAAGTTGTCGACGCGCTGCCCGGCCCCGGCCTCGCCCACCGTCAGCGCCGTCGCGGCGGCATTGCTTAACTCTTTCATTCTCTTATATAATCGTTTCAGTCCGGTTAAGTCGCTCACCGGGCGGAGCAAGGTCCGCGAGAGTAGCGATGGTAAAGGAATGGCGCAGTCCCGCACCGGCATCGGCCGGTTCGAAGCGGCCGCTGCGCGGTGCACTGGCGAATCCCATCGGCCTGTCAGCTCCCCGTTCAGGGTGCAAGAGCAGACGAGCCGGTACCACTGCCGTTCGCGAACAAGAAGACCTGTGAGGAGCGCTGCGGGCCATCGGCCCGGGCCGCGGATCGATATGCGCAAGCCACCTCGCCCCGTCACCGTACCCGTTTCCGGGTCACGGCCGTCTTCGCGCGCGGACACCGCGTAAGCGTCACCCCCAGCGCGGCCACACCGCGCTGCGCCGCTCGTTCCGTCTGTCCGCCGCGCGCCGCCGGCCGCGCCGAGGATCAGACCCATGAAACGCATGCTGTTCAATGCCACCCAGGCGGAGGAGCTCCGGGTGGCGATCGTCGACGGTCAGAAGCTGATCGACCTCGACATCGAGTCCGCATCGAAGGAGCAACGCAAGAGCAACATCTACAAGGGCATCGTCACGCGCATCGAGCCGTCGCTCGAAGCGTGCTTCGTCGATTACGGTGCCGAGCGCCACGGATTCCTGCCGCTGAAGGAAGTCTCCCGCCAGTACCTCGGCCCGCGCCGCGAAGCCGGCGGCGACGGCGAAGCGCGCGGCCGTTCGCACGAGCCATTGCGCGAAGGCCAGGAGCTGATCGTCCAGGTCGACAAGGACGAGCGCGGCAACAAGGGCGCCGCGCTCACGACCTACATCTCGCTTGCCGGGCGCTACCTCGTGCTGATGCCGAACAACCCCCGCGGCGGCGGCGTATCGCGCCGTGTCGAGGGTGACGAGCGCGCCGAGCTGCGCGAAGCGGTATCGTCGCTCGACGTGCCCGAAGGCATGAGCGTCATCGCCCGCACCGCGGGAATCGGACGCAGCGTCGAGGAGCTGCAGTGGGACCTCAACTACCTGCTCCAGCTCTGGCGCGCGATCGAAGAGGCCGCGAAGCTGCAGTCGAACGCCTATCTGATCTACCAGGAATCGAGCCTCGTGATCCGCGCGATCCGCGACTACTTCCAGCCCGACATCGGCGAGATCCTGATCGACACCGAGGCGATCCACGAGCAGGCGCAGCAGTTCATGAGCCACGTGATGCCGGCCAACGTCTCGCGCGTGAAGCTTTACACCGACGACGTCCCGCTGTTCTCGCGCTTCCAGATCGAGCATCAGATCGAGACCGCTTACGCGCGGCAGGTACCGCTGCCGTCGGGCGGCGCGATCGTCATCGACCACACCGAGGCGCTCGTCTCGGTCGACGTCAACTCGGCGCGCGCAACCAAGGCCGGCGATATCGAGACGACGGCATTCAACACCAATCTCGAAGCCGCCGACGAGGTCGCGCGTCAGCTCAGGCTGCGCGACCTCGGCGGGCTCGTCGTCATCGACTTCATCGACATGGAGAGCGCGAAGAACCAGCGCGAGGTCGAGACGCGGCTGCACGAGGCGCTCAAGTACGACCGCGCGCGCGTGCAGATCGGCAAGATCTCGCGCTTCGGGCTGCTCGAGCTTTCCCGCCAGCGCCTGAGGCCTGCGCTCAACGAATCGGCGTACATCGCGTGCCCGCGCTGCCACGGCATCGGACACATCCGCGGCACCGAGTCGACGGCGCTGCACATCCTGCGCATCCTGCAGGAGGAAGCGATGAAGGACAACACCGCGCAGATCGTCGCGCAGGTGCCGGTCGACGTCGCGACGTTCCTGCTGAACGAGAAGCGCGCCGAGGTCCTGTCGACCGAGACGCGCTTCAAGGTCAACGTGCTGCTGGTGCCCAACCGGCACCTGGAGACACCGAACTACAGCATCGAGCGCCTGCGCCACGACGATCTCAATCACAGCGAGCCGCTGCCGCCGTCGTTCGAGATGGTCGAGCAACCGGTGGACGAGAACGCCGCGGTGCACCGCGACGAAGCGAAGGCGCCCCGCCAGGAGGCGATCGTCAAGGGGATCACGCCTTCGCAGCCGGCGCCGATGCCGGTCGAGCGCGCCCCGGCGCCGGCCGCAGCGCCGATTCCTGCCCCGACGACTTCCGAGGCGCACCGCTCGTGGTTCGGGCGCGTGCTCGGCTGGTTGCGGGCCCCTGCGGCCGAGCCTGCGGCGCCCGCGGCAGTCAAGACCGCCGCTGCCGGCGCCGCGACACCGTCCGCCGCCCGGGCCCGTCCGCCGCGACCGACCGCGGTCCCGGCGCGCGCCGAGTCCGAGTCGCGTCGCGACGGACACGGTCGCCGCGACGGCGCCCGCGGCGATCGTCCGCGCGGCGACCGCGATCGTTCGGATCGTGATCGTTCGGAGCGTGATCGTTCGGAACGCGATCGTTCGGAACGCGATCGTTCCGAGCGCAACCGCTCACCTGAGGCGCGCGGCGAACGCGATCGCCGCCGCGAAGGTCGCGGCGAGCGGCAGCCCGCAGACCGTCAACCCGGGGAACGCGAGCGCGGTGAGCGGCAACCGGTCGAACGCCCGGCGGGCGAGCGCGAGCGCGGCAGGCGGAGAGACGGTGCCGAGGAAGCGGGAGCGCTCGAGCACGCGACCCAGGGCGAGACGCCGCACGCGACCACCGAAGGTGGCGGCGAGGAGCGCCGCGAAGGCGGTCGTCGTAGGCGTGGCCGTCGTGGTCGTGGCGGCGAGCGCGGTGGAGAGCACGGCGGGGAGCGCGCGGCCTCCGGGGACCGTCCCACCCACGGCGAGCGTCACAACGGCTCCGGCGGTCCCGCAGCAGTCGCCGGCACGGGTGCAGCGCCGGAAGCGATGCCGGCACCGGCCGAACATCCGACCCGAGGCCGGCCCGAGAGCCCCGCAGCGCACGAACAGCCCGTCGCGTCCGCTCCGGAAGCGTCGACGCACGAGGTCGCGATCGCTCGGCCGGCACCCGCGGGCGACGCCGGCACTGCGGAGTCACCGGTCGTTCGCGAACCCGCGCCCGCGGTGATTCCGCCGGCTGCGCTCTCTCCGGCGGTGGCTGCATCAGTTGCGGCTGCGCACGCTGCACCGGTGGTGGCTCCGTCCGCTCCACCGGAGATCGTGCCGATCGCACTCACGCTCGCCCCCGATTCGGGTCTCGAGCTCGTCGAAACGCGCCACCATGCACCGATTGCCGAACAGGAGGAGCAACCGCTCTCGCGACCCCACCGCGTGCGCCCTCCGCGCGCGGTGATCACCGAGGAACCGCTGCAGCTCGTCGAGACGCGCAAGAACAGCGCGTCCTGAGCACGTCGCGTCAGCGCGTGCTGCCTCCGGGCAGCACGCGCCGCACGAGCGCAGGCGTCGCGCGCTCGAGGAGATCGAGCACCTCTTCGAAGCCCGCGGCGCCTCCGTAGTACGGATCGGGAACCTCGCGCACGCCGATCCCCGGCGCGAGATCGAGCGCGAGGCCGAGATGCCCGGTGAAGCCCGCCGGGCGCAGCGCAGCGAGATCGCGCAGGTTGCGCTCGTCCATCGCGAGGATCCAGCGGAAGCGCGTGAAGTCATCGCGCGAGATCTGCCGCGCCCGCAGGCCCGCGAGCTCGTAGCCGCGGCGCCGCGCATGCGCGATCGCACGCGGGTCGGGGGGCTCGCCGACGTGCCAGTCGCCGATTCCGGCCGAAGCGATCTGCAGACCGGAGCCCTGGCCGCTGCGCAGCAGATGGTCGCGGAACACGACCTCCGCCGTCGGCGAGCGGCAGATGTTGCCCATGCACACGAACAGCACCGACACCGGCGCGAAGCCGGCGTCGGTGGCAGCGCGCGCGCTCGTCACTGCATGAACCACCCATGGCTCACCACCAGCGACTGGCCGGTGAGCGCGTTGGTCGGGAACGATGCAAACAGCAATGCGACTTCGGCAACGTCGTCGACCGTGGTGAACTCGCCGTCGACGGTGTCCTTCAGCATCACCTTCTTGATCACGTCCTCCTCGGAGATGCCGAGCTCCTTCGCCTGCTCCGGAATCTGCTTCTCGACGAGCGGCGTGCGCACGAAGCCGGGGCAGATCACGTTGGCGCGCACGCCGTGCTTCGCGCCCTCCTTCGCGACGACCTTGGCGAGCCCGATCAGCCCGTGCTTCGCGGTGACGTACGGCGCCTTCAGCACCGACGCCTCCTTCGAGTGCACCGACCCCATGTAGATCACGCTGCCGCTGCCCGCCTTGTACATGTGCGGCAGGCAGGCGCGCGTCGTGAGGAACGCGCCGTCGAGATGGATCGCGAGCAGCTTCTTCCAGTCGGCGAGGCTGAAGCTCTCGATCGGATCGACGATCTGGATGCCGGCGTTGCTGACGAGAATGTCCACCTTGCCGTACTTCGCCACCGTGGCGGCGACGCCCGCGTTGACGGCCGTCTCGTCGGTGACGTTCATCGCGACGCCCATCGAGCGCCCGCTGGGATCGATCTCGCGCGCCGCGGTGCTCGCGGCGTCGAGATTGAGATCGGCGATCACCACCCGCGCACCCGCCTTCACGTATCGCGTGGCGATGGCCTTGCCGATCCCGCTCGCGGCGCCGGTGACGATCGCTACCTTGTCGTTGAGTTGCATCGCATGCTCCTTCTCGAAATCCCGGAAGCTTCCAGTATAGGACGCGGCGCTTCGACGCCGCCGCGACCACGGTTCGATGGTCGGCTGGCGTGATTGGTTCAGGCGCGAGGCCCGCGCGCGGGTCAGGTCTCCGTCGGCAGCGCCACGCCGACCAGCGCTTCGCGCAGCGAGAACAGGCGATCGCGGAGCTCCGCGGCGCGCTCGAACTCGAGGTTCTTCGCTGCCTCCTGCATCATGCGCTCGACCTCGCGCAGCTCGCGCTCGAGGTCCTTCTCGGGCATCGCCGCATACTTCGCCTTCGCCTGTGCGGCCTTGAGCTCGCGCCGCTCGTCGTCGATGTCGTAGACGCCGTCGATCATCTCGCGGATCCGCTTCTCGACGCCGCGCGGCGTGATGCCCATCTTGCGATTCCACGCAATCTGCTTCGCGCGCCGCCGCTCGGTCTCGTCGATCGCCGCCTTCATCGAGTCGGTCACGCGGTCGGCGTAGAGGATCGCGGTGCCGTTCAAGTGCCGCGCGGCACGGCCGATCGTCTGGATCAGCGACCGCTCGGCGCGCAGGAACCCTTCCTTGTCGGCATCGAGGATCGCGACCAGCGACACCTCGGGAATGTCGAGCCCCTCGCGCAAGAGGTTGATGCCGACCAGCACGTCGAATTCGCCGAGACGCAGGTCGCGGATGATCTCGACGCGCTCGACGGTGTCGATGTCGCTGTGCAGATAGCGCACGCGCACGCCGTGCTCGCCGAGGTATTCGGTGAGATCCTCCGCCATCCGCTTGGTCAGCGTCGTCACCAGCACGCGCTCGCTTTGCGCCACGCGGGCGTTGATCTCCGACAGCAGGTCGTCGACCTGCGTCGCCGCCGGGCGCACTTCGAGGCGCGGATCGACGAGCCCGGTCGGGCGCACGACCTGCTCGACCACCTGTCCCGCGTGCTTCGCTTCGTAGTCGGCCGGCGTCGCCGAGACGAAGATCGTCTGCGGCAGCAGGCGCTCGAACTCGTCGAAACGCAGCGGCCGGTTGTCGAGCGCCGACGGCAGCCGGAAGCCGTAGTCGACGAGATTCTCCTTCCGCGCGCGGTCACCCTTGTACATGCCGCCGACCTGCGGAATCGTCACGTGGCTCTCGTCGATGAACATCAGCGCCTTCGCCGGCAGGTAATCGATCAGCGTCGGCGGCGGCTCGCCCGCTGCGCGCCCGGACAGGTGGCGCGAATAGTTCTCGATCCCTTTGCAGAAGCCGATCTCGGCCATCATCTCGAGATCGAAGCGCGTGCGCTGGTCGATGCGCTGCGCCTCGACCAGCTTCATCGCGGCGACGAACTCCTGCTTGCGCTGCGCGAGCTCGGCCTTGATCGCCTCGATCGCGTCGAGCACCTTGCGGCGCCCGGTGACGTAATGCGACGACGGGAACACCGTGTAGCGCGTCATCTTCTGCCGCAGATGGCCGGTCAGCGGATCGAAGAGCTGCAGCGACTCGACCTCGTCGTCGAACAGCGAGACGCGCAGCGCGCTCTCGGCGTTCTCGGCCGGGAAGATGTCGAGCACGTCGCCGTGGACGCGGAAGGTCCCGCGCCGGAAGTCGAGCTCGGCGCGCTGGTACTGCATCTCGGTCAGCCGCGCGATCGCATCGCGCTGCGCGAGGCGATCGCCCTGGCGCACGTGCAGGATCATGCTGTGGTACTCGGACGGATCGCCGATGCCGTAGATCGCCGACACGGTCGCGACGACGATGCAATCGGGCCGCTCGAGAATCGCCTTCGTCGCCGACAGGCGCATCTGCTCGATGTGCTCGTTGATCGAGCTGTCCTTCTCGATGTAGAGGTCGCGCGAAGGAACGTAGGCCTCCGGCTGGTAGTAGTCGTAATACGACACGAAATACTCGACCGCGTTGTGCGGGAAGAACTCGCGGAACTCGGAATAGAGCTGCGCGGCGAGCGTCTTGTTCGGCGCCAGCACCAGCGCCGGCCGGCCGGTGCGCGCGACGACGTTGGCCATCGTGTAGGTCTTCCCCGACCCGGTCACGCCGAGCAGCGTCTGGAACGAGAGCCCGTCGGCGAGCCCTTCGCAGAGCTTTGCGATCGCCTCGGGCTGGTCTCCCGACGGCTCGAACGGCTGGTGCAGCTCCCAGGGGCTGTCCGGGAACGTGACGATCATGCGGCTTCGGCGGGCTCGCGCTCGGCGGGGGCGGCGAACTGCAGCGCCGCGAGGCGCGCATAGAGCGGATTGTCGCGAACCAGCGCATCGTGGGTGCCCTGCGCGATCGCCTGCCCCGCCTCCATCACGATGATGCGGTCGGCGTGGCGCACCGTCGCGAGGCGGTGCGCGATCATCAGCACCGTGCGCCCCGCCATCAGGTGCTCCAACGCGAGCTGGACGATGCGCTCGCTCTCGGCATCGAGCGCGCTCGTCGCCTCGTCGAGGAGCAGGATCGGGCGGTCGGCGAGGATCGCGCGCGCGATTGCGAGGCGCTGGCGCTGCCCGCCGGAAAGACGCACGCCGCGCTCGCCGAGCGTGCTCGCATAGCCGTCGGGCAGCCGCTCGACGAACTCGCCGGCGTAGGCCGCCTCGCACGCCGCCTTCACCTCGGCGTCGCTCGCATCGGGCCTGCCGTAGCGGACGTTTTCGAGCACCGACGCCGCGAAGATCACCGGGTCCTGCGGAACCACCGCGAGCTGACGGCGCACTTCGCGCGGATCGGCGTTGCGCAGATCGACGCCGGCGATGCGCACCGCGCCGGCCTGCGGATCGTAGAAGCGCAGCAGGAGTTGGAACACCGTCGTCTTGCCCGCACCCGAGGGACCGACCAGCGCGACCTTCTCGCTCGCGCGGACGTCGAGGGTGAAGTCGTCGAGTGCGGGCGTGTCGGGACGCGACGGATAGTGAAAGCGGACATGCTCGAACGCGAGCGTTCCGCGCCCGGAAACGGGGAGCGCGGCCGGCGCGGCCGGAGCCTTGATCTCGGGAACCACGGAAAGAAGCTCGAACAGGCGCTCGGTCGCGCCGGCGGCGCGCTGCAGGTCACCGATCACTTCGCTGATCGTGCCGACCGAGCCGGCGACGATGATCGCGTAGAACACGAACGCCGAGAGCTCGCCTCCCGACAGGCGCCCGGCGACGACGTCGTGACCGCCGATCCACAGAATCACGCCGACCGCGCCGAACACGAGCAGGATGACCGCCGCGACCAGCAGCGCGCGCTGGCGGATCCGCCGCACGGCGGTGCCGAACGCATCCTCGACGCGGTGCGCGAAGCCCTGCCGGTCGTCGTCCTCGTGGCCATAGGCCTGCACGGTGCGGATCTCGTGCAGCGATTCATCGAGGAACGAGCCGACGTCGCCGACGCGATCCTGCGTCGCGCGCGCGAGCCTGCGCACGCGGCGCCCGAACAGGATGATCGGGATCACGACGATCGGCACTCCCGCCAGGACGAGCAACGTGAGCTTGAGGCTCGTCGCCATCAGCATGACGAGGCCGCCGACCAGGAGCAGGAAGTTGCGAATCGCCTGCGACGCGCTCGCGCCGATCACCGTCTCCAGCATCGTCGTGTCGTTGATCAGGCGCGAGATCACCTCGCCGGTGCGCGTCGCCTCGAAGAACGACGGCGGCAGGGCGAGCAGGTGATCGAACACCGTTCGCCGCAGGTCGGCGGTGACGCGCTCGCCGAGCCACGACACGTAGAAGAAGCGCATGTAGGTCGCCGCTGCCATCACGACGATGATGCCGAGCATCATCGCGAGCGTGCGGTTGAGCTCGCCTGCATTCGATGCCGCGAAGCCCTTGTCGACAACGAAGCGCAGCCCCTGTCCGACCGCAAGGACCGCCGCCGCGGCGATGACGAGCCCGATCGCGGCGAGCACGATCTGCCGGCGATACGGAGCGAGGAAACGTCGCGTCCGCGCAAGCGTCTTCAGCGCGGTGACGGGGGGAATCTTCGGTGCAGGTTCGAGGCGGGTGTCGGCGCGCGCCATGAGTCGCGAAGCGGGTGGGGGCAACGATCGGTGACCCGCGTACAATAGCGCGTTTCAGATCGGCCCCGGATCGAACATGAACGCTCCAGTCTCCGCGACGCTTTTCGGCAGCGTCGATCTCGCGCCGCGCGACCCGATTCTCGGCGTCACCGAGGCGTTCAATGCCGACACCAATCCCCGCAAGGTCAACCTCGGTGTCGGCGTCTACAACGACGACAGCGGAAAGCTGCCGCTCCTCGAATGCGTGCGCCGCGCCGAAGCCGAGATCGCCGATGCGGCGTCGCCGCGCGGCTACCTGCCGATCGACGGCATCCCCGCATATGACCGCGCGGTGCCGCCGCTCCTCTTCGGCGCCGACAGCCCGGTCATCGCGGAGGGACGCGCCGTCACCGTCCAGGCGCTCGGCGGAACCGGCGCGCTGAAGGTCGGCGCCGATTTCATCCACCGCTTCGCTCCCGCCGCAGGCGCGTGGATCAGCGATCCGAGTTGGGAGAACCACCGCGCGCTGTTCGAGTCGGCGGGCTACCGCGTCGCGACCTATCCGTACTACGACGCCGTCACGCGGGGCCTCGATTTCGTCGCGATGCGCTCGGCGATCGCCGCGCTGCCCTCCGGCAGCGTCGTCGTGCTGCACGCGTGCTGCCACAATCCGACCGGGTTCGACCCGTCGCCTGCGCAGTGGGACGAGATCGTCGCGACCGTGCGCAGCCGCGGCCTCGTTCCGTTCCTCGATCTCGCCTATCAGGGATTCGGCGCAGGCATCGACGCCGATGGCGAGGTCGTGCGCAGGTTCGCGGCGACACCCGGGCCGGTGTTCGTCTCGAGCTCGTTCTCGAAGTCCTTCTCGCTCTACGGCGAGCGCGTCGGCGCTCTCACCGTGGTCACCGGCTCGCGCGACGAAGCGACGCGGGTCTTGTCGCAGATGAAGCGCGTGATCCGCACCAACTACTCGACGCCACCGACGCACGGCGGGCGCATCGTGTCGATTGTCCTCGGCGATGCGGAGCTGCGCGCGCTGTGGGAGCGTGAGCTCGGCGCAATGCGCGAGCGCATCCGTGCGATGCGCGAGGCGCTCGTCGCGGGCCTCGCGAAACGCGCCCCCGGCCACGATTTCGGGCACATCCTGCGTCAGCGCGGCATGTTCTCGTACTCGGGATTGACGCGGGCCCAGGTCGAGCGCCTGCGGCGCGAGTACTCGATCTACGCGATCGACACCGGCCGCATCTGCGTCGCGGCGCTCAACCCGAAGAACCTCGACTACGTCGTCGACGCGATTGCCGCGGTGCTATAATTCCCGGCCGCGCGGGAATAGCTCAGTTGGTAGAGCGCAACCTTGCCAAGGTTGAGGTCGCGAGTTCGAGACTCGTTTCCCGCTCCAGCTTCATCGGGAGAGCCAGCAGGACGAAAGTGCGGCTCTCCCTTTTCGTTGACCGGCCCGACGGCGCTTCCTGATCGCATCGCGTCGGGCCCCATCCCGGGCGGGGTGGCAGAGTGGTCATGCAGCGGCCTGCAAAGCCGTCTACGCCGGTTCGATTCCGACCTCCGCCTCCAAGCCTTGCTCTGAAGCACCGTTGAGCGGTCCTGGCGATCTCTCCGATCGTGCCCGGATCGAGGCTCGCGCCGAGTGTCTGGCGGCGAGTCATCCTGGTTCGAAGTGCGTACAGGATCGCGCCCTTACGCAAGTGCGTCGCGCGTCATGGCCTGATTCGGCGCGGCACGAGCATGCCCACCTCGGCGCGGTATCTGCGGTAGTGCTCTCCGAACTGGGCGACGAGGTCGCGCTCTTCGAACCAGATGCCGACGAAGATGTAGCCGGTCGCACCCAGCGAGAACAACAGATGACCTGTCGTCATCACCGGTACCGACCACAGGCTGAGTACGATGCCGAGATACAGCGGATGGCGCACGTAGCGATACAAGAGCGGCGTCCTGAAGCGGGACGTGTGCATCATGCGGCCCGTGAATCGTGCGAACACCTGGTGCAGTCCGAACAGCTCGAAGTGACTGATGAGAAAAGTGCTGACGAGCACCAGCACCCAGCCGAGCCAGAAGATGCCCCGAAGGACGTGAGCGACCGCGGAATGGCTGACCTGCCAGATGACCGGGGCCGGGATCGGCCGCCATAGCCAGAACAGCAGGGCAAGAGCGATGCTCGCCGCGAGCACATACGTGCTACGCTCCACGGCGGGCGGCACGATTCGTGTCCACCAGCGCTTGAACGAGCGCCGCGCCATCACGCTGTGCTGCGCTGCGAACAGCGCGATGAGAAGCACGTCGATGCACAGCGCCGAAGCCACCCGCGCGGGGGCGCCGACATCGACCGACTTCGGCACGAGCACGCTGCCGCTGAATCCGATCAGGTAGACAAGGGCCGCGAGACATACGCCATACGCAA
Organism: Casimicrobiaceae bacterium; assembly: GCA_036379595.1. Classification (GTDB taxonomy): domain Bacteria; phylum Pseudomonadota; class Gammaproteobacteria; order Burkholderiales; family Casimicrobiaceae; genus VBCG01. The sequence continues at coordinate 45,300 of DASVGI010000126.1, read as the reverse complement.
CGACGCCGTAGACAAGCGATAGAAGGGCACCCATTACGATGCCTCGGTTGCGTACATTGCGAACGTCTGCGAAACGATCTTCCCGTTGCGCACCACAAAGGTGTCCGTACCAAGTGGCCACTCGCTGCCGATGCTCCAGGTAATGTGCGCCACGTCCCCCGCGACACGCAGACTTCGCAGCGAGAAGCGATCGATGCCTTGCGGGGGCAGCGATGCGATGAAACGCACGAAGAACGTGCCAATATCGCGTCGGCCGCGATACGTCCGGTCCTCGCTCACTAACAATGCGTCTTCGGCATAATCGCCGAGAATTGCGGCGATGCCCCGCTGCTCCAGGAAAGCCTGCAGGTGGGTGCGTACGACGGATTCCGTGACGGGTGGTTGGATGTCCATGGTTGATCTCTCGTTCTTCGGCCAATGACGGGTCCAATGGTGTCGCAGAACGCGCCCGTCCGCTTTGCCGGGAGTCGCGGCCGCTTGATCTTGAGTCCGTTATCGATCGATTGGCGATGGCGAAAGCGGCGGCGAGTCTGCCAGCGTTGATCGGCCACGCACGATGAACGAGGACATCCTCTCCAGCGTGTTGCGCAGCGTGCGTCTGCGGGGAGCGCTCTACTTCCACGTCCGTGGTGGACGCGACTGGGCGGCCGAGGCGCCACCTTCGCGCGAGATCGCCGCAGCGGTACTGCCCGGTTCGGAGCACGTGATGGAGTACCACGTCGTGATCTCGGGTACGTGCTGGGGTGCCGCGATCGGCGAGGCTCCGACGCGTCTGGAAAGCGGAGACATCATTCTGTTTCCGCACGGCGATCCTCACGTGGTCTCGAGCGCCCCCGGAATGCGAGCGCCGCCGGACGTGCCCGGCTATTTCGCGCGACGGGGACAGCGTCTGCCGTTCGGCGTGCGTCTGGACGTGAGCGAGATCCAGCCGGGAACGGTCCCCGGCGATTCCGGCGAGACGACGCTGGTTTGCGGGTTTCTCGGCTGCGACCTGCGCCCTTTCAATCCTCTGATCGCATCACTGCCGCGGCTCCTGCATCTGCATGAAAACTCCGGCGAGGACTGGACAGCGCAATGTATGCGTCGTGCCGCGGTGGAATCCCAGACCGGGGACCCCGGTGGCAGCGCGATGCTGGAGCGCCTGAGCGAAATGTTGTTCATCGACGCCGTGCGGCGCCACCTCGGTTCGCTGCCCGCGGAAAGCCGCGGCTGGCTGGCCGGATTGCGCGACCGGTTCGTCGGCCGCGCGCTCGCGCTGATGCACGATGACCCGGCACATGCGTGGACCGTCGAGGAGCTCGGCGGCCGCGTGGGATTGTCGCGCTCGGCGCTGCATGAGCGCTTCGGCGAAATGGTCGGTCAGCCGCCAATGCAGTACCTCGCGAACTGGCGGATGCAGGCCGGAGCGGCGCTCCTTCGCGACACAGGCGCCACGGTCGCGTCGATCGCGCAGGAAGTCGGCTACGAATCCGAAGCGGCATTCGCGCGAGCGTTCAAACGGGCGGTCGGCAAGCCGCCCGCACTATGGCGGCGGCTGGCAAAGCCCTGACCTCCAGCGACACCTGGAATGCCCTGTTCCTCCAGTGCAGCAGTCAGTCGGGCTCGATCTCGAGGTTGCCGTCGACGACGATCGACGTCGGTTCGTCTTCGGAAACCTCGTCGCTGCGGCCAACCACATGCCACGACCCCATGTCGTCTCCCTCATTCTTGCAAAGTGGCGTGAGGACCGCGACTGACGCTGCTCGCCCTGTGCTCGCATAGGCACCATGAGTGCTCCCGTCCCGTGGCGCATCATCTCGAGGTAAGGATCGATGACCAGAAGACTTACCATCGGCGATCATGTGAGCTGGAACTCCGAGGCAGGACGCGTACGCGGCAGGATCGTCAGAATTCACGATGCGAACGTCGAGTACAAGGGATACATCCATCACGCGAACAAAGAGGACCCGCTCTACGAGATCAAGAGCGACAAGACCGATCACATCGCATTGCATAAGGGTCGTGCGCTCATGAGGCTGCGCGACTGATTGTTACCGGCTGCCGTTGGCGCGGAAGTTCGAGCACCGGCGTTCCAGGTGCACTCCAACGGCGGTCCGGGCGCCGGTTGATCCGAAACTTTCAATGCCCCCGTTTATCCAACCACCAGGCGACGTAAGGACGGGCGAGGCGGCGAAGTGTTCTCGCCGCGAGTCGATCCACCGCCAGGAGGTAGCTTTTCATGCCAACGACGCAATCACACGATTTCGAAACGATTCCCATCGGCACGGACGTGACCTGGCACTATCGCAGCGCGATCGGTCACGGCACCATCACCGGTGTCCACAAGCACGGCACGACGGCCGATAACACGATGTACTCGATCAGGCAGCACGACCATCATCCCGGTGAGCCCGCCATCGTGCATCACTACGGAAAGGCTTTGACCCGCGTCACCAGGTAGGGGCTCCGATCTCCGTGTTATGGTGGCCTGACATGAATTCCCATGCGGGCTCGGGTGCGCCGGAGTACGCATGAACAAGACGACGGAGCGCAACATGAGATCGAACAGCTTCGGTACGCGACAGCGGTTTGCCGTCGGCGACGACACCTACACGATCCACCGGCTCGACCGCATCGAGACCAGGCACCGCCTTCCCTACAGCCTCAAGGTGCTGCTGGAAAACCTGCTGCGCAACGAGGACGGCCATCTCGTCACCCGCGAGCAGATCCAGGCGCTGGCGGACTGGCAACCGCGTGCAGCGCAGCCTCGGGAAATCCAGTTCACGCCGGCGCGCGTGCTGATGCAGGATTTCACCGGAGTGCCCTGCGTCGTGGATCTGGTCGCGATGCGCGACGCGATCATCGCGCTCGGCGGCGATCCGCACCGGATCAATCCGCTGATCCCGGGCGAGCTCGTGATCGACCACTCGGTCATCGCCGACGTGTTCGGCAGCAACGATGCGTTCGCCACCAACGCGCGACTGGAGTTCCAGCGCAACGTCGAGCGTTACCAGGTGCTGCGCTGGGCACAGCACGCGTTCGCCAACTTCAAGGTGGTGCCTCCGGACACCGGGATCTGCCACCAGGTCAATCTCGAATACCTCGCGCGCGTAGTGTTCACGCGCAAGGGGCCGGATGGCATGCAAGCCTATCCCGATACCCTGATCGGGACCGACTCGCACACACCGATGGTCAACGGCCTCGGCGTGCTGGGCTGGGGTGTCGGCGGCATCGAGGCCGAGGCGGCGATGCTGGGGCAACCGATGAGCATGCTGATCCCGCAGGTCGTCGGTCTCAAGTTGACCGGCGAATTTCCGGCGGGCACCACGGCAACCGATCTGGTGCTGACGGTCGCCGAACTGTTGCGGCGGACCGGGGTCGTCGGCAAGTTCGTCGAGTTCTATGGGCCCGGCATCGCCCGGGTGCCTCTGGCCAATCGCGCCACGCTCGGCAACATGAGCCCGGAATACGGCGCAACCTGTGCGATCTTCCCGATCGACGAGGAGACGCTCGCGTACCTGCGTCTCACCGGTCGGCCGGAGCGCCAGATCCGCCTGGTCGAGGCCTACGCCAGGGAACAGGGCCTGTGGTACGACCCCGCGCACGAGGCCGAGTACTCGCAAACGCTCGAGCTCGACCTCGGCTCGCTGGAACCGTCGCTTGCCGGTCCGAAGCGGCCGCAGGACCGGATCCCGTTACGCTTCGCACCGCACGCCGTCGCGGCGCTGCTGGAAGGCCATCCTTACGAAACGGCGCTGCTGGCGGGTCTCGACGAGGCCAACGCCGACTCGTTTCCGGCCAGCGATCCGATCGCGATTTCGTCCGGCGCGAAGGACCAACCGCCGGTGGATCCCTGCCGCTGCGACCGCCGCCACGACTGGCCGCATGCGCCTGTGGACATCCGCATTCCCGGCGCGGACAAGACCTGCGTCGACAACGGACACGTGGTGATCGCGGCCATCACCTCCTGTACCAACACCTCCAACCCATCGGTGATGATCGGCGCCGGGCTGCTGGCGAAGCGTGCGGTCGAAAAGGGCCTCGTGCGCAAACCGTGGGTCAAGACCTCGCTGGCGCCGGGCTCGCGCGTCGTCACCGATTACTACGATCGCGCCGGGCTGACGCCGTTCCTCGACAAGCTCGGGTTCAACCTGGTCGGGTATGGCTGCACCACATGCATCGGCAATTCGGGGCCGCTGATCCCGGAAGTCGCGGCGGCCGTCGACGCGCACAAGCTCAACGTCTGCTCCGTGCTTTCGGGGAATCGCAACTTCGAGGGACGCATCCACCCGCAGACGCAGATGAACTTCCTGATGTCGCCGATGCTGGTGGTGGCGTATGCGCTGGTGGGCACGCTGCACACCAACCTCCTCAGCGAACCGCTGGGCACAGGCCGCGACGGCCGGCCGGTGTACCTGCGCGACATCTGGCCCTCCGCGCGCGAGATCCAGGACGTGATCGACGCCTGCCTGCAGGCCGACATGTTCGCCAGGGACTACGCCGACGTGTTTTCGGGCGACGCCAGCTGGCGCGGGTTGCACGTGCCGGAGGGCGACGCGTTCGCCTGGAACACCGAGTCGACCTACGTGCGGCAACCGCCGTATTTCGACGGCGTCGGCCGCACGCCGGCGCCCCTTGCCGACATCACCGGCGCGCGCGTGCTGGCCAGGCTGGGCGACTCGGTGACGACCGACCACATCAGCCCGGCCGGCGCCATCAAGGCCGACTCGCCTGCGGGCAAATACCTCACCGCGCACGGCGTCGAGCGCAAGGACTTCAACTCCTACGGCGCGCGCCGCGGCAACCACGAGGTGATGATCCGCGGCACCTTCGCGAACATCCGGTTGCGCAATCAGCTTGCGCCAGGTACCGAAGGCGGGTTCACCCGCGACTTCACCCGAGCCGGTGCGCCCGTGACGACGATCTACGATGCATCGGTGAACTACCTCGCGGCCGGCACTCCGCTCGTGATTCTGGCCGGCAAGGAATACGGCTCGGGGTCTTCGCGCGACTGGGCCGCCAAGGGCACGGCGCTGCTCGGCGTGCGCGCGGTGATCGCCAAATCGTACGAACGCATCCACCGGTCCAACCTGATCGACATGGGCGTGCTGCCGTTGCAGTACCGCGACGGACAGGACGCCGACTCGCTTGGCCTCTCGGGAGAAGAGACGTTCGACGTCACCGGACTGGTGGGCACCGACGGCTCCGCGACCAGCGTACACGTGCGCGCCATCGGCCCGCGCGGGGAGTCGCGCGAGTTCGACGCGGGCGTGCGCATCGATACACCCGCCGAGGCCGCGTATTACCGGCACGGCGGAATCCTCCCGTACATGCTGCGGCAACTGCTGAATGCCGAATCCGCCGGGGCATGATCGGTGTCGGACAGCGCGCCGTGGAGCGGGTACCGGTACCGGGTACTGACCAGCACGGCGGTCACCCCGGTGATCCGGGAGCTGTGGCTGGTTCCGGCCGATCGTGCGCTTGCGTATCGGGCCGGACAGTACGTGCTGCTAAGCGACGCCGCGCATCGTCTTCCGCAACGTTCGTACTCGATCGCGAACGCGCCGCGCGCCGATAACCGGGTCAGCCTGCTGGTCACGCGCTACCCCGGCGGGCGAACCAGCAACTGGGTGCACGACGTGCTGAAGCCCGGCGACGCGGTCGAGCTGGAGGGGCCGTACGGGACCTTCCTGTCGAGTGACGAGCGCGATTGCCCGATCCTGTTGCTTGCCGCGGGCTCCGGGCTCGCGCCCATTCGCGCGCTCGCCGAGGCGTTGCTTGCGGACCCGGGCGAACGACAGGTGCATTTGTTCTTCTCGGTCCGCACCGCCGCCGATGCGATCGACCGTGCGCGCCTCGAAGGTTGGGAACGCAGGCATCGCGGTTTTCGTTGTCTGCTTACCCTGACTCGTGACCCGAGCGCGCCACTCCATCGTCGGATTCCGGAGCTGCTGCCGGACGCATTCGGCAGCCTGCAGGGCTTCGACGTGTTCATCGCCGGACCGACCGGTTTTGTGACCGATTGCGCCGAGGCCGCCCGCGCGCAAGGGGCCGCCGACACCGAGGTGCATACCGAAGAATTCTTCGCCGATCCGCAGCCCTGGAGCGAGACGCCGCCCGCCTTCCCCGAATCGAGCACATCCCAATGAGCCAATCCCGCATCTACACGAAGCTTGGCGACGACGGCAGCACCGGCCTCCTGTTCGGCGGGCGTATCGCCAAGGCCGATCCGCTCATCCGGACGGTCGGCAGCATCGACGAGACGGTCGCGGCATTGGGCATGGCGCGGTCGTTCGGCGCGGACGCGGAATCGAACGAAACGATCCTCCGTATTCAGCGCGATCTGTTCGTGATTGCCGCCGACCTGATGGCGAACCCGCACGCGCGTGACCGCCTCACGCCCGGCGTTTCACTCGTCACCGCGGATATGGTGACGCGCGTGGAGGGTCTCATCGACCAACTGGTGGCGCGGCGGCCCCTGCGGCCGGTGTTCATCGTGCCCGGCGCCAATCCGGCATCCGCCGCGCTGGACCTCGCACGCGCCGTCGTGCGCCGCGCCGAGCACAACCTGGCAGCCGCCCAGCTTCACATCGACACCAGGCACGCGTTGAATCCGCAGGTTCGCATCTACCTCAACCGGGTCTCGGATCTTCTCTTCGTACTGGCACGGCATGCCGCCGGCGACGGTGAGGAGCCGCTCAGCCACACTGCGGTGGGCGCAAGCTGAAGGAAGCCAGGATCTCCAAGGAGGTCACCATGATCAAGCTCCCACGTCCGATCGCCATTCTCGGCGGCAGGCGCATCCCGTTCTGCCGCATCAACACCGGTTACATGCGCCTCGGCAACGGCGATATGCTGGCCGCCGCGCTCGAGGCGCTGGTGGATGCGTATGGCCTCAAGGGCGAGGTCCTGGGTGACGTTGCAGCAGGCGCGACCGTCAAGCATGCGCACGACTGGAGCCTGACGCGCGAGGCGGTGCTTGCAAGCGGTCTGCATCCCCATACTCCCGCGCACAACCTGGACCGGGCCTGCGGCACTTCTCTGTCCACCGCCATCGAGCTCGGTACGCGCATTGCCATCGGAGAACTCGACTCGGCGATTGCCGCGGGTGTGGATTCGGCAAGCGACGTACCTATCGTCGTGAGCCACCACTACCAGCAGTTGTTGCTCGACCTCCATCGGGCCAAGACCTTCGACCAGCGATTGAAGGTGATGGCGCGCTGGCGCCCACACGACCTCGAGCCGCACATTCTCGGATTCGCCGAGGCACAGACGCACTTGAGCATGGGCGAGCATTGCGAGCTCATGGCCAGGGAATGGAAACTCACGCAGCGAGACCAGGACGAATTCGCCTGGCACAGCCACATGAAAGCTGCGACCGCATGGAAAACGGGCTTCTATCAGGATCTCGTCGTGCCGTTCAACGGCGTCGACCATGACAACAACGTGAGGCCCGATACCTCACTGGAAAAGCTCGCCAGGCTCGAGCCGGTCTTCGACAAGTCAGGCAGCGGCACGTTGACTGCCGGCAACTCGACCCCGCTCAGCGACGGTGCTTCGGCGGTGCTGTTGGCGAGTGAGGACTGGGCCAGGGCCCATGGGTTCGAGGTGCAGGCCTATCTCACGCATTTCGCAGTGGCGGCCGTCGATTTTGCTGGCCTGGCGAGTCCATATCACGAAGGCCTTTTGATGGCGCCTACCTACGCGGTGCCGAAGATGCTCGATGACGCGGATATGCAATTGCAGGACTTCGACTTCTACGAGATCCACGAAGCATTCGCGGCACAGGTCATCTGCACGCTCCGGGCGTGGGAATCCCCCGAATACTGCCGCGTGCGCCTCGGGCGCGAAGAACCGCTCGGTGCGATCGACACGAGCAAACTCAATGTGAAAGGCGGCAGCGTTGCCCTCGGCCACCCGTTTGCGGCCACCGGCGGCCGTATCGTTGCGGGGTTGGCCAAATTACTCGCGCAAAAGGGCAAGGGCCGTGGCCTCATCTCCATCTGTACCGGCGGAGGTATGGGCGTGACCGCGATTCTGGAGCGCTGACCTCAGCGCAACATTTCCTGCGGCGCGATCAATCGATCTCGATTTCGAGGTTGCCGTCGACCTCGCGGACCGGGAACGTCCTGAGGTCGCGACCGCCCGGCTCCTTCAGGCACTGACCGGTGCGGATGTTGAAGACGGCCCCATGCAGCGCGCACTCGACGTTCTCACCCTCGACGAATCCCTGCGTCAGCAATGCGTACTGATGCGGGCACACGTCCTCGATCGCACGCAACTCGCCGTTCACGCGGTAGATCCCGATCTCCAGGCTGCCGACGACGACCGACAGCGGCTCGTCCTCCGTAACCTCGTCGCTGCGGCCAACCACATGCCACGTTCCCACGCCATCTCCCTCACTCTGATAATTGCGCCGGCATCCTACTCCGTCATTCCAGCGGAGTGAGTCCGTGCTGGACCGCGAAGCGGACGAGGCCGGCAAAGTCGCGCACGCCGAGCTTGTGCATCACGCGGCTGCGGTAGGTCTCGACGGTCTTCGGCGACAGGAACAAGACCTTCGCGGTCTCGGCGGTCGTCCTGCCCTCGGCAACGAGTTGCAGGATCTGACGCTCGCGCGGACTCAGGCTGTCGAGCGGCCCCGAGCTCTTCCGGTCGCGCACGTAGTCTTCGAGCACGGTCTCGGCGATCTTCTGGCTCAAGTAGCGCCGATGTGCGTGCACGGCGCGCACCGCTGCGACGACCTCCGGACCCGCCGATTCCTTGAGGACATAGCCCTGGGCGCCCGCCTGGAACGCGCGGTAGATGTGCTCGGTCGTCGAATGCATCGAGAGGATCAGCACGCGCGTCTGCGGCAATGCATCGCGGATCTGCAGCGTCGCCTCGGTGCCATTGAGATCGGGCATCGCGAGATCCATGATCACGACATCGGGCTTCACGTCGCGCGCGACGCGCACGACTTCGCGACCCGTCGCCGCCGCGCCGACGACCTCGATGTCGCCCTCGGCTTCGAGCAGGAAGCGCAGGCCGTCGCGTACGACCGAATGATCGTCGGCGAGCACGACGCGTATCGTCACCGCTATCCCCTCATCTCGACGGCGACCCGCGTGCCGCGTCCCGCGGCCGATTCGATGCGGAGCTGCCCGCCGGCCGATTCGACGCGCTCGCGCATGAACATGAGACCGAAGCCCGAGCCGTGCGTGCTGTCCGCGCGCGCCGCGATCTCGAAGCCGATGCCGTCGTCGGTGACGCTGGTCGAGAAGCCCCGCGGCGACGCTTCGAGCGCGATCACCACCCGACGCGCCTGCGCATGCCGCGCGACGTTGGTCAGCGCCTCCTGCACGCAGCGAAACAGAGTCTCCTCGAGCCCCGGGGTGAGCCGCGGCTGCGGATCGTTGCCGACGACCGATACGGCGATGCCGGTGCGCCGGCCCCATTGCTCGGCGTACCAGCGCAGCGCGGCGGCGAGCCCGTAGTCGTCGAGCACCGCCGGGCGCAGCTCCGCCATCACGTCACGGATCTTCTCGAATGTCGCCTCGACGAGGTCGAGCGAGTCGTCGAGCCGCGCACTGACAACCGCGTCGGTTTCCGCCGCGGCGCGTCCCTTGATGATGTTGAGGTTGATGTTGAGCGCGGTCAGCGTCTGCCCGACGCGATCGTGCAGCTCGCGCGCGAGCCGTCTGCGCTCGGCTTCCTGCACCTCGACCGCGCGCCGCGACATCGCCTTCAGGCGTTCGGCGTAACGGTGGGCTTCCACCTCGGCACGCCGGCGCCGCGTGATGTCGAACACCGTCGCGCGGCTCTGCACGAAGCGTCCCGAGCCGTCGGTAACGGCCACGGCGCTCAAGAGCGCGGGAAACACCGAGCCGTCGCGGCGCCTTAGATCGAGCTCGAGGTCGTGCACGCTACCACGCTCGCGCAGCATCGCCCACGCGCGCGCCAGCACCTTGCGCTGCCGCGGCGCGACGAGGCTCGCGAGCGTCAGGCGGTCGACCACCTGCTCGCGCGCGTAACCGAGCCACGCGAGCTCGGTGTCGTTGATGCGCACGATGACACCGGAAGCGTTGGCCGAATGGTAGCCACAGGGGGCATTCTGATACAGATCGTGCATCTCGCCTGCAAGGCGATCCCGCTCGTCGATCCGGGTTGTCCGTCGAATGGCCACGATCGTCACTTGACCGCTCCTCCGGTGAATCCGGCGACGAAGCGGTCGACGAAAAGATTATAGAGAACCGCGATCGGCAGGCTCACGATCAGGCACGCGCCCATCAGCGCGCCCCAGAAGTAGACATCGCCGCGCACGAGGAACGTCGGCACGCCGACGCTGACCGTGTACTGTGACGACGACGTGATGAAGGTGAGCCCGTAGACGAATTCCTGCATCACCATCGTCAGCGTGAAGATGACCACCGTCAGCACGCCAGCCGACGACAGCGGCAGCACGACCTTCACGAACGCCCCGAAGCGCGTGAGGCCGTCGATCATCGCAGCGTCCTCGACGTCGCGCGGGATGCCGCGGAAGAAACCCATCGACAGCCACGCGCAGAACGGCACGGTGAAGCTCGGGTAGACGAGCACCAGCGACCACAGCGAATCCTGCAGCCCGAGGTCGGCGACGATCCGCGACAGCGGAATGAACAGAATCGTCGGCGGGATCAGATAAGTGAGGAAGATCGCCATGCCGAGCCTGCGCCCGCCGCGCCGCGACAGGCGGGCGAGCGCGTAACCCGCCGGGATCGCGAGGACCAGCGTGATCGCCACCACCGCGATGCCGACGATGCAGGTGTTGACGATCCAGCGGCCGAATTCGGTGCCATAGAAGAGCTCCTGGAGGTGGGCGAGTGTCGGCGGCTGGTTGAACCACAGCGGATCGACGTGGACGTCGAGCAGGTCGGTCGTCCGCTTGAACGCGGTGATCGCCATCCAGTAGAACGGAAACGCGAGGAACACGGTGAACACGGCGAGGATCGCGACGTGGCCGATCCGAAGCAGCACCTGCCGCGGGCGCAGCGCCATCTCAGGCGACCTCCGCCCGGCGCGCCGCGGTCAGGAAGAAGAGCGCCACGGCGGCGAGCACCGGGAAGAGGAACAGCGAAATCGCAGCGCCGCTCGCGAGATCACCGCCGTCGACGCCGGTGAAATAGGCGTAGCTCGCGATCACCTGCGTCGAGTCGAAAGGACCGCCGCGCGTCAGCACGTAGATCACGATCATGTCGGTGAACGTGAACACGATGCCGAACAGCAGCGCGATCAGCATCACCGGCATCACCAGCGGGAGCTGGATCGCGAACAGGCGCCGGAAGAACCCCGCGCCGTCGACGAGCGCGGCGTCGTGGATGTCCTGCGGGATCGCCGTGAGGCCGGCCAGGATGATGACCGTCGCGAGCGGCAGCAGTCGCCACACGTCGACGACGATCACCGACGCCATCGCGAGGTGCGGCTCGCCGAGCCACACCGGCGTATCGCCGGCCGGGATCACGTGCAGCGCGTGCAGCGACCACGTGATGATGCTGTAGATCGGGTCGTAGATCCACAGCCAGCCGATCGCGCCGAGCGAGATCGGCGCCACCCACGGCAGCAGGATCAGGAGGCGCAGCAGCCAGCGCCCGGGAAACGGGCGATAGAGTGCCATCGCGAGAATCTTCCCGAGCACGACGACGAGGATCTGCGACACCACGGTGAACACGATCGCGTTCCGCAGCGCCGTCCAGAACGTCGGGTCGGCGATGATCGAGCGGAAGTTGGCAAGCCCGACGAAATGTAGCGTCGAGCCGCCGACCGTCGCGTCGGTGACGCTGTACCAGATGCCAAGGAGGAACGGGAACCCGATCACCGCGGCGATGTAGATGAGCGCCGGCGCGAGCATCAGCGAGCCGAGCCGCGCGTCGGCATCGCGGCGGCGCCGGCGCGCGCTTGTCGTCATTCGCGCGCGCGCCCGTCGGAATCGAAGTGGCGCAGATCGCGGCGCCGGATCGCGAAGCGTCTCGTCTCCCCGGGGGCGACCGTCACCGCGACGATCGACGGCAACCGCGCGATCACCGCGGCCGGCGCGTGCGGCGGCTCGAGCGTCGCATAGACGAGACGGTCGGCGCCGAGATTCTCGACGCGGTGCACGACGAGCGGGGCGTCGACGAGATCGCCGTCCCCGGCGTACATCTCGGCCGGCAGCAGGTGCTCGGGGCGCATGCCGAGCCAGCCGTCGGCGACCGGGACCAGATTCATCGGCGGCGAGCCCATGAACGTCGCGACGAAGGTGCTTTGCGGCCGCTCGTAAACGTCCGCGGGCCTGCCGATCTGCAGCAGGCGCCCGCCGGAGAGCACCGCGATGCGGTCGCCCAGCCCCATCGCCTCGACCTGGTCGTGGGTGACGTAGATCGTCGTCGTGCCGAGGCGGCGCTGGAACCGCTGCAGCTCGTCGCGCGCCGACGCGCGCAGCTTGGCGTCGAGGTTCGACAGCGGCTCGTCGAGGAGGAACGCGACGGGCTCGCGCACCACGGCGCGGGCGAGGGCCACGCGCTGGCGCTCGCCGCCGGAGAGCTGGCGCGGCTTGCGGCCGAGGAGCGCGCCGATGCCGAACATGTCCGCCGCGCGCGCGACGCGCTCGCGCAGCTCGCGCTTCCCGATCCGCGCCGCGCGAAGCGGAAAGGCGATGTTGCGCGCGACGGTCAGATGCGGGTACAGCGCATAGCTCTGGAAGACCATCGCGATGTTGCGCTCGCGCGGGGTCTCGTCGGTCACGACACGGCCGCCGATCAGCACGTCGCCCGAGCTCGGATGCTCGAGGCCGGCGAGCATCCGCAACAACGTCGTCTTCCCGCAACCCGACGGCCCGACGAGGACAAGGAACTCGCCCTCGTGCACCGCAAGGTCGATCCGGTCGACCGCGGTGTGAGCCGCGAAGCGCCGGGTCAGCGCACGCGTCTCGACGGTCGCCACGTCGCCGGGCGGCCGCTCAAACGAGCTTCTTCGCGTGCCACTTGGCGAAAACCTTGCGGCATTTCGCGTCGGCTTCGGCGATGGCCTCCGACGACGACAGCGTTCCCGTCGCCGCCTTCGCGAACATCGTGTTCAGCACCCAGGTGCTGAAGATCTCGTCGACCGCTGCGTTGGCATAGCCGGGATAGCCGACGTTCGTCGCCCAGTGCAGCACGTCGTCGAGGACCGTGTACTTGCCGAGCGGTTTGTGCGGATCGGCGGCAAGCAGCTTATTGAGATCGGGCACCGTCGACGGGAAGCACGGGAAGTTGTAGTACTCGCTGGCGTCGAAGCCCTTGTGGAAGTTGTCGATGTAGTCGACGAGGAAGCGCTTCGCTCCTTCCTTGTTGTCGGCGAATTTCCAGATCACGTAGCAGTCCATCACGTGCTCGAGTCCGATCGCGCGCTTCGCCCCCATCAGCGCCTTCGTGAGACCGATCTGGTCGGCGATCGGCAGCTTCTTGTTCTCGGCCTCGCGCGTGACCGAGATCGCGTTGAGGACGACCGACGCCTGGCCGGCGAGCATCGCGCGGTTGTTCGACGACGGGTCCCACGCCATCACCTCGGGCGTCATCGTGTCGTGGTAGAGCGCCTTCACGAACTCGACCGCCTCGAGCGTCGGCTTCGACTTCAGGTCGACCTCGCCGTCGGCGTTCTGCACCGAGCCTCCGAACGCGTAGAGGATCGTCCGCATCGCCATCGCGGTGTCGAGCTCGGCCGAGAGGCCGATACCCACCGGAATGTTGCGCTTGTCCTTGATCGCCTTGCCGACCTTGCGCACGTCCTCCCACGTCGTCGGCCCCTTCGGCATGCCCTGCTCCGACCAGAGATCGATCCGGTAGTTGACGGGATCGGGCACGAAGCTGTCGGAGAAGCCGAAGTACTTCTTCGTCTTCGGGTTGTAGGTGCTCTTCACCGCGAGATCGATCGGCTTGCCGTGCTTGCGCCCGACTTCCTCGTAGACCTCGCGGTGATCGATCACCTGCTCCTCGTAGGTCGGCGCCGGCCACAGGAACATGAAGAGGTCGTGGCCCTTCTGCGCTGACACCTCGGCTGCGGCGCGCGAGTTGAGCGCCGGAATGCCGACATGGTCGACGACGACGCGCATGCCGTTCGCCTCGCCCCAGTCCGTCGTGTAGGTGCCGTCGAACCACGTGTCGTAGGCCGGGACGAAGTGGCTCCACTGCAGTATCTTCAGCGTCGGCTGGGCCGCACGCGTGCGGCTCGTCCAGATGAACGGCCCGACGCCGGCGGCGAGCCCCGCCGCGCCCACCGCACGCACGAAGCCTCGCCGCCCCGGCCGAGCGACCCTCACCGCAGCCCTGCGACCCCGTCCTACCTCCTCCTTCATGCTCTCCTCCATCGTCGATTCGGCTGGCAAGCCATGAGCACCGATGGTCGCCGCTTTTCCGGCGCGCGGGCGTCAGCAGAACCTGACGATCGCCGTCAGGGAGGCCCGACATCGAGGCCCGGCTAAGTGTTTCGCGGATGCCGGTGGGGGCGGAACGAGCGGCAAGCATCGGTCTACGATAGAATGCGGCTGCGGGCCAGGCAGGACGGCCCCTCCGTTTCGATCCCTCGACACCTACCAGGAGGTTTTCATGCACCGAATCGCGTTCCGGTTCGCCCTGGCCCCGCTCGCCGTCGCAGCCTGCGCTGCGCTCGCCGTCGCGGGCCCGGCCGCGGCCGCGACCATCACGCTGGGCGCTTCCGTCCAGATGACGGGCTCGCTCGCCAATACCGGCCGGTACTACAAGGATGGCTACGAGTTCGCCGTCGACCGCATCAACAAGGCCGGAGGCGTCAAGATCGGCAACGCGCACGAGCAGCTCGCGCTGAAGATCCTCGACAACCAGTCCGACGACAATCTCGCAGTTCGGCAGTACACACAGCTCGTATCGACCGACAAGATCGAGCTTCTTCTCGGGCCCTTCGCGAGCGGGACGGTGCTCGCGACGTCGTCGGTCGCCGAGAAGTACGAAGTGCCGATGGTCCAGGGCGGTGGCGCATCCGACCAGATCTTCAGCCGCGGCTACAAGTACATCTTCGGGACGCTGCCAGTCGCGAGCAAGTACTTCGAGAGCACGATCGCCGCGATGGGCAAGCTGAATCCGCCAGTGAAGTCCGCGGCACTGCTCTTCGCCGACGATGCGTTCGACGTGTCGGTCGCCAAGGGAACACGCAACTGGCTCGAGAAGGCGGGTATCAAGATCGCGCTCGACGAGCGCTACAGCACGAATGCCTCCGATTTCTCGTCGCTGCTGTCGCGGATCAAGTCGGCAGCACCCGACGCCGTGCTGGTCGCCGGCCACGAGACCGAGGTCCTCAACTTCATCCGCCAGTCGAAGAGCCTCGGCGTCAGCCCCAAGATGTACAGCTTCACCGTCGGCGTCCCGAGCGCTGACTTCCGTAAGGCGCTCGGCAAGGACGGCGACTACGCGTTCGGCATGACGTCGTGGCTGCCCTCGCCTACCCTGAAGGACCGCTGGTTCGGCAACGCCGAGGATTTCGAGAAGGCCTGGAAAGCGCAGTTCGGCTTCGAGCCTGATTACCACGCGGCTTCGGCTGTCGCCGACGTCGAGGCGTTCGTCATGGCGATCGAGGCGGCGGGAACGGCCGACCCGAAGAAGGTCCGCGACGCGCTCGCCAAGGTCGACTTCGAGTCGCTCTACGGTCACATCCACTTCGACAGCGTCGGGCAGATCAGCTTGCCGCAGACCGTTGTCCAGGTCCAGAATGGCCAGGTAGTCGCGATCTACGGGGACAAGGGGTTTATCAACAAGCCCGAATACCCGATGCCCGACTGGTCGAAGCGCTGAAGACGACGGCGTGACGCGGCGCGAGCCGCGTCGCGTCCGACGACGCAACGACGCAGTCGGACGGATGGTCGCGCCGCGTGCGGCGTGACCGTCGCCTGCAGCAAGTCCACAACGGAGCGGGAGGCCCCGCGATGGACCTTCTCTGGCAAGGCGTGGTCAACGGCATCCTCCTGGGCGGCCTCTACGCGCTGATGGCGCTCGGCCTTTCCCTCGTCTGGGGCGTCCTCAACATCGTCAACCTGGCACACGGCGCCCTCATCATGCTGGGCGGGTACGTCTGCTATTACCTGTTCACCGGGGCACACCTCGACCCGTTCCTCGCACTGCCGATCACGATGATCGTGATGTTCCTGGTCGGCTACGCCATTCAGCGCGGACTGCTCAACCTGGTGATTCGCGCGCCGATGTTCAACACGCTGCTGATCACCTTCGGGCTCGACGTGGTGATCACGTACGCGGCGCAGATCGTGTTCAGCGCCGACTTCCGGACCATCAATCCGTCGTACGCCGGAGCCAACTTCACCTGGCTCGGCGCCACCGTGCCGGTGGTGAGGCTCGCTGCGTTCGCGATCGCGATCGGTCTCACCATCGTGCTGTGGCTGTTTCTCGGCCGCGTGCCGCTCGGCCGCGCGATCCGCGCGACCGCGCAGAACCTCGTCGCCGCGCGCCTATACGGGGTCGAGCCGCGGAAAATCTACGCGCTTACGTTCGGCGTCGGCACCGCGCTCGCCGGTGCGGCCGGCTCGCTCTACGGCGTCGTGTCGCAACTCAATCCGTACATCGGCACCGCGCTTACCGCGAAGTCGTTCGTCATCGCGATCATCGGCGGGCTCGAGAATCCGCTCGGCGTGATCGTCGGCGGCGTCGTCCTCGGTCTCGTGGAGTCGATGACCTCGCTCTACATCGGCGCCACCTACACTAACGTAGCGAGCTTCGGCATCCTGGTGCTGGTCCTGATCGTGCGGCCGACCGGGCTGCTGGGGAGAACCGCGTGAGGCGCAACGCCGCGTGGGCTGCATGCATTGTCGTCGTGGTGCTGCTCGCCATCGTTCCGTGGGTCGCGTCGCCGAGCCTGATCCAGTTCGGCATCACCGTGCTCCTGATGGCAGCGCTCGCCCAGAGCTGGAACATCATCGGCGGCTACACCGGCTACGCTTCGTTCGGCAACTCGGTGTTCTACGGGCTCGGCAGCTATGGCACCGCGGTCGCCATGCTGAGCTGGGAGCTTCCTTTCGGCGTCGGACTGGTAATCGGCACGGTGATCGCCGTCGTCTTCGCGCTGCTTCTCGGCCGCGCGATCCTGCGGTTGCGCGGCCACTACTTCGCGATCTGCACGCTCGGCCTCGCCGAGGTCATGACGGCGATCGTGTCGAACCTCGAAATCACCGGACGCAACCAGGGGCTGGTGCTGCCGTTGCTCAAGGGCGACGCGCTGTTCTACGAGCTCTCGCTCGGCCTCGTCGTCGTGGCAACGCTCGTCGTGCTGTGGATCGCGCGGAGTCGCTTCGGCTTCGGCCTCGTCGCGATCCGCGAGAACGAGGAGGCGGCGGCGTCGATGGGCGTCGATACGACGCGTTACAAGACCCTCGCCTTCGCGATCTCGGGAGCGATCGCCGGGGTCGCGGGCGGCATTCACGCGTACTGGATCACCTTCATCGATCCGGTCAGCGCATTCGATATCGGGCTCAACGTCAAGATGATCATCATGGCGGTGTTCGGCGGACCCGGCTCGGTCCTCGGCCCGGTGCTGGGGGCCTTCGTGCTGACGTCGATCTCCGAGGTGCTGTCGTCGGAGGTGTCCACCGTTGCCGGGCTCTTCTTCGGGCTCGTGATCGTCGTTGCCGTCGTATTCATGCCGCGCGGCGTCGCTGATCTGATCCGACGCTTCCACAAGTACCGTTGGCGCTACTTCGCGGCCAACGTGCGCGCGACGCGGGTCTGATCCATGGACGCGATCCTGTCGGTCAGCAAGCTGACCAGGCGCTTCGCGGGGCTCACCGCCGTCGCCAACGTCAATTTCGAGCTCGGACGCGGCGAAATCCTCGGTCTCATCGGCCCCAATGGCGCCGGCAAGACGACGCTCGTCAATCTGATCAGCGGCGCGTTCGAGCCCACCGAGGGCGAGCTTGTCTTCGAGGGGAAGTCGATCGGCGGTCTCGCGCCGTTCAGGCGCGCGCACCTCGGCATCGGCCGCACGTTCCAGATCATGCGTCCGTTTCCGGGGTTGAGCGTGCAGGACAACGTCGCGGTCGGTGCGCTCTTCGGCACCGGCGGCGGCGAGCGCGATCTCGCGAAGGCACGTGCGATCGCCCAGGACAAGCTCGCATTCGTCGGCCTGGCGCGGGTCGCCGACCGCCCGGCCGACGCCCTCGGCGGTCCCGATCGCAAGCGCCTCGAGCTCGCCAAGGCGCTCGCGATGAACCCGCGCCTGCTGATGCTCGACGAGGTGATGGCGGGTCTCAACCTCGCCGAGATCGAGGCGGTGATCGCGATCATCCGCAAGGTCCGCGACGAGGGCGTCACCGTGATCGTCATCGAGCACGTGATGAAGGCCATTCGCAGCCTCTCCGACCGTCTGCTCGTCCTGCACCACGGCGAGATGATCGCCGAAGGGACGCCCGAGCACGTGCTCAACGATCCGACCGTGGTCGAGGCCTATCTCGGCAAGAGGCGCGCATGAGCGAGAGCCTCCTTGCCGTACGCAATCTCGAGGCCGGCTACGGCGAAATGCCGGTGTTGAAAGGCGTCGCGTTCCACATCGGCGAGCGCGAGATCGTGGCGCTGGTCGGCAGCAACGCGGCCGGCAAGACGACGCTGCTGCGCGCGCTCTCCGGGGTGCTCCGGCACAGCGGAAGCGTCCTATACGCCGGCGAGGAGATCGCGAATCTTCCTTCCGACGCGATCTTCGCGCGCGGCCTCGTCCAGCTTCCCGAGGGCCGTCAGCTCTTCGGCGGGATGACGGTGCAGGACAACCTGCTGATGGGCGCGTACCGGCGCCGCGACCGCAGCGACCTCGATGCCGATCTCGACGAGGTGTACCGGATATTCCCGATCCTGCGCCAGCGCAAGCGCCAGCTCGCCGGCAGCATGTCCGGCGGCGAGCAGCAGATGTGCGCGATGGCGCGTGCGCTGATGGCGCGGCCGCGGCTCCTGATGATCGACGAGATGAGCCTCGGACTCGCGCCGGCGATCGTCGACCAGCTCCTCGACGTGCTGGCCGCGATCCGCGAGCGTGGCGTCACCGTGCTGCTGGTCGAGCAGGACGTCTACTCGGCGCTGCGCGTCGCCGACCGCGGCTACGTGCTCGAAGAGGGGCACATCGTGCGCGAGGGGCACGCACGCGAGCTCGCCGACGACCCCGAAGTAAAGCGCGCCTACCTCGGCGTGTAGAGAAGCTCGACCAGCTCGAGCGCTAGCGGGCTCGGCGAAACCGGGACCGACCTCGTTTCAGGGGTGCGCTCGCGCCGGGTCGAGCGGTGGGGATGCTACGCCGCGCTCTACACCGACCGCGGAGGCAGGGAGTGGGGTACCGTGACGCGCGAGTTCGGCTGCGGAACGCAGCCGCTGTTCGAGCCCGTCACGGTACCCCACTCCCTCGGCCTCCGCGGTCGAACTCGCGCGCCGCAGCATCCCCACCGCTACCCGGCGCGGTGCGTCGCGGAAATGCGGTCGGTCCCGGTTTCGCCGAGCGACCTTACCGCTCGAGCTGGTCGAGCTTCTTCTTTACTTTCGCCCATTCCTCCGCGTCGGGAGGCGGCGGGATGCGCTCGACGATCGGCTTCCAGCGCCGCGCGAGCTCGGCGTTGAGCGCGATGAATCCCTTCTGATCCACCGGCACGTCGTCGTCGGCGAAGATCGCCTCGACCGGGCACTCGGCCACGCAGAGCGTGCAGTCGATGCACTCGTCGGGCTCGATGACGAGGAAGTTCGGCCCCTCGCGGAACGCGTCGGTCGGGCACACGTCGACGCAGTCGGTGTACTTGCAGCGGATGCAGCTCTCGGTCACTACGTAGGTCATGCCTCGTTACTCCTGGAATCCCGTTCGGCGTGCGTCCACGATACGGCGCGCGCCGCGTCGACGCGATGACATCGGTCAGCGTGGAGGCGAAAAGCCGGGGTAGGCAAAAAACCAGAACCCGTTTCAGGGGGCACTGCGTCGGGTCGAGCGGTGGGGATGCTACGGCGCGCTCTACACCGACCGCGGAGGCAGGGAGTGGGGTACCGTGGCGCGCGAGTTCGGCTGCCGAACGCAGCCGCTGTTTGAGCCCGTCACGGTACCCCACTCCCTCGGCCTCCGCGGTCGAACTCGCGCGCCGCAGCATCCCCATCGCTACCCGGCGCAGTGCCCCCGCCTGAAATCGGTTCCGGTTTCTTGCCCGCCCGGTTGCTTCGAGCCCCATATCGGACTAAACTAGTACAGATTCCACCGGGATAGGCGTGCGATCCGACGCCCCTCCCTCCGGAAAAGGCCCATTGGATCGGCGGAGAAGGCATGCTGCGCGTCAGCCGGATGGCAGATTACGGGACGGTCGTGATGACCGCGCTCGCGCGTGACCCCAGGCGCATCCACAGCGCGGCCGAGATCGCCGATGCGACCGGGGTCTCCTCGCCCACCGTGAGCAAGGTGCTGAAGACGCTGGCGAAGGACGGCCTGCTCGCCTCGACGCGCGGCATCAACGGCGGCTATCACCTCGCCTGCCCGCCATCGCAGATCTCGGTCGCGCAGATCATCGATGCGATGGACGGGCCGTTCGGCATGACCGAGTGCAGCACGCACCCCGGCGCATGCGTACAGGAATCGGGTTGCCAGGTGCGCTCAAACTGGCAACGGATCAACCGGATCATTCGCACGACGCTCGAGCAGGTGACGCTGGATGAGATGCTGCGCCCGATCGCGCCGGTCGCCCACCCGCTGATCCGCATGCCCCGCTAAAGACTATGGAAACCGACACCGCACGCATCGACGAGCTGATCAGCCGTGAATACGCGCACGGCTTCGTCACCGACATCGAGGCCGACAGCGTTGCTCCCGGCCTCTCGGAGGACGTGATCCGCCTCATTTCGGCGAAGAAGAAGGAGCCGCCATTCATGCTCGAGTGGCGGCTCGACGCGTACCGCCAGTGGCTGACGATGCGCGAGCCCGACTGGTCGTCGATCGGCCACCCGCCGATCGACTACCAGGACATCGTCTACTACTCGGCGCCGAAGACGAAGAAGGATGCCCCGAAGAGCCTCGACGAGGTCGACCCCGAGCTCCTGCGCGTCTACGAGAAGCTCGGCGTCCCGCTGAAGGAGCGCGAGGCGCTCGCCGGCGTCGCCGTCGACGCCGTCTTCGACAGCGTCTCGGTGGGAACCACGTTCAAGTCGCGCCTCGCCGAGCTCGGCATCATCTTCTGCTCGTTCTCGGAGGCGGTGCAGGAGCACCCGGACCTCGTGCGGCAGTACCTCGGCTCCGTGGTTCCGCGCGGCGACAACTTCTTCGCAGCGCTCAACTCGGCGGTGTTCACCGACGGCTCGTTCTGCTACATCCCGAAGGGCGTGCGCTGCCCGATGGAGCTCTCGACCTACTTCCGCATCAATGCCAAGGACAGCGGGCAGTTCGAGCGCACGCTGATCATCGCCGACGAGGGCGCCCATGTGAGCTACCTCGAAGGCTGCACGGCGCCGATGCGCGACGAGAACCAGCTTCACGCGGCGGTGGTCGAGCTCGTGGCGCTCGAGCGCGCGCACATCAAGTACTCGACCGTGCAGAACTGGTACCCGGGCGACCGCGACGGCAAGGGCGGCATCTACAATTTCGTCACCAAGCGCGGCGACTGCCGCGGCGCCCATTCGCACATCGCGTGGACGCAGGTCGAGACCGGCTCGGCGATCACCTGGAAGTATCCGAGCTGCATCCTCCGCGGAGACCATTCGGTGGGCACGTTCCACTCGGTGGCGCTCACCAACCATCGCCAGCAGGCCGACACCGGCACCAAGATGATCCACATCGGCCGCGACACGCGGAGCACGATCGTGTCGAAGGGCATCTCGGCCGGTCGCGGCAGCAATGCCTACCGCGGCCTCGTCAAGGTGCTGAAGACCGCGGAAGGCGCGCGCAACTATACGCAGTGCGATTCACTGCTCGTCGGCGATCGCTGTGCCGCGCATACGTTCCCGTACATCGAGGTCAGGAACCCGACGGCGAAGGTCGAGCACGAGGCGTCGACGTCGCGCATCGGCGAGGAGCAGCTTTTCTACTGCCGCCAGCGCGGTCTCTCCGCCGAGGACGCCGTGTCGATGATCGTCAGCGGATTCTGTAAGGAAGTGTTCAAGGAGCTGCCGATGGAATTCGCGGTCGAGGCGCAGAAGCTCCTCGGCGTGAGCCTCGAAGGCAGCGTCGGATAGAAAGGCGAACCGGATCATGCAACCCATCCTCGAAATCCGCGGCCTCGAAGCGCAGGTCGACGACAAGCCGATCCTGCGTGGGATCGACCTCACCGTGAAGTCCGGCGAAGTGCACGCGATCATGGGCCCGAACGGCTCGGGCAAGAGCACGCTCGCACAGGTGCTCGCCGGCCGCGAGACCTACGCGGTGACCGGAGGCGAAGTGCGCTATCTCGGCGACGACCTCCTCGCGCTTGCGCCGGAGGAGCGCGCACGCCGGGGCGTGTTTCTCGCGTTCCAGTACCCGGTCGAGATCGCCGGCGTCAGCAACGTGTATCTGTTGAAGGCGGCGCTCAATGCCGCGCGGCGCCAGCGCGGCGAGCCAGAGCTCGACGCGATGGATTTCCTGGCACTTGTGCGGCGCAAGCTGCAGCTGATGGAGATGTCGGACGCCCTGCTCTACCGGTCGGTCAACGAAGGCTTCTCGGGCGGCGAGAAGAAGCGCAACGAGATCCTGCAGATGGCGCTGCTCGAGCCGAAGCTCGCGATCCTCGACGAAGCCGATTCCGGCCTCGACATCGACGCGCTGCAGGTCGTCGCGCGGGGAGTCAATGCGCTGCGCGACCCGGAGCGCGCGATGATCGTCGTCACGCACTATCAGCGCCTCCTCGATTACGTCGTGCCCGACTACGTCCACGTGCTGTCGCACGGGCGCATCGTGCGCTCGGGCGGCAAGGAGCTGGCCCTCGAGCTCGAGGCGCGCGGCTACGGCTGGATCGACGAGGCGGCAACCGCCGGGGCGGACGCACGATGAACACCGCAGTGCGCGAACGCCCGGCAGACCGTGCCGGCCGCGAGGCGCTCGAGCGCGCGCTCGCGGCGTGGCCTGCGGCCGCGACGCAGCTTCCGGGCAGGCGCTCGGCCGCGATCGTGAAGCTGCGTGAGGAGGCGCTTGCGCGCTTCCGCGCGTCGGGGTTTCCGTCCGCCCGCAACGAGGACTGGAAGTACACCGATCTTGCGTCGCTCGCGGCGAAGTCGTTCATGCGCACCCCCGACGATGGCCAGGCCGCGACGATCGAGCCGCTTCCGCATCACGCGCTGTTCGATGACATCGGCGGCCATCGCCTCGCGTTCGTCGACGGCCGCTACACGCCCGAGCTCTCGTCGATCGGGACGCTCCCGCACGGAGCGCGGATCGCGAGCCTCGCGGCGGCGCTCGCGCACGATCCGTCGGAGATCGCAACCTGGCTCGCCGACGCACGCGGGCACTCGACGATGGCCGCGCTCAACACGGCGTTTTTCTCCGATGGCGCTCTGGTGGTCATTCCCGACGGCGTCGAGATCGGCGAGCCGATCCATCTCGCGTTTCTCGCGTCGACCGCGTCGACCGCCCAGCCGCGCAACCTGGTCGTCGCCGGCGCGCGCTCGAAGTGCACGCTGATCGAGCACTACGCCGGCTCGGCGCCCGCGTTCACCAATGCGGTGACGCAGCTCTTCCTCGCGCGCGAGGCCGAGGTCGAGCATTGCAAGCTGCAGGAGGACGGTGAGCGCGCGCTGCACGTCGGGGGCATTCACGTCGCGCAGGCGCAGTCGAGCCGCTACAGCGCGCATTCGGTGTCGGTCGGTGCCGCCGTCGCGCGGCACGACATCACGACGGTGTTCGACGGCGAGGGCTGCACGGCGACGCTCGACGGCCTCTATCTCGCCGGCGGCCGGCAGCACGTCGACCACCACACGCTGATCGATCATGCGCAGCCGCGCGGAACGAGCCGCGAGCACTTTCGCGGGATCCTCGACGGCCGCTCGCGCGGTGTCTTCAACGGACGGATCGTCGTGCACCCGGGGGCGCAGCAGTCGGACGCGTGGCTTACCAGCCGCAACCTCCTTCTCTCGGCGGATGCCGAGGCCGACACCAAGCCGCAGCTCGAGATCTACGCCGACGACGTCAAGTGCGCGCACGGCGCGACGGTAGGACAGCTCGACGAGAACGAGCTCTTCTACCTGCGCTCGCGCGGGTTCGATGCGGCGGCGGCGCGGAGCCTCCTCACCTGGGCGTTCGCGCGCTCGGCTCTCGACACGATCCACCTCGCGCCGCTGCGCCGGCATCTCGAGCGCGCGTGTCTCGAGCGGCTGCCGCAGGCGCTGCCGCTCGCGGAGCTCGCATGAAGCTCGAACGTGACGTGTTCGCTCCCGAAGCCGGCAGCTTCGACGTCGAGCGCCTGCGTGCCGACTTTCCGGTGCTCGCCGAGCACGTGAACGAGCGGCCGCTCGTCTACCTCGACAACGGCGCCACGACGCAGAAGCCGCGCGCGGTGATCGATGCGCTCGCCCGCTACTACGAGCACGACAACGCGAACGTCCATCGCGGCGTCCATACGTTGTCGCGACGGGCGACCGATGCCTACGACGCGGCGCGCGTCACCGTGCAGCGCTTCGTCAACGCCACGCGCTCCGACGAGGTCGTGTTCGTGCGCGGAACGTCCGAGGCGATCAACCTCGTCGCGTACAGCCACGCGCGCCCACGCCTCGCACCCGGCGACGAGATCGTCGTGACGGCGATGGAGCACCACTCGAACATCGTGCCGTGGCAGCTTGCCTGCGAGGCAACCGGCGCGAAGCTCGTCGTGATCCCGGTCGACGACACCGGGGCGTTGCGGATGGATCGTGCCGCGGAGCTGATCGGCCCGCGCACGCGGATCGTCGCCGTCACGCACGTGTCCAACGCGCTCGGCAGCATCGTTCCGGTCGCACGTATCGTCGAGCTCGCGCATCGCCACGGCGCCGTGGTGCTGGTCGACGGCGCGCAGGCCGTATCGCACATGGCGGTCGACGTGCAGGCGCTCGGCTGCGACTTCTACGCGTTCTCCGGCCACAAGCTCTTCGGCCCGACCGGCATCGGCGTGCTGTGGGGTCGTGCGGCCCTGCTTGCCGCGATGCCGCCGTGGCAGGGCGGCGGCGACATGATCCGCACGGTCAGCTTCGAGAAGACGACCTACGCGGAGCCGCCGTTCCGCTTCGAAGCCGGGACCCCGGACATCGCCGGAGCGATCGGACTCGGCGTCGCGGTCGATTACGTGACCGCGGTCGGGCTCGACGCGATCGCCGCGCACGAAGCGGACCTTCTCCATTACGCGACCGACAGGCTGCTGCGCATTCCGGGGCTCACGATCGTCGGCACCGCCGCCGACAAGGCTTCGATCGTCTCGTTCACCGTCGACGGCATCCACCCGCACGACATCGGCACCGTGCTCGACCAGGAAGGAATTGCGATCCGTGCCGGCCATCACTGTGCGATGCCGGTGATGAAGCGTTTCGGCATCAGCGGCACGGCGCGGGCATCGTTCGCGCTCTACAACACCCGTGCCGACGTCGACGCGCTCGTCGCGGGCATCGAGAGCGCGAGGAGGCTGTTCGCATGAGCGGCGACCTGCGCGAGCTCTACCAGCAGCTCGTCTTCGATCACTACAAGCGCCCGCGCAACCAGCACGCGCTCGGCGCAGCGACGCATCACGCCGAGGGGCATAACCCGCTCTGCGGCGACGAGGTCACCGTGTGGCTCGACGTCGCCGATGGCATCGTGCGCGACGTCGCGTTCCAGGGCGGTGGCTGTGCGATCGCGACGGCGTCGGCGTCGCTGATGACCGAGGCGGTCAAGGGGAAACCGGTCGCCGAAGTGGAAAAGCTCTTCGACGAATTCCACCGGATGGTCACCGGCAAGGACGAAGGCACTCATTCCGAGCTCGGCAAGCTCGAAGTGCTCGCCGGAGTGCGCGAGTTTCCGGTGCGCGTCAAGTGCGCGACGCTCGCCTGGCACACACTGCACGCGGCGCTCGAGCGCGACGCGAAACCGATTACCACCGAATAGCGATGACGAGCGACGATTCCACGATGCCGAGTGACGATTCCACGATGTCGAGAGACGATTCCACGATCGGTTCGCAGCCGGCGCCTCCGCGCGACGAGAGCGGCGGTGGCGGCAACGGCGGCGGCGACGACGCGCTGCTGCGCACGAATGTGATCGCTGCGCTGCGAACGATCTTCGACCCCGAGATCCCCGTCAACATCTACGATCTCGGTCTGATCTACGATCTTGCGATCGACGACGACGGCCGGATCGGCATCCGGATGACGCTGACCGCGCCGGCGTGCCCGGTCGCGGGCACCTTTCCGTCAGAAGTCGAGCAGCGGCTCTACGAGGTTCCGGGGGTGACCGAGGTCCGCGTCGAGCTCGTCTGGGACCCGCCGTGGACGATCGACCTTCTGACCGACGACGTGAAGCTCCAGCTCGGCCTGCTCTAGCGGGGCCGATCCGCCGTCACGGCATCGTCGTGAATGAGCGGAGCCCGTCGGTCGACCGGCATTCGTCGTTCGATCGGCGCTCTGCCACGGACGCCGGCGACGATGCGCTGCTGCAGCTCGCGGGGGACGGCAGCGAGCACGCGTTCGACGCCGGCGCTTTGCTGTGGCACGCCGGCGACGCTGCGGTCCGTTTCGCCGTGATCCGCCGCGGCATCGTCGCGATCCGCCGCCTGACCGCGGCCGGCGACACGATCGTGCTCGGTCTGTTCGGGCCCCGCGATGTGATCGGCCTTTCAGCCGTGCTCGCGCGCGCGCCTTTTCCGGCCGAGGCGGTAGCCCTCGCTCCGGTCGGCGTACGCTGGATTCCCGCGGCGCCGCTCGTCGCGGCGTTGTCCTCATCGCCGCCGATGCGTGAAGCCGTCGACCGCGCGCTCCTCGCGCACACCGATGCGCTGCGCGACAAGATCGACATCGTGAGCGCCGGCACGGTGCCGCGCCGGCTCGCGGCGCTGTTCCTTCATCTCGCGCGCCGCTTCGGCGTGCCGTCGGCGACCGGAGCCGTGACGATCGAGATCGGCCTCACGCGCGAGCAGATCGGACAACTCGTGAGCGCACGCACCGAGACCGTCGTGCGCGTGCTCGGGCGCTGGCAGCGCGCGGGATGGTTCGAAGGCGGCCGCACGCGTATCGAGCTCGTCCGCCCCGACATGCTGGCGCGGATCCTCGGCACCTGACCTACTGCACGAGCGGAGTCGCGCTGGCGCCGAGATCGACGCCGCGCAGCTCGGCAGCGCCTGCCAGCACGCGCACGTACTGCTCGAGTGCACGCGCGAGCACGGCTTCGCGAAGGCGCGCCGCGATACGCTCGCGGACGGCTTCGAACGGAAGCGTCGTCCCCGCCGCACGATGCTCGACGGCGACGATGTGAAAGCCGAAGCGCGTCTTGACGAGCTCGCGGCGGATGCCGGTCCACGTCTCGCCGAAGATCGCCTGCTCGAACTCGGGCACCATTTCACCGCGCTGCAGCTGCCCCAGATTGCCGCCGTGCTGCGTCGACGGACAGTTCGACCACTCGCCAGCGAGCTCCTCGAAGCGCCCGGGCTCGCGCAGCACTTCGGCGAGCACGCCCTCGGCCCGCGCGCGCAGCGCCGGCACCGGCGTACGCGCCGTGACCTGGAACAGGATGTGGCGGACCGCGGCGAGCTCGCCGGCGACGAATTCACCCGGATGTGCGGCGTAGTAGCGCCGGCATTCGTCTTCGGTCGGCTCGGGCGTCTTCACCTCGCGCTCGAGCAATTTCTCGATCGCAGCGTCGATATCGTCCGGGCCCGCGGTGACGGCGACGAGCCCTCCGGCGATCGCCTGCTGGCGCATCAACTCGCGTACCGCGGCCGCCTCGATGCTCGGAAAGCCCGTTGCATCGACGGTCACGCCGTTGACGACCGCGGCATCGCTCATCGCGGTCTCGCGGCGGCGTCACTGCCCGTGACGCGCGGGAGGCTGCGCGCCTGCTGGCCGCGCGTACGCACGATCTGCGGCGGCCGGAACAGGTACGCGACGGTCGCGAAGCCGCTCCAGATGTGCGCGAGCCGCGTGAACGGGAACACGAGGAAGATCGTGAGGCCGATCGCGATATGCGCCTGGTAGACCCAGGGCACGCCGATCAGCAGGTCGGCATTGCCGGCACGGAACGAGACGATGCCCTGCACGTAGGCGACGAGCCGCAGGAACATCGCGCCGTCGAGATGCTGCGACGAGAAGTAGATCGTCCACAGGCCGAGAACGAGCTGGATCCACAGGAGCGAGAGGATGCCCATGTCCCACGGCCGCGTATTGGCGTGGATGCGCGGATCGACGAGACGGCGATGGATCAGGAGGGTGAGCCCGGCGAGCGCCGCGACGCCGGCGATCCCGCCTCCGATCATCGCGCCAAGCGCGTGCTCGGTCGGCGTCACCACGAGATCGGCGAGCGAATCGGGAATCAGGAAGCCGAACAGGTGGCCGAAGAACACGACGAGGATGCCGAAGTGGAACAGGTTCGATCCCCAGCGAAGCTCGCGGCGGTGCAATAGCTGCGACGAATCGCTCTTCCACGTGTACTGGTCGCGGTCGAAGCGGATCAGGCTGCCGACGAAGAACACGGCGAGCGCGATGTAAGGATAGATTCCGAACAGGAAGGCGTGCAGGGCGTTCATCGTTCGCTTCTCGTGGATGGCGGCCGCTTCATCCGTGCCGCGGCGGAATAAAATGCATCGTGCTGCCCCGGGCCTTCGAGCCGTCCGCAGGCGGCGCGAACGCGGGCTGCTCGGCCCAGTCGTCGTCGAGGGCGGGCTCGCTCGCCGCCGCCTTGCCGCCACGGCTGCGGTCGAGTCCCTCGGCGCCGGCGATCGCGAGCAGCGTCGCGAACACCGCTGCGTAGCGGCTGTCGCGCGCGACGAGCGTCTCCCCGATCGAGCGCAGTATGTGCGCGCAGTCGGCGAGCATCGCAACGACCTCGGCGTGCTCGCGGCAGGACAGGTACTCGAGAACCACCGGCAGGAAATCCGGCAGCTCCTTCGTCGCGAGGCGAAAACCGGCGCGCGCGTAGACGTCCATCAGCGCGACCATCGCCGGGCCGCGGTCGCGCGAGTCGCCGTGCAGGTGCTCGAACAGGTTGAGCGACGCCGCGCGTCCGCGATCGAACAGTGCGACGTAGCGCTCCTCGAGCTCGAGCGCATCGCTTTGCTGCATCTCCGCAATCAACGCGGCGAGCGCGGCGCGCTCGGCCGCCGGGAGATTGCCCGCGCGCGACAGCACCGCAGCGATCTCCGGCAGCGCCGCGACGAGCTCGGGGCGGGGATAGGTGAGGAGCGCGCCGAGCGCGCGCAACAGCATCGATTCGCTCATCAGTAGTCGGCGACCTTCTCGCGCCCGTCCTCACCCCGGACGCGGATCGGGAACACGCGCCGGCCGCCCATCTTGCCACCGAAGATGCTCTCCGGCGTCTCGCCCGGCGAGCAACCATTGCCGAACGAGAAGCCGCACTCACCGCGCAGGTAGTAGGCGGTCTCCGCGTATTCGCGGTGCGTCGTCGGGATCACGAAGCGATCCTCGTAGTCGGCGATCGACAGGTAGCGGTGCATGCTCTCGACCGCGGCGACGTCGAGGCCGACGCGCGCGAGGAGCTCGACGTCGTCGCGCCCGTCGAGCTGGCGCCCGCGGTAGAACGCCCGCATCGCGAGCATCCGCTCGAGCGCCGTGACGACCGGCTCCTCCTTGCCTGCGGTCAGCAGGTTCGCGAGATAGCGCACCGGAATGCGCAGGCTGCGCACGTCCGGAATGCCTCCTGCATCGGCGACCTGGCCGGCATTGGCACGCGAAGAGATCGGCGACAGCGGCGGCACGTACCACACCATCGGCAGCGTCCGGTATTCCGGGTGCAGCGGGAACGCGATCTTCCAGTCGATCGCCATCTTGTACGTCGGCGAGCGCCGCGCGGCTTCGAGCCAGTTGTCGGGCACGCCGTCCTTCTTCGCCTGCGCCTGCACGTCGGGGTCGTGCGGGTCGAGGAAGAGATCGAGCTGTGCCTGGTAGAGGTCCTGCGGATCGGCAACCGCCGCCGCTTTCTCGATCGCGTCGGCGTCGTAGAGCAGCACGCCGAGGTAGCGGATGCGGCCGACGCAGGTCTCCGAGCACACGGTCGGCTGGCCGACCTCGATGCGCGGATAGCAGAAGATGCACTTCTCGGCCTTCCCCGACGTCCAGTTGTAGTAGATCTTCTTGTACGGGCAGCCCGAGACGCACATCCGCCAGCCGCGGCACTTGTCCTGATCGATGAGGACGATGCCGTCCTCCTCGCGCTTGTAGATCGAGCCCGACGGGCACGACGCGACGCAGGCCGGGTTGAGGCAGTGCTCGCACAGCCGCGGCAGGTACATCATGAACGTGTTCTCAAACTCGCCGTACATGTCCTTCTCCATGTCGGCGAAGTTGTAGTCCTGCGAGCGCTTGGAAAACTCACCGCCGAGGATCTCCTCCCAGTTCGGGCCCCACTCGATCTTCTGCATCCGCTTGCGCGTGATGACCGAGATCGGCCGCGCGGCCGGCGGCGTCGGCATCTCCGGCGCGGTCTGGATGAATTCGTAGTCGTAGGTGAACGGCTCGTAGTAGTCGTCGATCTGCGGCAGGTTCGGGTTGGCGAAGATCTTCATCAGCACGCCGAGGCGGCTTCCCTGCTTCAGGCGGATGCCGTCGCCCTTCCTCTCCCAGCCGCCTTTCCAGCGCTCCTGGTTCTCCCAGTCCTTCGGATAGCCGATGCCGGGCTTCGTCTCGACATTGTTGAACCAAGCGTATTCCATGCCGACGCGCGAGGTCCAGACGTTCTTGCAGGTGACCGAGCAGGTGTGACACCCGATGCACTTGTCGAGGTTCAGCACCATCGCGATCTGTGCCCTGATCTTCATTGTTTACGCCTCCGGCTCCAGCCGTCCGACATCTTCGTCACCCTGCCCGTTCCGTTGCCGCGCCGTCAGCCCGCAGCCGAGGCGACCGGCTCGTCCATCCAGTCGACCTTCGCCATCTTGCGCAGCACGACGAACTCGTCACGGTTCGAGCCGACCGTGCCGTAGTAGTTGAAGCCGTAGGAGAGCTGTGCGTAGCCGCCGATCATGTGCGTCGGCTTGAGGAGCGTGCGCGTGACCGAGTTGTGGATGCCGCCGCGATGTCCGGTGATCTCCGATCCGGGCAGGTTCACGATCTTCTCCTGCGCGTGGTACATCAGGCACATCCCTTCCTGCACCCGCTGGCTCACCACCGCGCGCGCAGTCAGCGCACCGTTCGCGATGTAGAGCTCGATCCAGTCGTTGTCCTCGATGCCGGCCTTCCGCGCGTCGGTCTCCGAGATCCACACGATCGGCCCGCCGCGCGACAGCGTCAGCATCAGCAGGTTGTCGGTATAGGTCGAATGGATCCCCCACTTCTGGTGCGGCGTGATGAAGTTCAGCACGATCTCGGGATTGCCGTTCGACTTGCGCACGACGGCGGCGACGGTCTTCGTGTCGACCGGCGGCTTGTAGAGGCACAGGCCCTCGCCGAAGTCGCGCATCCAGCGGTGATCCTGGTAGAACTGCTGGCGCCCGGTGAGCGTCCGCCAGGGAATCAGCTCGTTGACGTTCGTATAGCCCGCCGTATAGCTCACCTTCTCGCTCTCGATGCCCGACCACGTCGGCGACGTGATGATCTTGCGCGGCTGCGCCTGGATGTCGCGGTAGCGGATCTTCTCGTCCTCGCGCGTCTCGGCGAGGTGGCGGTGCTCGCGACCGGTCTGCTTCGACAGCGCGTCCCACGCGCGTACGGCGACATCGCCGTTGGTCTCGGGAGCGAGATAGAGGATCACCTCGGCGGCATCGATGTCGCGGTCGATTCGCGGCAGCCCCTTGGTCGCCCCCTCCTCCTCGACGAGATGGTTGAGCGCGCCGAGCCCGGCGACCGTCTTTTCCATCGGCCAGTTGATGCCCTTGCCACCGTTGCCGAGCTTCGCGACGAGCGGCCCCAGCGCCGTATAGCGCTTGTACGTGTTCGGATAGTCGCGCTCGACGACGAAGATGTTGGGCGCGGTGCGGCCCGGAACGAGATCGCACTCGCCGCGCTTCCAGTCGACCACGTCGAACGGCTGCGCGATTTCCCCGGGCGAATCGTGCATGACCGGCTGCAGCACGACGTCGCGCTCGACACCGAGATGGCCTTCGCAGAGCTCCGAGAATTTGTGCGCGATGCCCTTGTAGATCTCCCAGTCGTTGCGCGCTTCCCACGCCGGGTCGACCGCCGCCGAGAGGGGATGGATGAACGGGTGCATGTCGGTCGTGTTGAGGTCGTTCTTCTCGTACCACGTCGCCGTCGGCAGCACGACGTCGGCATAGAGGCACGTCGTCGACATGCGGAAATCGAGCACGGTGAGAAGATCGAGCTTCCCCTCGGGGGGCGCGTCGTGCCACGCGACCTCCTGCGGCTTTGGCGCACCAGACTCGCCGAGATCGGGGCCGAGCACACTGTGCTGCGCGCCCATCAGGTGGCGCAGGAAGTATTCGTGCCCCTTTCCCGACGACCCCAGCAGGTTCGAGCGCCACAGGAACAGGTTGCGCGGATAGTTGATCGGGTTGTCGGGGTCCTCGCACGCGAGCTTCAGTCGCCCCTCGGCGAGTCCCTTCGCGACGTACTCGCGCGGGTCGACACCCGCGGTGACGGCATCCTTCGCGACCAGGAGAGGATTCGCGGCGAGCTGTGGCGCCGAAGGCAGCCAGCCCATCCGCTCGGCGCGCACGTTGAAGTCGATCATCGACCCCGGATAGCGCGCACGGTCCGCGGTCGGCGACAGGAGGCTCGACACCTCGATCTTCTCGTAGCGCCACTGGTCGGAATGCGCATAGAAGAACGACGTTCCGTTCATCTGCCGCGCCGGGCGCACCCAGTCGCTCGCGAACGCGAGCACCTGCCAGCCGGTCTGCGGCCGCAGCTTCTCCTGCCCGACGTAATGTGCCCAGCCGCCGCCCGAGACGCCGACGCTGCCGCAGAGCATCGCGATGTTGATCGCGGCGCGATAGTTCATGTCCTGGTGGTACCAGTGGTTCATCCCGGCGCCGATGATGATCTGCGAGCGCCCGTGCGTGCGCTCGGCCGTCGACGCGAATTCGCGCGCGACCTGGATCGCGTGCGCCGGGTCGACGCCGGTGATCGACTGCTGCCACTTCGGCGTATACGGAACGTCGTCGTCGAACGACTTCGCGGTGTCGTCGCCGAAGCCCCGATCGACGCCGTAGTTCGCGCACATCAGATCGAACACCGTGGTCACGAGCGCTTCGCCGGTCACCGTCGTCAGGCGCTTCGCCGGGACCTTGCGCACGACCACGTCGCTTCCCTGGTCGTTGGCCGGGAAGTGCTCGTGCAGCGTGCCGCCGAAATACGGGAAGGCGATCGGCAGCGTGTCGTCGTGGCGGCCGAGGAGCGTCAGCGCGAGCTTCACGTCGCGTCCGCTCGCCCCGTCCTTCTGCTCGAGGTTCCACTTGCCGAGATCGTGCTCGACGCGGCTTCCCCAGCGATAGCCGATCGATCCCTGCGGCGCGACCGGCGCACCGGTGGTTTCGTCGAGCGCGATCGTCTTCCATTCGGGGCTGTTCTCGTTGCCGAGCGTGCCCGGAAGATCGGACGCGCGCAGGAAGCGCCCGGCGATCCAGCGATCGCCCTGCTTCTCGAGCATGACGAGCAGCGGCAGATCGGTGAAACGCCGCGCGTAGTCGTCGAAGTACGGCACCGTGCGATCGACGTAGTACTCCTTGAGAATGACGTGCCCCATCGCCATGCCGAGCGCGGCATCGGTGCCCTGCTTCGGGTGAAGCCAGAGGTCGCCGAACTTGGCCACTTCGGCGTAATCGGGGGTGATCGACACGACGCGCGTGCCGTTGTAACGCGCCTCGACGAAGAAGTGCGCGTCGGGGGTGCGCGTCTGCGGAACGTTCGAGCCCCACGCGACGAGGTACTGCGAGTTGTACCAGTCGGCCGATTCGGGCACGTCGGTCTGCTCGCCCCACACCTGCGGCGACGACGGCGGCAGGTCGCAGTACCAGTCGTAGAACGACAAGAGCGAGCCGCCGATCAGCGACAGGTAGCGCGCTCCCGACGCATGCGACACCATCGACATCGCCGGAATCGGCGAAAAGCCGCAGATGCGGTCGGGGCCGTACTTGCGGATCGTGTAGACGTTCGCCGCCGCGACGATCTCCTGCGCCTCGTCCCAGGTGACACGCACGAATCCACCACGGCCGCGGATCGACTTGTATTCGCGCGCGTGATCGGGGTTCTCGACGATCGATGCCCACGCCTCGACCGGCGCCTGCGACCGCCGCGCTTCACGCCACAGGCGCACGAGACGCCCGCGCACCATCGGATACTTGAGCCGGTTGGCGCTGTACAGATACCAGCTGTACGACGCCCCGCGCGAGCAGCCGCGCGGCTCGTGGTTCGGCATTCCCGGGCGCGTGCGCGGGTAATCGGTCTGCTGCGTCTCCCAGGTGACGACGCCGCCCTTGACGTAGATCTTCCAGCTGCATCCGCCGGTGCAGTTGACGCCATGCGTCGAGCGCACGATCTTGTCGTGCTGCCAGCGCAACCGGTACGCCTCCTCCCACTTGCGATCCTCGGTGCGCGTCTCGCCGTGCCCTCCGGCAAACGGCTCGCGCTCGCGGGCGAGAAACGTCAGGCGATCCAGGAAATGACTCATGTCGATTCGCTCCGGTGCTCCACCAGCGGGACGCGGCGCACCTCGGTAATGTAGATCAGAATCAGCGACACCCAGACGATCCCGTAGAGGAACATGAAGCAGCTCGAGCGGATCCGCGTGAGGTCGAGCGTCGCACCCCACAGGATCGGCAGGAGGAACCCGCCGAGGCCACCGAAGAGCCCGACGATCCCGCTCACCACGCCGAGATTGTGCGGATATTCGTCGCCGATGTACTTGAACGTCGACGCCATGCCGAAGGCCAGCGACACGCCGAGCACGAAGATGAGGATCGTGAACGGGACGATGCTCCACCCGAGCGAGAAGGTCTTCTGGCCGTCGATCGTCGCAATCGACAGCTGCGTCGGCGGGTACGACAGCAGGAACAGGGCGATCCACGCGACCCACAGCACCCACCACGTGACGCTCTGCGCGCCGAAGCGATCGGCGAGCCATCCGCCCAGCGCGCGCAGCACGCCGGCCGGCAGCGCGAAGGCGATCGCGAGCGTGCCCGCGACGGTGACGTCGATCGCGTACTGCTGCACGTAATACGACGTCATCCACAGCGACAGCGCGGTGAAGCCGCCGAACGTGAGCGAGTAGTACTGGCAGAGCTTCCACACGCGCCAGTCGCGCAGCACCGCAAGCTCCGAGCGAAGCGACGGCGCGCGCCGGCCGACGCCCGGATCGGGAGCGCTCACGAGCCAGAACAGCACCGCCGTCGCGACCAGCGCGATGCCATAGACGCGCGGCACCGCCTGCCAGCCCCAGACCTCCAGCACGCGTGGCGCGACGAACATGTTGAGCGCCGCCCCCGAGGTTCCGGCGCCGAAGAAACCCATCGCGAAGCCGCGCCGCGATTTCGGGAAGAAACGCGCGCAATACGGGGTGCCGACCGCGAACGACGCCCCGACGATCCCCAGCACGAGGCCGATCGCGAGAAACTGCCAGTACGCCGTCGCATACGAGAGCGCGTAAACGGGAACCGCAGCGACGAGCAGCAGCAGCGTCATCACGATGCGCCCACCGAAGCGGTCGGTCCACACGCCGAGCGGAAGCCGCAGCACGGCGCCAAGCAGCACCGGCGTCGCCGTCAGCAAGCCGAACTCGGTGTTGTTGAGGCCGAGCTCCCTGCGGATCGGGATGCCGATCACCCCGAGCATCATCCATACGGCGAAGCACACGACGAAGGCAAAGGTGCTGACGAGCAGCACCGGCCACGCCCGCGGCAGCGCGCGCTCCACCATCCCTGCCGGCGGCAGG
Source organism: Casimicrobiaceae bacterium (assembly GCA_036379595.1). GTDB lineage: Bacteria > Pseudomonadota > Gammaproteobacteria > Burkholderiales > Casimicrobiaceae > VBCG01. Next base: position 9,351 of record DASVGI010000126.1, on the reverse strand, counting down.
ACTGCCTCAGTCATCGTGCCCCCTGCGGGATTGTCTTGCGGTGTGCGCGCAGGCTTGCCGCGCCGCGGCATTGTGGGGTGGGAGACCCCCGGCGCCCTTGATCACGATCAATTTGCAGCACGCCCGAGGATCACGTTGCGCAGCACGATCGCTTCGTTGTGCTCGGTGTCGCGCGCGCCGTAGACGAGGGTCAGCGTCCCCTCGCGCGCGAGGCCGCGCAAGTTACCGACGGCATCGCGCTTTTCCGCGAGCTCGGATCGATAGCGGCGCCTGAATTCATCCCAGCGCGATGGATCGTGCCCGAACCAGCGGCGCAGTGCATCGCTCGGCGCGAGCTCCTTCGCCCACGAATGCAGCGCCGCATCCTCCTTGCGCACGCCGCGCGGCCACAGACGATCGACCAGCACGCGCGCGCCGTCGCCGGCTGCAGCTGGTTCATACGCGCGCTTCATCCGCACACGCGTGGCAGCGATGCCCGTCGCCAATGTCGATCTCCTTCGCGCCCCGCGGCCACTGTGCGGGGGTTCCGGTGTCGATGCTACCGCAGAAAGCCCGCGAGCGCAGGATGGGCACGCAAGCGCGCGAGCTCCGCTGCAACGGGAAGCTCGGGTCGATCGCGCGATGCGTCGACCATGCAGAGGAAGCCCAGCGGGCTTTCCGTGGTTGCACGGAACTGGTGCCACGTAACCGGGGCGACGGTCACGAGATCGAACGGCTCGACCCGAAACACCTCTTCGCCGACGAGCGCGGTGCCGCGTCCCTGAAGGATCAGCACCGCGTGCACGTGCCGATGGCGCTCGAGCGTCGAGTGACCGCCCGGCGCGACCTCGAAGTAGCGCAGCTCCCCGGCGAGATCCGCGCGCGAGAACAGCGTCTGGCGCGTCACGTCGCGAAAGGGTGCCGCGCCCGCGACCTTGTAGTCGCGAAGCTCGACGCCGTCCCATCGATAACCGCCCGACCCGGACCTGAAGCGCCGCAGCGGCGCGATCGCGTCGTCACTCATCGCGAATGCCCTTTCACCGCCGCAACGAACGCGCGGCATCGTTGTTCGAGCTCACCCTGTCCCGCGAGCAGGCTTCCGCCGACGAGGAGCATCGCATCGTCCCCGTAGACGGCGCAGACCTCGCGCACTCGCGGGATGTCGATGCCGCCGGCCGGGACCGGAAGCGCGGGGGCCACGCCGTGCCAATCGTTGCGCGCCGCCGCCGCAATCGCCTCGCATTCGGCGAGCGGCAATCCGAAGCGGCCTCCGGCGTGGGGGAAGATCGTTGCATCCGCGCCGAACAATCGGAACAGGCGACCGAGAAGCAGCGGCCTTGCGATGCGCGCGCATCCGGCGAGCGCCGGATGCGCAAGAATCGGCGCGCCGAGCTCGCGCGCGAGCACCGCGAGCGAAGCGACGCCGCTCACCATCGGAGCGAGCAGGAACATCCGCACTCCGCAATCGCGCGCGAGCGCCGCGCGGCGCAGCATCGTTCGAAGATCGCCGGAGAGCGACGGCGCATACAGGCAACGCTGCCCGTCGGCGCGATTGACGTCGTCGATCGCGCGCTGGATGCGCGGAACGCGCTCGGCGAACGTCGCGCTCGCCTGGTCGGCGAGCCCGTGGTCGTCCTTGACGACGTCGATGCCCGCGCGCGCGAACGTTCGCGCGCGCGCGGCGAGGTCGTCCGCAGAGAGGCCGACCGGCTTCAGCGCCGTGCAGGTCAGCGGCCCGTTCGCGACTCCGGTCACCGCGCGGATTCCGGCGATGCCGTGCGCCGGGCCGCCGAAACGCTGCGCGAGCTCTGCGGGAACGCGCAGGTCGATGAGTGCGACGTCGTCGTGCAGCGAGCTGTTGCCGAATAGCATGCTGAGAAGCTGGCCCGCCTCGCAGCCGGTGGTCTCGGTCGCAATCGCCAGCGTAACCTCGAAGTCCCGCGCGTCGTGAGCGCCGCAGTCCCGCGTGTCGTGACCGGCGCGCTTGTCTTCCCGTGGCCGGATGCCGACCACGCGCGCGACGACCTCGTCGCGCACGCGCCGATCGGTTACGGCTGCCAGCGGAAGCTCGACGCTCTGCTCGAGCGCGAGGGCTTCGGCGCGCGCGTCGATCGACGCCGGCGACGCGCGCACGCGATAGACCGCTTCGAGCCACCGCTCGTCCATGCAGCGCGCGTTCGCGGCGATGGCCGCAGATGCGCCTTCATGCCCGTTCATGACGCGATTCTAGTGCCTGCCAGCGCTCGGTCCCCAGGCGCTGACAGAAGCGGGTCATCTGCCTCGGGCCGGGGCAGCTATGATGCGAGCCTGCCATGGTCTTCTTCGACGTCTTCAACGGCGATGCCGACGGCATGTGCTCGCTGCACCAGCTGCGGCTCGTCGATCCGCGCGCGGCGACGCTCGTCACCGGCGTCAAGCGCGACATCGATCTGGTCCGGCGCATCGACGCGCAGCGCGGCGACAGCGTCACGGTGCTCGACGTGTCGCTCGATACCAACCGCGCGGCGCTCGTTGCGCTCCTCGAGCGCGGCGTGCGCGTCGACTACTTCGACCACCACTATGCCGGATCCATCCCCGACCACCCGCTGCTGCACGCGGTGATCGACACGTCGCCTTCGGTGTGCACCGGCATTCTCGTCGACCGGTTTCTCGGCGGGCGCGCGCGGGGCTGGGCAGTCGTCGCGGCCTTCGGCGACGCGTTGGACGATGCCGCGCGTGAGCTCGCCAGCGCGATGGCGCTACCCGGTGACGCGATCGACGCGCTGCGCTCGCTCGGCGAGGCGCTCGCCTACAACGCGTACGGCGACGTCGAGAGCGATCTCATCGTGCCGCCGCTCGAGCTCTACCGCGCGCTCGATGGATGGGCCGATCCGCTGCGCTTTGCGCGCGAGGCAGGTGTGGTCGACGCGATCGAAGCGAGCCGACGCGACGACCTTGCGCGCGTAGCCGCGCTCGTGCCGACGCGGACGCTCGCCGGCGCGCGCGTCTTCGTCCTTCCCGATGCCGCGTGGAGCCGCCGCGTCCGCGGCATCCTCGCCAATCGTCTTGCTGCCGAGGCGCGCGAGCTCGCGCACGCGGTGCTGACGCCGGACGCGGAAGGCGGTTACGTGGTGAGCCTGCGCGCGCCGATGCTGCACCCCGAAGGCGCCGATCACCTGTGCCGCACCTTCCCGACCGGGGGTGGCCGGCGCGGCGCGGCAGGCATCAACCACCTGCCACGCTCCGAGCTGGACATGTTCATCGAGCGCCTCGACGCCGCGTGGCCACGACCGGGTGCCGCGGTGACGGCGTAGCATAGAGGGCCATGACGCCGAGTGCAGAACCTCCAGCGAGTGCGGAACCTCGCGCGACCGCGGAACCTCCGGTGACCGCGAAAACTGCGCCCGCCCGCGCGCCGACCGATGCCGAGGTCTGCACGGCGATCGTCGCCGCGACGGCGGACGCGGTGATCTTCGCCGACCGCGAGGGCCGCATCCGGTTGTGGAACCGCGGCGCCGAGCTCCTGTTCGGCTACACGGCGGCGGAAGTGCTCGGCGCGAGCCTCGACGTGATCATCCCCGAGCGCCTGCGCGAAGCGCACTGGAAAGGCTTCGATGCAGCGCTCGCGTCGGGTCGCACCAAGTACACGGATCGCGTGCTGACGACGCGCTCGATGCACAAGGACGGCCACAAGCTGTACGTCGATCTCGGCTTCGGGCTGGTGCACGACGCCGCTGGCAACGTCGCCGGTGCGTTCGCCACGGGGCGCGATTGCACGGCGCGGCATGCCGCCGACGTCGAGCTCCGTGCGCGCGTCGCGGCGCTCGAAGCGGCCTCCGCGCACTCGAACGCGGCCGGCACCCGATCTGTATAGAGGAGCACTGCCATCGTCACCATCGTCCATCCTGTCGACGGCTCGGATTCGGCGCTGCGTGCGACCGACGCGCTGATCGCGCATCTCGACTGGTTTCGCGAGCGGCCGGTCATCATCGTGGTCGCCGTTCACCTGCCGATCCCATCGCTACCCCACATGGGAACAGTGGTCGGGAAAGCCGACCTCGAGCGCTATTACGACGACGAGTGCGAAGCGATGCTGAAGCGCGCACGCGAGCGGCTGACCGCGGCCGGGATCGCATTCGAAGCGCGCAAGGTCGTCGGCCCGGTGGCGGAGACCATCGTGTCGGTCGCGAGCAACGCGCACGCCGATCTCATCTACATGGGAACGCGCGGGATGTCGGCGCTTGCCAACATGGCGCTCGGCTCGATCGCGACGCGGGTGCTCCACGTCGCGCGCATCCCGGTGGTACTGATCCACTGAGCGACGCGGCGACGCGCTGGTGGCGCGGGCGCGACGAACCGAAGAAAAAGCTGACGCCCCCGGGGCCGGTCCTGGATGGACCGCGAGTCCCCGAAGGCGCCAGACCCCCTCCCCCACCTCACAACCACCTGGATGCGCGGCACGGGATAACTCCCGGGCCGCGACCGGTCGGCGCTGCCGCACCGCCGGCTGGGTGAGGATAAGCGTTACATTCGAGGCCTGAAAATCCGGGTAACCCCTGCGTAAAGCCCTTAGCGCGGAGGCTCCGGCATCAGGCCGAGATCCATCGCGATTCGATACATCTCGGCCATCCGGTCGACGCCGAGCTTGTCCATCAGGCGCGCCTTGTGCACCTCGACGGTGCGCGGGCTGATCGCGAGATCGACCGCGATCTCGCGATTGTGGCGGCCGCGAACGATGTGGTCGAAGATCTCGCGTTCGCGCGGCGTCAGGCGTCCGAGACGCCAGAGAAACGCCTCGCGGCGCTCGGCGCTCGCCCGCGCTTCGGCGGCGGCGGCGAGCGCGCCCTCGATGGTCTTCACGAGAAGCGCCTCGTCCGCGGGCTTTTCGAGGAAATCGAACGCCCCGGCCTTGAGGCTCGCGCGTGCGCTGGCGGCATCGCCGTGAGCGGTCAGCACGATGATCGGCATCGCGATGCCGCGTGCCGCCATGCGCGCCTGTGCGGCGAGGCCATCCATGCCCGGCATACGCAGATCGAGCAGCACGCAACCCGGGTGCTCCGCATCGACGGCTTCGAGAAACGCCTCGGCGGTCGCAAACGATTGCGTCGCGTAGCCGCGCAGCCCGAGCAGCAGCGCAAGCGAGTCGCGCACCGCTGCGTCATCGTCGACGATGTAGATAATTGCATCTCGTGCAGCGATCATCATGGTGGGCTCACCGGAAGCGTGAAGGCGAAGCTCGCCCCGCGCGCCCGATGCTCGTGCCAGAGCCGGCCGCCGTGCGCTTCGACGATCGAGCGGCTGATGGCGAGACCGAGCCCCATGCCTTCGGGCTTGCTGGTGGCGAATGGTTGGAACAGGCTCTCGGCACCCGGCGTCGAGACGCCCGGACCGCTGTCGGTGACGCTGATCCGGACGAATTCGGAGCCGTCCGGCACGGCGGATATGTCGAGCCTGCGATCTGCGGCGGGCATCGCCTCGAGGGCATCCATGGCGTTCGAGACGAGATTATGAAGCACGATCTCGATCTGCGCGGCAGACGCCGATACTCGCGGCAACCCCGGGGCGGTCGACGTGGTCACGTGCACGCGCGCGTGATCGAGGCGCTCGCGCGCGGATTCCAGCACCGCACCAATGACTGGAGCGACGGCGACCGGCACGCGTCGGCTCGAGCCGGCACCGAAGAACTCGCGCAGATTGCGCACCACGTCGGCAGCGCGAGTCACTTCGCGCACCACTTTCTCCATCGTTCCGCGCAGCGCTTCGTGCGTCGAGTCCTTGTCGGACAGCATCAGCTGGCACGCTCGCACGTAACTCCCGATCGCCGCGAGCGGTTGATTGAGCTCGTGCGCGAGCGCCGACGCCATCGCGCTTGCGCCGGCAAAGCGCAGGCCGCGCTCGACCTCGGCTTCGCGCTCGCGCAGGCGCCGCTCGACCTGCCGGCGCTCGCTGACCGCGAGGCCGAGGATCAATCCGGTCAGCGCCACGGTGAGCAGCAGCATCTGGAACTCGAGCGCCGCTCCCGCCGGATAACCGGAAACGTCCATGCCGATCATCATGCCGACCTGAATCAGTGCGGTCGCGATCACCGTGCCCTCGATGCCGCGGCGCATCGCGACCCAGACGAGCGGAAGGAAGATCGCGTAGAAGAGCTTCAGCTCCTCGGCCCACCCCGATGCGAACACGATCCACAGGATCGCGGCGATCGTCGCCATCTGCACGAGGGCCTCGGCCGGGCGCCGCGCGAGCCGCGGGCGCGGACGCCGGGTCGCGACGAGGAGCAGCGGTGTCGTCACGACGATGCCGATCAGATCGCCGATCCAGTAGGTCAGCGCATTGAACACGTAGGTGGTGGAGGGAAGCGCGCCGGCGGTCACGTACCAGCCGACGTAGGCGAGCGCCATCACCGCGCTGCCCGCAGTCGCCGCGCCGATGAACACGACGCCATCGCGGACCGTCGTGAAGTCCGGGTCGAAGCGCAGCCTCCGCGCGAGAACGGCTGCCGTGGCGGTGTAGACGACGGCGGGTAATGCAGCGGCCACCAGCAGCACCAGCGCGCCGCCGTGCGACCCGCGCAGCATGATCTCGGTCACGAGCGCCGCGACGAACAGCCACGGGCCGTTCCGGGTTCCGGTCCGCAGCAGCAGCGCGAGGCTCAGTCCCGGCGGCGGATTCCACGGCGTGATGCCGAGCGCCGCGACCGCCGGAAAGAGATCGGTCGCTCGATCGAGCGCCGCATACGCAACGACGTAGGCCGCGACGAGTGCGACTTCGCGAGCGCGGGCCCGCGACGCCGTCAGCCCGGCTTGCCGTCGAGGCGCGGCCGGGTCAACACCGGCCAGTAGCGAATCGCGTAGACCGCGTAGGCGGCTGACCACAGGCATCCCGAAACGATGATGGCATCGAGGTAGAACGCGGGAACCGCGAGCGCGACGAAAACGCGCGTCAGCGCGGCAGCGGCGATGAGCAGATACGATGCCGTCTCGAAGCGATCCGCGACGAGCGGCCTGCCGCTGTGGCCGCGCGCGGTGCGCGTCATCATGCCCATCGTCAGCATGCCGATCGCACCCGCGGTGAGCGCGTGCGTCGCGATCGGCAGCGGGATCGCGCCAAGCTCGGCCGCGGCGCGGAGCGCCAGGTAGACGGGGATCCACAGGTAGCCGGCGTGGAGCACCCAGACGAGCGGAGCGCGCAGCGTCTGCCATGGCCGCCACAGCAGCACGCGCAGCCCCAGCACGATCGCGCCGACAATCAGGACGACGACGCGCAGCGCCGTCGGCGCCGGAACGAGGTCGACCACCAGCAGCGCGACGGCGCACGCGGGTGCCAGGCGCTCGATCGCCGGATGGCGCTGCGGCGTCGATCCGGGAACGCCGTTGCTGGTGAACATCGGGATCACCCGGCCGCCCATGACGGTCATCACGATCAGCACGACGTCGAGCGCGGCCTGGATCGCGTAGCGCTCGTCGGGGCCGCCGTGACCGATGCGCGCCCATTGAAAGAGCGCCTCGAGAAGCGCGAGGACGACGAGCAGGAGCGGAAAGAAATAGTTGCGACGATTGCCGCTCTTCACGAGCGGAATGGCAATGCCGACGGCAATCGCGAGCGGAAACAGCGCGTCGACGACGGCTGTCGCCAGCGCGAACGGCGTCAGCGCGAGGAGCCGCCCGGCGAGCCACAGCGCGACCATCGCGGCCAGCGGCGCTCCGGTCGCCGTCGGCCGGCCGCTCCAGTTGCGTACGGCGGTGAGAAGAAACCCGGAAATGACGGCCAGCGCGAACCCGAAGATCATCTCGTGCGCATGGCCCATCGGACCATCGACGTACGCGCGCGGAAGCCAGCCCGCGTATTGCGCGACCCACAACGGCACCGACAGCGCGGCGAAGATGCTCGCGACGAGATAGAACGGACGGAACCCGAGGCGCCAGAGCGCAAAGGGTGCTGCTTCAACCTGCCTTGCGGCAAGTGCATTGAGGTCGAGGGGCTGGACCATGGCGGTGATCGCTCGCCTGGCCGATGCAACCGGATCGCCAGGCCAACGGGTCATTGTACCGCTCGCGATGGTGGCCACCGCTGCACGACCCGTCGATCGCGCCCGACGCGAGCGCTACCAACCGAATTCCGGGAACGGCGACTGGTAGCTCGAAACGCGGCCCGCGTCGGTGAAGAAGACCGATCCGCGTCCGGTGCCGGGGTAGTAGTAGTACCAGACCAGCCTTCCGTCGAGCTGGAAGGTCGTCGAAGGCGCGCCGATCAATGCTTTGATCGCGGCCTCGTCCATGCCCTTGTCGATCTGGTTCCAGTTCGCCTTCAGCATCGCCTCGGGGCTCACGTAGTCGGGGCGCATCCCGGGCCGGGCCGCTGCGATAGGAGCAACCGGGCCGGGCTGCGGTGCGGCCGTGGGAGCCGATGCCGGTTTGACTGCGTGTGCTTCGAGCGCGCTCACCCGCCGCTGCAGATCCTGCACCATCTCGATCAGCATCCTGACGTCCTTCCGCAGCGCTGCGTCATCGCCTTCGGAAGCGCGCGCGGCCGGGGCGCCGGCCAGTGCGACGCATACGATCAACAGAATCGCCGTTCGCGCGTTCATGTCCGGATCACTTCGACGCAGCGTAGACCGCCGCCGCCCGAATCTGCTCGTGGGTCATGCTGTGGGCGACGTTATCCATGATCGGAGCGTTGGCACGCGTTCCGGACTGGAAGCCCTCGAGCTGCGCGATCAGATAGTCCGCGTGCTGACCGCCGAGCCGCGGGAACGCACCGTTACCCTGCGCCTCCTTGCCGTGGCACGAGGCACACGCAGGCACGCCGTTCGCTTCGACGCCGTCGTTGAAGATCTTCTCCCCTTCGGCCATCAGCGTCTTGTCGCCGACCTGTCCGGGCGCGGGCTTCTGCGCCGCATAATAATCCGCGAGGCCCTTGATCGTCGCGTCGGAGAGCTGCGACGCCATCCCCCACATGTAGGCCCGGGCGTTCGGGTCGGCTCGCTCGTGGCTGCGAAACGCGTTGAGCTGCAGCACAATGTAACTCGCCTGCTGGCCGGCGAGATTGGGAAACACCGACGAGATGCTGCGACCCTTGGGCCCGTGGCACGCCGCGCACACTCCGGTGGCGAGCTCGCTCGCGCTCTGCTCGCCCTGCTGCGCCAGCGCTCCTTGCGCGCCGGCGGCGAGGACGGCGGCAGCTGCAAGTGCAAAGAACCGATTCATTGTCGTTGGTTTCACTGTCGTTGCTCCGGTATTTCGCCCAGTGCATTGACTGCCATCACGCCATGCAACTGACGGCGCGCGGCGCTGGTAATTGACCCGCTAATAGTTGAACCAGAAGAGCACGTACGTTGTGTTGTTGTCGCTCGCATTCCTTCCGTTTCCGTCGTAATTCGAGCTGCCGCCATTG
>DASVGI010000125.1:0-33087 GCA_036379595.1 Casimicrobiaceae bacterium | reverse complement strand
ATTGGAAAGCAGGGTCAAGGAATTTGCCGTTTGCGAATTATAATCGGCGCCGCCTATGCCTCGCGATCCGCAATCGAGCCGCGCACCCGACGCGGCCCCCTCGGCGAACTCGGCGACGATGCGCGCGTTCGTGCACTGGATCCGCGCCGCGGCGCCGTACGTGCACGCGTTTCGCGGCCACACGTTCGTCATCGCGTTCGGCGGCGAAGTCGTCGCCGACGAATCGTTCCTCGGTGTCGTGCACGACCTGAACCTGCTGCACAGCCTCGGCATCAAGCTCGTCGTCGCGCACGGCTGCCGGCCGCAGGTCGACGCGATCCTCGCGCAGCAGAACATTCCGGCGCGCCTGGCGGGTGGCGTGCGCGTCACCGACGCCGACACGATGGACTGCGTGCTCGAAGCGGCGGGCCAGGTGCGCGCGCGCATCGAGGCGCTGCTCTCGCTCGGCCTCGCAAATTCGCCGATGGCGGGCGCGAGAAATCGCGTGTCGTCGGGCAATTACCTGACGGCCAAGCCCCTCGGCATCATCGAGGGCGTCGACATGCAGCTCGCCGGCGAAGTGCGCCGGATCGACACCGAGGCGATCCGCCAGCGGCTCGACGACGGCGACATCGTGCTGATCTCGCCGATCGGCTATTCACCGACCGGCGAGATCTTCAACCTGACCGTCGAGGAGGTCGCGACGCAGGTCGCCGTCCGCATGGATGCGACGAAGCTCATCTTCCTGATCGACGCCGACGGCGTCCGCAACAGCCGGCGCCAGCTCCTCTCCGACCTGTCGACCGCCGACGCCGAGGAGCTCTTGAAGCGCACCGCGAAGCTTCCTCCCGACGTGCGCACCTACCTGCCGGCGGCGATCCGCGCGTGTAACAACGGCGTGAAGCGCGCACACCTCATCAGCCGCCATCACGACGGCGCGCTGCTCCTCGAGCTGTTCACGCGCGACGGCATCGGGACGATGGTGGCGGCCACCGCGCTCGCGCACATCCGCAGCGCGACGATCGACGACGTCGGCGGCATTCTCTCGATCATCGCGCCGCTCGAAGAGCAGGGAATTCTCGTGCGCCGCTCGCGCGAGCGTCTCGAAAGCGAGATCGAGCGCTTCATCGTCGCCGAGTACGACAATCACATCATCGGTTGCGCGGCGCTCTACGCGTTCCCCGAGGAGCGCGCGGGCGAGCTTGCCGCGCTCGCCGTGCATCCCGATTTCCGCCGCGAGGGTTATGGCGAGGCGCTGATGCACGAGATCGAGCAGCGCGCGCGCAAGCTCAGGCTTGCGTCGATGTTCGTGCTGACGACGAAGACCGCGCACTGGTTTCTCGAACGCGGCTTTCGCACCGTCGCGATCGGCGATCTCCCGCGCGAAAAGCAGGCGCTCTACAATTATCAGCGAAAGTCGCTCGTCTACCTGAAACCGATCACCGCCTGATCCGGTCGGAACCGGCGGGCCCGAAGGCATCCCATGTCCAGAACCGTGAAGTGCGTCAAGCTCGGTCGCGAAGCCGAAGGTCTCGATTTTCCACCCTACCCGGGCGAGCTCGGGAAGCGGATCTACGAAAACGTCTCGAAGGAAGCCTGGGCGCAATGGCTCAAGCACCAGACGATGCTCGTCAACGAGAACCGCCTGTCGCTCGCCGATCCGCGCGCGCGCAAATGGCTCGCCGGAGAGATGGAGAAGCACTTCTTCGGCGGCGGAGCGGAGCTGCCGCCGGGATATGTGCCGCCGACGCGATAACGACGCCAGCGAAGATCCCCGACGCGCCGTGCCCTTCGGGTGGTGCCGGGGCGCGCCGACATGACTACCGCAGGCCCACCGGTAACCGCCGCAAAGCCGTCGGCAATCACGTTCCGGCACACCACCGAGACCGACCTCCCCGCCGCGTTTGCAGTATTCCACGCGGCGCAGGACGAGCTGCACAAGCGCCGCGGCGCACCTTGGAAGGTCTCGACGTTCGATCCTGCCGGACCGTGGGCGACGCTGCAGCGCCATCTGCTCGCGCACGACAGTGCACATGCGTTCGTCGCCGAGGATGACGGACGCATCGTCGGCTTCACCGCCGCCCTCGTTCGCGGCGACTTCTGGTACCTCTCGGCGCTCTTCGTCGATCCGGCCTGCCAGGGAAAGGGCGTCGGCGCGCGGCTCTTCGAGCTCGCCTGGGACGCGTCGTGCCGGCGCTACGCGACGGTCACCGAAGCGATCCAGCCGGTGTCGAACGGGCTCTACGCGCGGCGCGGAGTGCTGCCGGTGACGCCGATGCTCGTCTTCTCCGGGCGCCCGCGCGTCGATTCGCGCATCGATTCGCGCGCCGATTCACGCGTCGATTCACGCGTCGATGCGCGCGTCGACGCGCGCGCGGGTGGGCTGCAAGCCGTCGCGCCCACGCGCGAGGCGCTCGCGGCGATCGACCTCGCCGCCTACGGCTTCGACCGCGGGGCCGATCACGCGCTCTGGGCACGCATGTCGCAGGGAACCACGTTGTGGCAGCGCGACGGCACGCCCTGCGCCTACAGCTACCGCGACACGATACCGGGGCTGATCGGCCCGGTCGCAGGGCGCGACGCCGAGACCGCTGCGCTGGCGCTTCGCGCCGAGCTCGCGCGCACGCCGGAAAACGGCAGCGTCCGCCTCAGCATTCCCGGCACGGCAACGGCACTTGTTCGCGTCGCGCTCGACGCCGGGCTCCGTTTCGACGATCCCGGTCTGCTGCTGCTCTCGCCCGGCAACGCGTTGCCGTCTTCGTGGATCCCGCACAGCTTCTGGCTGTTGTAGATGCCGACAGTGACGCCGACCCGCTGCGACATCGCGATCATCGGCGGCGGCGCGGTCGGAATGTGCGTTGCTTACTTCCTGTTGCAGCTCGCGCCGACGCTCTCCGTCGTCGTCATCGAGCGAGAACCCGGTTACGAGCATGGCTCGACGCTGCGCGCGTCGGGCGGATGCCGCGTGCAGTTCTCGTGCCCCGAGAACATTCTGATGTCGCTCGCCTCCATCGACTTCATCCGCCGCGTTCCCGAGCTCCTGAGCACAGCAACGCACGAGGCGCACATCGACTGGGTCGAGGGCGGCTATCTCTTCATCGTGCCGCCCGAGCACGTCGGCATGCTCGAAGCGAACCACGCCGAGCAGCGCCGGCTCGGCTGCGTCGCCGATCTACTCGATCCGAAGGAGCTCGCCGCGCGCTTTCCGTCGATGCGCGTCGACGATCTCGGCGCCGGAGTGCACACGCCACGCGACGGCTGGTGCGACCCGCACCAGTTGCTGCACGGGCTGCGGCGCAAGGTGACCGATCTCGGCGTGACGGTTCTTGCCGACGAAGTGGCGGCGCTCGAAGTTGCCGGCAACGCGATCCGCGCGGCGTGCCTTCGCTCGGGAGCGCGGATTACTGCGGCGAGCTTCGTGAATGCTGCCGGCGCGTGGTCGGCCGAAGTCGCGCGGATGGCGGGAATGGCGCTGCCGATCGCGCCGCTGCGCCGCTTCGAGCACTACTTCACCTGCGGCAATCCGATCGAACGCCTGCCGTACGTGAAGGATGTGCACCGGATGGCCTTCCGTTCCGAAGGCGCCGGCTTCTCGGGCGGCGTGGTCGATTCGAACGAGCCCCGCGGCTTCAACTTCGACGTCGATCATGGCTATTTCGAGCGCGTCGTCTGGCCCGCGGTCGCGCATCGCTTCCCGCCGCTCGAAGCCGCGCGCTGCGATCGCACGTGGGCGGGCCTCTACGAGCAGTGCGAGCTCGACGGCAATCCGATCATCGGCAACTGGCCGGGTGTCCTCGACAACTTCCATGTCTGCACCGGCTTTTCGGGACACGGGATGATGCACGCACCGGCGGCCGGACGCGCGATCGCCGAGCGGATCGTTCACGGCGAGGACCGCTCGATCGACCTCTCGCGCTTCGGCTACGCGCGCGTGCTGCGCAACGAGCCCTACGCCGAGCGCGGTATCCTCTGACCATCGAACTGTCGACTCCCGATTCGCGAGGCACCCTATGACATCCGCTGCGATCAGCCGCTACCCGGTCCCGAAGCTCGAGGACCTGCCCGAAGACATCCGCGCGCGCATCGTCGAAGTCCAGGAGAAGGCGGGCTTCGTCCCCAACGTGTTCGTCACGCTCGCGCATCGCCCCGACGAATTCCGCGCGTTCTTCGCCTATCACGACGCGCTGATGCTGAAGGAAGGCGGTCTCACGAAGGCCGAGCGCGAGATGATCGTCGTCGCGACGTCGGGTGCCAACGACTGCCTCTACTGCATCGTCGCGCACGGCGCGATCCTGCGCATCTACGCGAAGAACCCGCTCGTCGCCGACCAGGTCGCGGTCAACTACCGCAAGGCCGACATCACGCCGCGGCAGAAGGCGATGCTGGCGTTCGCGATCAAGGTGTCGCTGCACGCCGTCGAAATCGACGATGCCGATTTCGCGGCGCTGCACGAGCACGGCTTCTCCGACGAGGACATCTGGGACATCGGCGCCATCTCCGCGTTCTTCGCCCTCTCGAACCGGATGGCGAACCTGATCACGATGCGGCCGAACGACGAGTTCTACCTGATGGGGCGGGTGCCGAAGCAGAAGTAGCGGGTCAGGTCACCGATTGACCAGCACAGGGCACGCCTCCGCCCCGATAAGCGTCGCATCGGCGGTTACGAGCGTGAGGTCGTAGACGAGCGCAGTCGCAACGAGAAAGCGATCCGCCGGGTCGCCGTGCCCGGGCATGATCTCGCGACTGCGAATCGCGATCTCGTGGTTCAGTACGGCCTCCTGGACCGGCGTCCGCTCGAAGGCTTTGGCGACCCATTGACGCGCGTCGCCGTCGAATTTCATTCGGCCGCGCTCACCGAGCACTATGAGTTCCCAAGCGCTGATTGGAGACAGCCAGAGCTCGTTCCTGCCACTCTCGAGATTGGTGCGGACTCGTCGCGACAGACGTTCCGGCTTGGTAAGGATCCAGAACCAGATGTGCGTGTCGAGTAGAAGCTTCAAGCGCGAAGTGCGTCCCAGCTCTGATCGTCCACCGTCGGTCCGACGATATCGCCAACTGCCTCGGCGGTTCCGGCCATCGACCCAATCCAATCCGAGCTCGGGCATTGCCGTCGCGGGGGGATCACCTCGGCGATCGGCTTCCCGTAGCGCGTAATCAGGACGGGCTTGCCCGTGCGGCGTACCCGCTGAACGACCGCAAGACAGGTAGCCTTGAACTGCGAAACCGGAATACTTTCCATCTGCTCAGGCTAACATAGTCAACATTTATGGTCAATCTTCGAGCTGCCAAACGCGAACAACGAACCCGGAGTGCGCTATAGATACCGCTCGAACCACTCGAGCATCCGCTTCCAGCCGTCCTCGGCGGCGCCCTCGCGGTAGCTCGGACGGTAGTCGGCGCAGAAGCCGTGCGGAGCGTCGGCGTAGGTGACGATCTCGACAGTCTTCCCCGCAGCGCGCATCGCGTCGGCGATCGCTCGCGTCGTCTCGACCGGGATGCCGGGATCCTCGGCGCCGTAAAGGCCGAGCACCGGAGCGCGAATGTCGGCGACGATATCCTTCGCGCTGCGGTCGCCGCCGTGGTAGGCGCGCGCGACGGGGCCATACCACGCGACCGCCGCCTTCACCGCCGGATTGTGCCCGGCGTACATCCACACGATCCGTCCGCCCCAGCAGAAGCCTGTGATGCCGAGCCGGGAGACATCGACGGTCCCCGTCGCCGCTAGCGCACGCACGGTGGCGTCGAGATCGCCCATCACCTGCGCATCGGGGGCCCTGGCGACGATGTCGCGAATGATCGCGGTGACGTCGCCGAGCTTCGTCGGGTCACCCTGGCGCGCGAAGAGATCGGGGGCGACCGCGCAATAGCCGGCCGCGGCGAGGCGCCGGCACACGGCCTTGATCCAGTTGTGGATGCCGAAGATCTCCTCGATGACGAGGACCAGCGGGAACGGCCCGTCACCCGTGGGTTGCGCGCGAAACGCCGCGATCTCGCGATCGCCTGCGGGAACCGTGATCATCGCGCCATCGACTGCCATTGCCTTACTCCTTCGATGATCGTTCGAATACGACCGCTCCACCCACCACCGTCGCATGCACCGACCCGGTCACCTGGAGCCCGAGAAACGGCGTGTTCTTGCCCTGGCTTCGCAGCGCCTCGCGGCGCACCGTCCATGCTCCCGCCGGATCGAACACGCACAGATCGGCGGGACTGCCGACTTCGAGCGTCGCCGCCGACGCACCGAGGATCGACGCCGGCCCCGCGGTGATCCGCGCGAGCGCCACGGGCAGTGGAACACGATCCTCCGTCGCCCATTGGAGCGTCAGCGGCAGCAACAGTTCGAGACCGGTGGCTCCCGTTTCGGCCTCGCCGAACGGAATCTGCTTGGCGTCGTCATCGACCGGTGCGTGGTCGGAGCAGGCGGCGTCGAGCGTGCCGTCGGCGAGCGCTTCGCGCAGCGCCGCGCGGTCGCTCGCGCTCCGCAGTGGAGGCGTGAGGTTGGCGAGCGGGTCGAACCAGCCGACGTCGGCGTCGGAGAGGTGCAGGTGGTGCACGGCGACGTCGGCGGTGACCGGAAGGCCCTCGGCCTTCGCGCCGCGAAGCATCGCGACACCCGCCGCCGAAGAGAGTCGGCACAGATGCACCGGTACGCGGGTCTCGCGCACGAGCGCCAGGATCGTCGCGAGCGCGATCGTCTCGGCGCTCACCGGAATCGGCGGCAGTCCGAGCCGCGTCGCGACTTCGCCGTCGTGCGCCACGCCTCCGCGCGCGAGGTACCAGTCCTGCGGACGCAGCCACACGCGGTAGCCGAAGGTTCCGGCGTACTGCAGCGCGCGCAGCAGCACCTGAGTGTCGGTGAGCGCCGCATCGGCCTGCGAGAACGCGACGCAACCGGCTTCGACGAGCTCGCTCATCTCGGTCAATGCCTCGCCGCGCAGACCGACGGTGAGCGCGCCGACCGGGCATACGTGCGCGAGTGCCAGCGAGCGCGCGCGGTGCTTCACCATTTCGACGAGACCCGGCTCGTCGAGCGGTGGATCGGTGTCAGGGGGACAGGCGAGCGTGGTGACGCCGCCCGCGACCGCAGCCGCGAGCTCGGACTCGAGCGTCGCCTTGTGCTCGAGCCCCGGCTCGCGCAGGCGCGCCGACAGATCGACGAGGCCGGGGCAGACGATGCAGCCCGTAGCGTCGAGCCTGCGCTCGGCGCGAAAGCCGCGCGGTGCGGCGCCGACAGCCGCGATCGTCGCGCCGTCGACGTAGAGCGGCGCCTCGACGTCGAGCCCACGCGAAGGATCGATCAGCCTGCCGTGGGCGATCTCGAGCTTCATCGCTTGCGAGTCATACGACGATTCATCCGACGGGCCCCGCGACGATCGAGAGCACCGCCATGCGCACGGCGATGCCGAAGGTCACCTGCGGGAGGATCACCGAGCGCGCGCCGTCGGCCACCGCCGAGTCGATCTCGACCCCGCGGTTCATCGGCCCCGGATGCATGACGATCGCGTCGGGCGCCGCGAGCGCGAGCTTCGCGGGCGTCAACCCGTAGTTCTTGAAGTACTCGCCCGCCGACGGCAGCAGCGCGCCCTTCATCCGTTCATTCTGCAGCCGCAGCATCACGACGACGTCGCAGCCGCGCAGACCCTCGCGCATGTCGTGGTGGACGCGCACGCCGAGCGCGTCGACGCGTCCCGGCAGCAGCGTGCGCGGTCCGATCACGCGCAGGTCGGCGACCCCCATCGTCGTCAGCCCGTGGATCAGCGAGCGCGCGACGCGCGAGTGCAGGATATCGCCGACGACCGCGACGGTGAGCGCGCGGAAATCCTGCTTGTAGTGGCGGATCGTGTAGAGATCGAGCAGCCCCTGCGTCGGATGCGCATGACGGCCGTCGCCGGCATTGACGACGTGGATGCCGCTGCGACCGGTCGCGGTGAGGTGCGAGGCGATGAGATGCGGCGCACCCGATTGCGCGTGCCGCACGACGAAGAGGTCGGCGTTCATCGCGCACAGGTTGTCGATCGTGTCGAGGAGCGATTCGCCCTTCGACGTCGACGACACGCCGATGTTGAGGTTGATGACGTCGGCCGAGAGACGCTTGGCGGCGATCTCGAAGGTCGTGCGGGTGCGGGTCGAGTTCTCGAAGAACAGGTTGAAGACACCCTTGCCGCGCAGGAGCGGCACCTTCTTCACCTCGCGCTCGGCGATCGACACGAACGGCGCTGCGGTGTCGAGAATGTGCGTGATCACCTCGCGCGGCAACCCTTCGAGGGAAAGCAGATGAAGGAGCTCGCCGTTGCGGCCGAGCTGCGGGTTGCGGCCGGTTCGCGCGAGATCGCTCATGCAGGCTCGACGCCGAGCGAGAGCCGGCCCCCGGCATCGCGCGACAGCGCGATCGAGACATTGCGCGCCGCCGCGACGCGCGCGCCGCAGTACGTGGGCTCGAACGGGAGCTCGCGTCCGCCGCGATCGATCAGCACGGCGAGCTCGATTCGATCGGGGCGACCGAAATCGAACAGCTCGTTGATCGCCGCGCGGACGCTGCGCCCGGTGTAGAGAACGTCGTCGATCAGCACGATCGAGGCTCCATCGACCTCGAACGGCAGCGCGGTGCGCCGGACGTTCGGCTTCAGCCCCGCGCGCGAATAATCGTCGCGATAGTAAGAGACGTCGATGAAGCCGAGCGGATGCATGCCGGGAATCATCGTGGCGAGGCGCTCGGCGATCCATGCGCCGCCGGAGTAGATGCCGACGAGGGCCGCATCGTGCGCAACCGCCGGACGCATCTTCTCGGCGAGCGCCTCGAGCGCGCGCTCGGCGTCAGGCAATTCGTTCGTCGTCATCCGACTCGTCGTCATCCGGCTCGTCCAGCCACGCCTGCAGGATGATCTGCGCGGCGACCTCGTCGCGTCCCGCGCGTCCCGCGCGCCCGCCGCGCCCGGCGGCCGCCAGCGTCGTGCGTGCAACCTCGCTCGTGTGACGCTCGTCGACCAGCGTCACCGGGGTGGCGAAGCTCTTCTCGAGCGACGCCGCGAAGGCGCGTGCGCGCTTCGTCATTGCGTGCGGCCGGCCATCGGCGTGGAGCGGCAATCCGACGATCAGCCGCGCGGGCTGCCATTCGCGAATCAGCGCCGCGATCGCCGCCTGCCGCGCTTCGTCCGTCGCCGCGTCGACCGTCGAGAGCGGATGCGCGACCCGGGTCAAGGTATTGCCCACCGCGACACCGATGTGGCGCGTTCCGAAATCGAACGCGAGGACCGTCGCGTCGATCCCGCGCCGACGTTTCGTCACGCGTGGCCAACGTGTTCCGAAAGGCGCGACCGCGACATGTCGATCCCCAGAAGCTTCATCGCCGCCGGCAGGCGCTGCTCAGCAGGAAGATCGAACACGACGTCCGGATCGGCCTCGACGGTAAGCCACGCGTTCTGGGCGAGCTCGTCCTCGAGCTGCCCGGCCGACCAGCCGGCGTAACCGAGTGACACCAGCATGTCCTTCGGCCCCTCACCGCGCGCGGCGGCTTCGAGGACGTCCTTCGACGTCGTGAGACCGACGCCCTCTGCAACCTCGATCGTCGACTGCCAGTGACCGATGGGCCGGTGCAGCACGAAGCCGCGGTCGATCTGCACCGGGCCGCCGAAATGCACCGGTGCCGTACGCAGGTGGCTGTCGCCGAGCGGGATCTCCATGTGCTCGAAGAGCGCCGAGAGCGTCATGTCGGTCGGACGGTTGACGACGATACCGAGCGCGCCTTCGTCGTTGTGCTCGCAGATCCACGCGAGCGTGTGCGCGAAGTTCGGATCGGCCATGGCCGGCATGGCGATCAGGAAGTGGTGGCTGAGCTTCATCGTGGATTCCGGCCCCATAGTATAAGGCGCGGCGCCGCGGTGCTGCTCCGCCGGATCCGCTCGGGTGCGGTTCGATCCCGTCGGATCCGATTCGATGGGTGGACTTGCCAATCGGTAATGCGAATCGTTATCATTCGCACGTCGAATTTGCCTGCCGGACGCGGTCGCGACGACTGCGGCGTCCGCCGCGCCGACGACGAACCCGCTTGCCAACCCCACCGGAGATCCAACGATGCACCGCCCAACGTTCCTGCGCCCCCTGTTTCGACCGAAGCACGCATGCGCGCCTTTCGAACGCGCCGCGCCGGGCGCGGAAGCCATTCCTGCGCTTCTCGCATGCGCGATGCTGATCGGCGCTGCGACGGCCGCGATGACAACGGCGACGGCGGCAGCCGCAGCGTCAGAGCCCGAATTCGCGCTGGTGCTGCGCGAGCATCGCTTCACACCCGCGGAGATCAGCGTTCCCGCCGGGAAGCGCGTGCGCCTCGTCGTCGACAATCAGGACGCCGGTCCCGAGGAATTCGACAGCCATGCGCTCAATCGCGAGAAGGTGATTCCGGGAGGCACGCAGGCGACGATCTACATCGGCCCGCTCGCGCCCGGGCGCTACGAGTTCATCGGCGAGTTCAACGCGACGACGGCACGCGGCGCGGTGGTGGCGAAGTGACGGCAGTCGCTCGGGCGCGCGGCGTGCCGGTGACCGAAAGGCCATACGCTCGGACGCAGGACGCGCTCGCCCTGGCGCTCGCGTTCGCGCTTGTCGCGGCATCACGCGTCGCCATCGCCGATCCCGCCGACTACGTATCGACCCCCAACGTCGAATACGGCGAGCGCGAGCTCGAGCTCCGCTACGGCAGCGCGAGCGGTCCCGGCAGCGCACGCACCGATGCCGGATCCGTCGCGCTCGGCTATGGCGCCACGCAGTGGTGGTTCACCGAGGTCTACGTCAAGTTCGAGCGCAATGGCGGCGAGTCGGCGCACTTCGACGCGGTCGAATGGGAGAACAAGTTCCAGCTCACCGAGCCGGGGGAGTACCCCGTCGACGTCGGCGTGCTGGTCGAAATCGAGGCCCCGCACAATCGCGACGAGGGCTACGAGCTGAAGCTCGGGCCGCTATTCCAGAAGGACCTCGGCCTCGTGCAGTTGAACGCGAACGCGTTCCTCGAACGTCACTACCGCGCCGCCGGGCCCGAAATGACCGAGCTTCTCTACCAGTGGCAGGCGAAATATCGCTGGCGCGAGGCATTCGAGGTCGGAGTACAGGGCTTCGGCGACGTCGGGAAGTGGGACGACTGGGATCCGTCGCACGCGCAAAGCCACATCGCCGGGCCCGCGGTGTTCGGCAAGATTCGTCTCGGCGGACGCCAGGCGCTCGTGTGGAACGCCGGGTATCTCTTCAAGGTCTCCGGCTCGGCGCCCGACCACACGCTGCGCGCGCAGATCGAGTACGAATTCTGACGCGTTAAGTAAACGCTACGCGAAGGGGTCGACGATCGTGACGCCGTCGATCGTCTGGCCGTCGTTGAGATCTTCGCTCACTAGGCGCGCGCAACCCGACGCGCTCGCCGCTTTCACCACGAGCGCATCCCAGAACGAGAGTCGGTGCAGCCGATGGAGGTCGATTGCGCCGAGGATCAACTCGGGACGAACCACGACCGTATCGAGCCGCCGCAGCCGCTCGACGCGCTCGCGCGCCCGGGCCGGCGACAAGCCGAGCTTGCGCGTCGCCGCGACATAGTATTCCTGCATGACCTGCGTCGACACCACGGCGCGTCGCTCGCGGATCAGCTCGGAGAGGACTTCGCGAGCGCGCGCCCTCTTCGCCTTCGCGCCGGCATCGTCGGCATAGACGAAGACATTCGTGTCGACGAAGACTCGCTCGCTCATCGTGTCGAGGAGCGCTCGAGACGCTCCTCGTAGAGCTCGTCGCGTCGAAAGCGACGCCCGCCCGAGTTCCCCGGCTGCTTCCACATCGCCTCGAACTCGGCCAGGATCTCGTCACCCGATCCCTGACCGGCGAGCTGCTCGAGATAGTCGCGAATGAGCTGGTTGAGGCTCGTGCCCTGCTGCCGGGCCGTCGCGCGCGCGCGCTCGACGAGCTTCTCGTCGACGGAAAGCGTGAGGTTCATACGCGGACGAAAGACATAGAGCACATAATACGTGCGCACGTATTACGTGTCAACGATTCGACGCCCGGCACGATTCGGCGCCCGACCGCACATTGCGCGCAGATCGAGTACGAATTCTGACGCTATTCCTCCTCGTGCCGCCGATGCTTCGCGTACTCGGTTGCGAGCTGGCCCTGCAGCGCCGGCGGCGCCATCTCGTAATGCGACAGCGACATCGTCCATGCGCCGTGGCCGCCGGTCATCGACTTCAGACGCGCAGCGTAGCCGTCGAGCTCGGCGAGCGGAGCGAGCCCGTTGACCGCGAGCATGTCGCCCTGCAGCGTCTGCGTGCCGGTGACCTGACCGCGGCGCGACGAAAGATCACCGGTGACGTCGCCCATCGTCGACGCCGGGCAGTTGATCTCGACGCCGACGATCGGCTCGAGCACGATCGGCTTCGCCTTCGCGATCGCGTCGAGAAAGGCCTTGCGCCCCGCGGCGACGAACGCGACCTCCTTCGAATCGACCGGGTGGTACTTGCCGTCGTAGACGATCACGCGCACGTCCTGCATCGGGAATCCCGCGACGGGGCCCGCAGCGAGCACCTGCTCGACGCCCTTCTGCACCGCCGGGATCAGCGTGTTCGGAATCGCGCCGCCTTTCACCTGATCGACGAACTCGAAGCCCGCACCACGCGGCATCGGCTCGATCTTCAGGTACACCTCGCCGAACTGGCCGGCGCCGCCGGTCTGCTTCTTGTGCCGGTGATGCCCCTCCGCCTTTGCCGTGACCGTCTCGCGGTAGGGAACGCGCGGCGGCCGCGTGTCGACTTCGAGCTTGAACTGGCTCGCCATCCGCTCGAGCACCGAGCGCAGGTGCAGCTCACCGAGACCGCGCAGCACGGTCTCGTTGACCGTGGGGTCGTGCGTGACGACGAGCGTCGGATCCTCGGCGATCATCTTGTGCAGCACGTCGGAGATCCGCTGCTCGTCGCCGCGCCGCTTCGGCGTGATCGCGAAGCCGTGCATCGGCACCGGAAACTCGAGCGCGCGCATGTGGATGCGGTCCTCGTCGTGCGAGTCGTGCAGCACGCAGTCGAACTCGACTTCGTCGATCTTCGCGACCGCGGCGAGATCGCCCGGCACCGCCGCATCGATCTCGACGTACTTGCCTCCCTGCAGCATGAACAGGTGCCCGACCTTGATCGCCTTGCGCCCGTCGCCGACGTAGAGCTGGGTGTCTTTCGTCACCGTCCCCTGGTGCACGCGAAAGATGCCGAGCTTGCCGACGAATGGATCCATCACCACCTTGAACACGTGCGCGAGCACGTGCTTCGATGGATCGGGTGCCGACGGGAATTCGGTGGCGGCGTCGCCCTCGCCCTTGACGAAGAGCGGCGGGTTGCCCTCGGCCGGCGACGGCGCCAGCTTCACCAGCACGTCGAGGAGCTCCTCGACGCCGGCACCGGTGCGCGCCGACGTGAAGCACACCGGAACCAGGTGGCCGTCGCGAAGCGCCTGCTCGAACGGAGCGTGCAACTGCTCGGGTGCGACCTCACCCTGTTCGAGATAGAGCGACATCAGCTCCTCGTCGACCTCGACGACCTGATCGACGAGCGCTCGGTGCGCGTCGGCAACCGAGGAGAAATCGGCGTCCCCCGACGGATTGAAGAAGCAATCGACGACGCGCGCGCCGCCACCGGCGGGCAGGTTGATCGGCAGGCATTCGCGCCCGAACGCGCTCTGCACGGCGGCGAGCGCGCCGGCCGGGTCGGCATTTTCCGCATCGATGCGGTTGATCACGACGAGTCGGCAGAGCTTTCGCTTCGCCGCCCATTCCATCATCCGCGTCGCGATCATCTGCACGCCGGACGTCGCGTTGACCACCACGGCGGCCGTCTCGACTGCGTCGAGCGCGCCGATCGCCTGGCCGATGAAGTCCGGAAACCCGGGGGTGTCGATGAGGTGGATGCGGGTGCCGTCGGATTCGAGATGCACGATGGAGGCCCGCAGCGAATGCTGGTAGGTCTTCTCGAGCGGATCGAAGTCGCTCACCGTGCTGCCGCGCTCGACGCTTCCCGCCGCGGTGATCGCGCCGGCGGCGGCGAGCAGCGCCTCGGTGAGCGTCGTCTTGCCGGCGGCCCCGTCACCCACCAGCGCTACAGTACGAATGTGTTCCGTCGTGAACTGCGGCATGGTCATTCCTCCTCGCGAATGGGAGGAATGTACCGCCTGCGCGGCGGCCTGTCAGCTTCGGGCTGAAGCGGCTGCGGCCGGTTCTCCGATCATGCCGCGCAGGTTACGCAGGAGCTCGTCCTCCTGATACGGCTTGCCGAGGAACGCATCGACGCCAAGCTCGATCGCGCGGTTGCGATGCTTGTCGGCGGTGCGCGAAGTGATCATCACGATCGGAATGCGCGCGGTCGCCGGGTTGCCCTTCGCCGACTTCGCGAATTCGAAGCCGTCCATCCGCGGCATCTCGATGTCGAGGAGGATCACGTCGGGATTGCGCTCGGCGAGAAGCTGCAGACCCTCGACGCCGTCGCGCGCCGAGACGACTTCGAATCCTTCGCGCGTCAGGAAGCGCGTGGTGAACTTGCGCACGGTGAGCGAGTCGTCGACGACCATCACGAGCTTACGCCCGGCCTTCGCCTCCGCGGCCGCTGCCGGCGGCGCTGCGAGGAGGTCGGCCGCGGTCGCCGGGCGGAACGCCGGCACGACGGTGCGCTGGGCGAGCTGCACCGGATTCAGGATCAGCACGATCTCGCCGGTGCCGAGCACCGTCGCTCCGGTGATTCCCGGCACGCGCGCGAGCTGCTGGCCGATGTGCTTCACGACCACTTCCTGATTGCCGACCATCTCGTCGACGTGAATCGCGACGCTGCCCTGTCCAGTGCGCGCGATCAGCACCGGGTTGTAGCGCCCCGGCGTCGGTCGCGCGTCGGCGTCGCCGAGCAGGCGCGCGAGGTAATGGAACGGATACGCGCGCTCGCGCCAGGTGAGCGAGCCCTCGACGTAGAGTGACGCGAGCGCATCGGCCTTCGTCTGCTGCACCTGATCGATCATCGCCGCCGGAAGCGCCCACACGCGCCCGAGCGCGCGCACCAGCACCGCCTGCGTCACGGCGAGCGTCAGCGGCAGGAACAGGTTGAAGCGGGTGCCGCGTCCCGGCGTCGAATGGACTTCGATGCGTCCGCCGAGCGAGACGATCTCGTTGCGTACGACGTCCATCCCGATGCCGCGCCCCGAAATCTGGGTCAACGCGTGTGCGGTGGAGAACCCTGGCTGGAACAGGCACTCGACGAGCTGGGCTTCCGACGGCTCGGCGTCGGCGACGACCAGACCGGCGGCGATCGCCTGCTCGCGCACGCGGGCGAAATCGATCCCGCGCCCATCGTCCGTAAGCTCGATCGAGATCTCGTTACCGGACTGGTGCACGGATACCTCGATCTCGCCGGTCTCGCGCTTGCCCGCCGCGATGCGCTCGTCACGTGATTCGATTCCATGGTCGAGCGCGTTACGCAGCAGGTGCTCGATCGGCCCGGCGAGCTTCTCCAGCACCGAGCGATCGAGCTCGGTCTGCGCACCGTTGATTTCGAGGTTGGCGCGCTTGCCGAGCTCACGCGCGGTCTTGCGCAGTGTCCGGTAGAGGCGCTCGGTCAGACTGTTGAACGGCACCGTGCGCAGCGCGAGCAGGCGCTGCTGCACGTCGCGCGAGAGCCGCGACTGCGCGAGCAGCGCCATGTCCGCGTCGTCGAGGTTCTTCAGGAGCGACTGTTGCACCGTGGAAACGTCGTTGATCCCTTCGGCGAGCGAGCGCGTCAGCTCCTGGAAGCGCGTGTAGCGGTCGAGCTCGAGCGGATCGAAGCGCTCGTCCGTCGCGCTCACCGCGGACATCCGCGACTGGATCTGCGTCTCGGCCTGGAGCTCGATCTCCCGCACCTGTCCGCGCAGGCGGATCACGCTGTTGGTGAGCTCGAGGAGATTCGATTTCAACGCGCGCAGCTCGCTTTCGATGCGCGCGCGTGCGATCGAGACTTCGCCCGCCTCGTTCACCAGCCGGTCGAGCACGTCGGCGCGAACGCGCAGCATCGCACGCGCACCGAGCTCGGGATCGTGGGTCCGCGGCGTCCTGCGGCGCTCGCGGAAGCCGCTGGGCGGCGCATCGGCTGCGGCAGGGCGAACCGCTGCACCTTCCGTCGGCAGCGCTGCCGCCGGCACTGCCCCGGGCAGCGAAGTCGCGTTTGCGGATTCGATCGCAGATTCGATCGCAGATTCGTCGCGCAACGCCGAATCCTCGCGCGGCTCGCCGGCACCGGCGTCGCGCAGCGCTCGCTCGTCGGACCGCTCGCCGTCATGCGCGCGATCGATGACGCCCGCGAGATCGCGGGCAGCGGGGACGCCGGTCTCGGGCGCAGCCGCTTCGGGCGCCGCAGCGAGCCACGGCAGCGCGACGTTCGAGCGTCCCTCGCGCAATGCGTCGAGAACGAACCCGATGCGATCGAGATCGGTATCGAGTGCCTCGAAGAGCTCGTGCCCCGCGATCGGAGCGGATTCGTCGGTGGAGAGCCGCGATTCCATCCGGTGCGCGAGCTCGCCCAGGCGCATCGCGCCGGCCATCCGTGCGCTGCCCTTCAGCGTGTGCAGCGTCCGGCGCAGCTCGCCGACGACTTCGTGATCGTCGGGATTACGGCGCCAGAGGCGAAGCTCGTTGCCGGCGCGCGGAAAGAGCTCGCTCGCCTCTTCGACGAAGATCGGCAGCACGAGATCGTCGACCTCGTCGGTCACGTCGAGGAGCGTTTCGTCGGGCGGAATCGCCGGCCCGGCGATCATGTGAGGCATCAGCTCCGCAAGCGACGCAGGCCGAATCTCCTCCCGCACGGCGGAGACGAAAGCGGCGCTGTCGACCGCCGGCTCCGCGATCTCATCCGGCGCGACCGCGCGGTCGACCGCCGGCTCCGCAATCTCGTCGACCGGCACCGCATCCTCGCCGACCGGCAGCGCGATTTCGTCCGCGCGCTGCGCGATCTCCTCGATCGGAGTTGCGAACGCTTCCGCGGGCTCGCGATGATCGATCTCGGGCAGCGCTTCCCCGGTCTCGCCGGGGGTTTCGACAGTGTCGTCTTCGCCGAGCAGGAGATCGATCTCGGGAGCATGCGCGCTCACTTCCTGGCGCAGCTCCTCGAGCTCGGCGCGAACTTCGCCGGTCTCGTGCGCATCGTGCGCGTCGAACGCTTCGCGAGCACGGAGTCGCGCGACGAGCCGGGCGATCGTGGCCGTCGCGCGCGCAAGCACCGGTTGCGTGCGGCCCGGGTACGGCGGTCCGTGCCGCTCGAGCGCGATCAGCGCCTGCTCGAGATCCTGCGCGGCGCCGGCGGTGAGCTCGAGGCCGCCGGTGCGGTGAATGCCGCACAGCGTATGGCTCGCGCGCAGCATCGGCGTCAGCGGCATGTGATCCGGATCGAACTGGAGCAGCGACACTTCGTGCTCGAGCACCGAGACGTGCTGCTGCGCCTCGTCGGCGAGAATTCGCCACAGCGGCTCGGCGAGCACGACATCGCCGATATGCACGTCGGCCGGAAGCGTCGGCGCCTCATCGCGATCGGCGCCTTCGCCGTCGGTGAGCAGCGTGAGCTCCGGCGCACCCACATCGCGGCCGCGCGGCTGCAGGTCGGCGAACGATGGCGTGGAAGTCGTGTTGTCGGCGACGACGCGCAGCACCGGTCGCTGCGTCGCCCGCGGATCGGGCGGAACGCCGATGTCGATCGTTTCGGCGACCGGCTCCTCGATCGTCGTCACGACGGGCGTGTGACCGGCAGCCACCGGCGCGCCGACCTCGGGAAGATCGATCGGTGGCGGCAACGAAGCCCCGTCCAAGTCCTTGCGCGGCTCGCCGTCCGCGCGCAACGCCGATGCATCGGCGTTGCCGGGCTCAAGTACCGCGATCTCGGGCGCGGCGATCTCGGACACCGCGATCTCGGATGCGCCGCCGCCGTGCGGGCGAAGCGGCGTCGGGGCCGCACCGGAAGTCGCTCGTACCGGACTGCCCGGGGCCGGCGGCAACTCGGCTTCGACCGCAGCGAGCGCGTCGTCGAGCGCCGCCGGATCGGTGGCGATGCGACCGGTCGCACGCAGCTCGGAGACCCACTTCCCGAACGACAACTGTGCGATGCGGATCAGCTCGAGGATCGCGGGCGTGACGCGCCGGTCGTCCTCGAGCACGCGATTCAGCACGCGCTCGACGCCCCACGCCTGCTCGCCGAGCTCGGTCAGCCCGACCATGCGCCCGCTTCCCTTCAGGGTGTGGAACTGGCGCCGGACGCTCGCCAGCGCGTCGCGATCGGCGCTGTTGTGAGCGAGCGCGCGGTGACCGTCGTCGACGGTCCCGAGGACCTCGACCGCTTCGGTAAGGTAGATGTCGACGAGCTCGGCATCGAGGCCGCCGGCATCGGTGGCGAGGAGCCGCTGCGTTTCCTCCGAGATCTCGGGCGCCGGGGCGGCGGCGGCATCGGCGATCCGCTCGACGCTCGCCGGCACGGCCGACTCGGCGGCGCTCGCGTCGAGATCGCGCAGCGCGGCACGCACCTCGGCAGCAAGCTCGGGGTCGCCGATCAGCTCGGCATCGTCGCGAAGGCTCGCGAATTTCGCGCGCAACTGCGCGCGCGCGGCAGGATCGGCTGGCGCCGCGCGCACTTCCTCGACGAGGCGCGGCAGGGCTGCGCGCAGCTCGGAGACAGAGTGCTCGACCGAGGTGCGCTCGACCGGCGCCATCGCCGGCTCGGTGCCGAGGCGCTTCGCGATCAGCGGCTCGATCATCTGTGCGGCGCCGGGGCGCTGCTGCAGCACCGCGTCGACGTAGAAGCCGAGCCCGGAGAGCGATTCGGCGAGGAGCTCGAGCTCCTCGTTTCCGATCGGCGTCTCCTGCTGTGCCCATGCCTCGATCTCCTTCTCGCAGAGTGCCAACAGCCGGTCGGCATCGTCGAGATCGAGCATGCGCAGCGCACCGCGGATCTGCTGACTGTCGCGGCTAAGCCCGGCGAGCTCGGCGCGCTTCGAGCGATCGCGGAAGAACGAGTCGAGCACCTGCTCCATGTGCCGCAGATTCGCCTGCACCTCGCGCATCACCTGCGTGACGAGCGCACGGTCCTGCGCGCGCTTCGACATTTCGTCGAGCATCGCGGCCCCGCCGACCGTGACTTCGCGCCCCGCGCGAACGGCGTCGATGCGCGCGATCATCGCGTCGACCTGCGCGGAGAAGTCCGGCGCGAGGTGGCTGCGGTTGTCGAGCGCGTTCTCGACGAGCAGGAGCGCCGTCGCGAATTCGATCGCGACGGTCTCGGGCACGCCGCTTTCGGGAATCTCGTCGAAGCGCAGCGACAGCGCGGCGGTCAGGGTGACGAGCGCCGGCGGACCGATCTCGGTCGCCTTCGCGTTGATCGACGCAACGAGCTGGCGCAGCCGCGCGAGAAGGTCGGGGCGGCCCGAGGCCGTTTTCATCCACGCGTCCTTCGCCGCCGCGATCTGCTCGCGTGCCTCGCGCAGAATCGGCTGCAGACGGACGACGTCGGCGCCCTGCGCGGCGCGCGACGGAATGAGCTCGAGCAGCCGGTACGCGCGCTGCACCGCGTCGATCTGCGCCGCGCCGGGCTTCGCGATCGCGACGTGGTAGAGCACCTCGCGGCGAAGCCGGTCGGAGACCTTGGCGCTGCCCTCGGCGACGCGCCTGATCTGCATGTCGATGCGCGCGACGAGCTGCTTCGCGCCGAAGCTCGCTTCGATCGCGCCGGTTTCGAGACCCTCGAGCAGCGCGCCGACGGTCCACCAGAACGCACGCAGCGCCGGTTGCGCGGCGAGCTCGTCGATTGCGGCGATCGCCGCGCGCATCGTGCCGATGCCCTGAGCGTTGCCGCGCAGCCAGTCAAGCAGTCCGTGCTGGTAATCGCGCCGCCGCTGCAGCAGTTGCGGCGTGAGGCTTGCCGCGGGCACGATCTCGTGCGCAGCCTGGCGCGGCGCGCGCACGTCGAGATCCGGGAAGAAGAGCTCCGCGGGCGACACTGCGGCGACGCCGCGGCCGCGCTGCATCGCCTCGTATTCGGGGAAGAGCTCGAGCGGAACGGGAGCCCTGCCGTTCGCGACCTCGTCCAGGAACACCTGCAACCTGCGGCAGGCGCGATCGACGCGCTCGATGAGCTCGGGTGCGTCGACCACCGGGCGCTCGTCGATCGACGCGAGCTGGCGCTCGATCTCGTCGGTATAGGCGGTGACCGCGTCGAGCCCGACCATCTGCAGCGCACCCGCCGCCTGGTGCACGTGCGCACGCGCGTGCTTCAGCGATGCAGTGTCCGAGAAATCGGTGCGAAACGCGGCGAGCGCGTCGAGGCCGCGCGTCAGCGACTGGTCGATCTCGCCCTGCACCCAGGAGAGCGGGCCGACGTCGAATTCGCGCGTGGATTCGCTCAGCACGTTGTGGTCGCTCCCTGCGCCCCGGTCCCGGTCGCGCCCTTAAACCTTGAAACCCGCAACCGAGCTCCGCAGCTCGGCGGCAAGGCGCGTCAACTGGCCGATCGACACGTTGGTCTGCTTCGAGCCTTCGGTCGCCTCTTCGGAGACGCGCAGGATCGCCTGCATCCCGCGCGTCACCTCGGAGACCGATTCGGCCTGCGTCTGCGTGCGCGCCGAGATCTGACCGATCAGCTCGGCGAGCTCGCGCGACACGCGCTGAATCTCGGCGAGCGCCTGTCCCGCGGCGTCGGAGAGCTTCGCGCCCTCGACGACGCCGACGGTCGATTTCTCCATCGCGCCGACGGCATCCTGCGTGTCGGCCTGAATCGTCTTCACGATCGCCTCGATCTGCCTGGTCGCCTCGCCCGAGCGCTCGGCGAGTCGCTGCACTTCCTCGGCGACGACGGTGAAGCCGCGCCCCGCCTCGCCGGCCGACGCCGCCTGGATCGCTGCGTTCAGCGCGAGGACGTTGGTCTGCTCGGTGATGTCGGAGATCAGCTCGACGATCTCGCCGATTTCGAGCGACGATTCGCCGAGCCGCTTGATCCGCTTCGACGTGTCCTGGATCTGCGTGCGGATGTCGTTCATGCCGGCAATCTGATTCTGCACCGCCCGGCCGCCCTGCTCGGCCGCGCCGAGCTGCATTTGCGCGACCTTCGCCGACTGATTCGCGTGCGTCGCGACCTCGCTGATCGAGCGCGCCATCGACAGCACCGACGCCGAGGCCTGCTGGATCTCGCGGTTCTGATGCTGCGACGCTTCATAGAGGCGATTCGAGATCGCCTGCGTCTCCTGCGTCGCCTTGGTCACCTGGTCGGTGGCCGAATTGATGCCGCGCACCAGCGTGCGCAGCTCGTCGATCGTGAAGTTGATCGAATCGGCGATCGCGCCGGTCACGTCCTCGGTGACCGACGCCTGAACGGTGAGATCGCCGTCGGCGAGGTTCCCCATCTCGTTCAAGAGGCGCAGGATCGCCTCCTGGTTGCGCTTGTTCTCGTGCTCGCTTTCCTGCGAGTGCGTGCGCGCGTCGGCGAGCAGCACCTTCGCGGCGAGCGCGAGACAACCGAGCGCGATCAGCGCAAGCACCACCGCGAGCACCATGTTCGGCAGTCGCCAGTGCGCGCCGCCTTCGTAGAGTCCGGCCAGCGCACCGGCGTCGGCGAGGAGCGGCTCAGCCTCGGCGTCGATCGTGCGGGCAAGTGCCGCCATCGCGCTGTGCGCCGTTGACGCACCGGCATCGGGTGCAGCGACAACGCCGCCGGCGGCGGGCGCCGGCGCGGAGGCGACGTCGCGCTCGTGGCCGAGGAGCTGCGTCGCTGCGGCATCGACGCGCTGCCAGCGCGTCCGCACCTCGGCGAGCCTGGCGCTCATCGCCGGCGTGGGCGCCGCGCCGAACCAGCTCGCGCCGGAAGGTACCGCCGCGGGAAGCGCGGCGAGGTCGTCGGCGAAGCGCTGGCGGCTGTCGCGTACGACCGCGAACGCCGGTCGCTCACCCTGCGCCGCCTGCGCGGCGGCACGGGCAAGACGCTGCGACATCGTCTGCATGTCGGAGACGGTCCGCACATGCTGCGCGAAACGCGCGGCCGCACCGTTGTCGAGGTATACGACGAGCACGGCGAGCGCGGCGAACAGGACAGCGAGCGCACCCAGGATCTGGAACTGCCGCACGACCGGGAGACCGCCGATCAGCGCGAGGCGCGACGGTACCGGCGCCGCATTCGCGGCGACGCGGATCTGCTCGATGCCCGACGCGGGCGTCATCGGATCAAACCCTTCGGTTGGGCTCGCAACCATACGCACCTGGGTCGTCGGCGGATCGAAATCGATGCCATCGGCAACAGAGGCATCCGCACCGCGCATCTTCGGCATTCTCAGTGCCATGCTTCCTCCGGATTCGGGCGCGTCGCGCGCCGCTGGTGCGGCGAGCCGCTCATATTCCCACCTGCAGGAAGGAGGCGTCGCGCGCGAGCGCGGCGAGATCGACCTCCTGCCACGTATTGCCATCGGCATCGGACCAGCGCTGCGCGTACCAGTCGGGCGCCCCCGGCGGCGGAGCGTGTCCGGCGAGCTCGGTGATGTTGCGCAGCCCGGCAACGCGCTCGACGACGAGCCCCGCATTGAGGTCGCCCGAGCGCGATGCGAAAAGCAGCAGCCGTGCCGACGCCCCCGCCGGCACCGGCGCGGCGCCGGTGAACGCAGCGAAGTCGACGCCGCTGTAGAGATTGCCGCGAACGTTCGCGAGCCCGAGGAACCAGTCGCGCGTGAGCGGGACGCGCGCGATCGGCGGCACGGCGATCACCTCGCCGGCATCGGCAAGGCGCACCAGCCACTGCGTGCCGGCGCAGACGAACGACAGCCGCGACGATTCCACCTGCGCCGCGGTGCGCGTGGCAAGCCGCGCCGCAAGCTCCTGCTGGAACGAGCGCAGATCGAGGCGCGCCGCGCGCGTCACGGCGCCACCTCGAGCGACTGGATCTTGGCCAGCAACTCGGCGCGGACGACCGGCTTCACGAGGTAATCGCGCGCGCCCTGGCGCAGGCCCCAGATGCGATCGGTCTCCTGGCTCTTCGACGTGCACATGATCACCGGAATGGTCCGCGTCTCGGGATCGCGGCTGATCGCGCGCGTCGCCTGGAAGCCGTTCAGTCCGGGCATCACGACGTCCATCAGAATGAGGTCGGGACGAAGGCTGCGCGCCTTCGCGATCGCATCCTCGCCGCTGTCGCTCTCGACCACCTCGTAGCCGGCGCGCGACAACAGGTCCTGCAGCACGTGCCGCTCGGTGGGCGAGTCGTCGACGACGAGGATCGTGCGGATGCTGTTCATATGGCCCGCCTTGCGCTCCGCCTCCGAGCGAACCTGGGCGACGACGGCGCGCGCGGTCGGATGCTCGCCACCGCTCATCAGGCCGCCTCCGCACGTGCGTGCGCGGCGACGGCCTTGAGCAGGCTGTCCTTGGTGAAAGGCTTGGTCAGATACTGGTCGGAGCCGACCATGCGACCGCGCGCGCGATCAAAGAGGCCGTCCTTCGACGAAAGCATCACCACCGGGGTCGAGCGAAAGCGCGGATTGCGCTTGATCAGCGCACAGGTCTGATAGCCGTCGAGCCGCGGCATCATGATGTCGACGAAGACGAGGTCGGGCTGGTGATCGGCGACCTTGGCGAGCGCATCGAAGCCGTCCTCGGCGAGGATGACCGTGCACCCGGCCTGGAGCAGGAAAATTTCCGCACTGCGGCGAATGGTGTTCGAATCGTCGATCACCATCACCTTCGCGCCCTGCAGCGGGCCGCGCGCCTGCGTCTCGGTTGCCATCAGCTCCTCGTGGGCGGATTGCGCGGCGGCGCGGGCGCCACCGGACAGCACGGCCCAGTCTGCCACGGACCGCGCGGGTTGACCAGAGCATAAAGCTTGCCGGAATCGGCCGCGATTGCCGATTCTGACCCCAATGCAACAGGAACGACAAATATCCCGGCCGGGACTGCCGCGCTGCGGCAGGGACTGCCGTCCGGGGAAGCTCGGCGAAACCGGATCGGGCTCCGTTTTGGGGATGCGCTGCGCCGGGTAGCGGTGGGGATGCCGCGACGCGCGAGTTCGACCGCGGGGGCCGAGGGAGTGGGGTACGGTGACGCGCTCTACACCGGCCGCGTTGCGCGGCCGAACTCGCGCGTCACCGTACCCCACTCCCTGCCTCCGCGGTCGGTGTAGAGCGCGGCGTAGCATCGCCATCGCTCGACCCGGTGCAGCGCATCCCCAAAACGGAGCCCGATCCGGTTTCGCCGAGCTTCCCGGGGCAGCGCGAAATAGGAAACGCCCGGCGGTCAGCGGCCGAGAAACAGCCGATAGGCCGGGTTGTCCGACTCGTCGACGTAGTCGTAGCCGAGGCGGCCGAGGAAGCGCTTGAACTGCGCCTTGTCCTGCGGCGGTACCTGCATACCGACGAGCACCCGTCCGTAGTCGCCGCCCTGATTGCGATAGTGGAACAGGCTGATGTTCCAGCCCGCGCTCATCGAGGACAGGAAGCGCATCAGCGCCCCGGGCCGCTCGGGAAACTCGAAGCGGTAGAGGATCTCGTGACGCGCGCTCGGCGCATGGCCGCCGACGAGGTGCCGCACGTGGAGCTTCGCCATCTCGTTGTCCGAGAGATCGAGCGTACGGATGCGCCGGCGCGCGAGCGTCGCCAGCAGTCGCCGCGTCTCGTCGCGGTTGGCGACCTCGACGCCGACGAAGAGCTGCGCGAGCTCCGGATCGGCATAACGATAGTTGAATTCGGTGATCGAGCGTTTGCCGAGCAGCGCGCAGAACTCGCGAAAGCTGCCGGGGCGTTCCGGAATCGACACGGCGAAGATCGCCTCGCGCTGCTCGCCGAGCTCGGCGCGCTCGGCGACGAAGCGCAAAGTGTCGAAATTCATGTTGGCGCCGCCGGCGACGGCCGCTACGGTGCCGTCCTTCACTCCCTCGCGCGCGGCCCAGGCCTTGACGCCGGCAACCGACAGCGCGCCGGCCGGCTCGAGAATCGCGCGCGTATCCTCGAAGACGTCCTTCAGCGCCGCGCAGATCGCGTCACTGTCGACGCGGATCACCTCGTCGACGAAGCGGCGCGCGAGGCGGAACGTCTCGCGCCCGACCTGGCGCACGGCGACCCCGTCGGCAAACAGTCCGACGTGCGGGAGCACGACCCGGCGCCCGGCGGCGAGCGAGCGCGCCATCGCATCGGAATCCTCCGGCTGCACGCCGATGATGCGGACTTCCGGACGCACGCGCTTCACATAGGCAGCGATGCCGCCGATGAGGCCGCCGCCGCCGATCGCGACGAAGATGGCATCGAGCGGACCCTGCCACTGGCGCAGGATCTCCATCCCGATCGTGCCCTGCCCCGCGATGACGTCGGGATCGTCGTAGGGATGGACGAACGTCGCGCGGCTGCGCTTCTGCAGCGCGAGCGCATGCGCATAGGCATCGGAGTACGAATCGCCGTGGAGCACCACCTTCGCCCCACGCGCCGCGACCGCGGCGATCTTGATCTGCGGCGTGGTGACCGGCATCACGATCGTCGCGCGGCAGCCGAGCCGCTGCGCGGCAAGCGCCACTCCCTGCGCGTGGTTGCCGGCCGACGCGGCAATCACCTCGCGCGCACGCGCGGCCGCGGAGAGATGCGCCATCTTGTTGTAGGCGCCACGAAGCTTGAACGAGAACACGCTCTGCTGGTCCTCGCGCTTCAGGAGCACGCGGTTGCCGAGGCGGCGCGACAATGCCGGCGCGAGCTCGAGCGGCGTTTCGACGGCGACGTCGTACACCTTCGCCGTCAGGATCTTCTTGAGGTAATCGACCGCCATTGCCGGCCGCGGGTCCGCGACAAAAGGGTCTAGCGTAGCAGAGCCGCGCCGCCACCTTGCGCGTACCGGCTTCAGACGAAGTCGGGCGCCACGACCGCCTTCACCACCACCGCCGCTCCGGATTCCTGGGCGCGCGTCGCGAGCCACCAGACGGCACCCTTCTTCACCGCCCAGAACGCTTCGCGGCCGGTGACGAGCGTCGCCGCCACCTCACCCAACGTCGGCTGATGCGCGACGACGAGCACCGACTCGCGGAAGCCGGGCCAGCCGGTGGCGGCGAGCACCGCGGCGACGCCTGCCCCCGGTGCGAGATCAGGAACGGTGACGAAGCGCCGATTCAGCGCCTGTGCCGTCTGCTGACAACGCTCGGCCGGCGACACCAGCACGCGGCAGGTTGCCGGCAGGTGACGATCGAGCCACTTTCCCATCCGCTCGGCCTGGCGAACGCCCTTCGAGGTGAGTCGTCGCGCGGCATCGGGCTCGCCCGGCTCGGCGTCGCAATGGCGCCAGAGGATCAGGTCCACGGCCGCAGGCCGCTCGCCATTGCGCGACCTCGTCTCGCCGTCGCTCGATCGCCAACCACGCGCTACGCGCCGCGGCTCACGACGGCTCGGACTCGAGCGCGAGCCAGATGCAACCGGTCTTCGACTCGCGCGCGAGCGCCGCGAGATACTCGCGGTGCGCCGCTGCCTCGGCGTCGCTCACCACGACGGCGACCGTCGCACGCGTTCCGGCTCCGTCGTGCCCCGCGGCCGAAAGCGCGCGTTTCGGCACAGCGTCGACGACGTCGATCGTGAGCGTCTCCTGGCCGCGCGTCATGCGCAGGTAAACCTCGGCGAGGAGGTTGGCGTCGAGCAGCGCGCCGTGGCGCGTCCGCTCGGCGTTCGACACGCCGAAGCGCTCGCACAGTGCATCGAGACTGTTGCGCTTGCCTGGAAAGGCTTCGCGCGCGAGCACCAGCGTATCGGTCAGCCGCGCGTACAGCGATGCGCAGGACGCGAGCCCCGCGCGCTCGAATTCAGCGTCGAGAAAGCCGATGTCGAACGGCGCGTTGTGGATGATCCATTCGGCGTCGCGCGCGAAATCGGCGAAGCGTCCGGCGATGTCGGCGAAGCGCGGCTCGCCGGCGAGGTCCTCGCGCGTCATGCCGTGAACCTCGGTCGCGCCCGCGTCGATGTCGCGCTCGGGATCGATGCGGCAGTGCAGATGACGCCCGGTGACGCGCCGGTCGACGATCTCGACCGCCGCGAGCTCGATGATCCGATGGTCCTGCCGCGGATCGAGTCCGGTAGTTTCGGTGTCGAGGATGATTTGGCGCATGGTGGAGTTCGGCGGAACGCGAGGAGTGGGGATCGAGGATCGGGGATCGAGGATTGGGGATCGAGGATTGGCGTCGGCGCATCCTCAATCAATCCTCACTCCCCACTCCTCGATCCTATTTCCTATACTTCTGAATCGTCGACTGTATTTCCGCAATCGCGCGCTCGATCTCCTCTTCGGTGAGATCACGGACCGCGCCGCTGCGGTCGGCGAGCGACACTGTGTCCTCCAGGCCGGTGCCAAATTCGCCGGCGGCAAGGTCGTCGGTGATCGTGCTGGGCTCGTCGGCAAGGCCTTCGGGTCCCCAGCGCACGATGATCGCCGAGACGTTGTCGCCGTCGGGTCCGCCGCGCAACTCCGCCTCACGCATGATACGCGGCCCGACGTCGAGAACCGGCGTCGAGGTGAGCATCGTCGCGAGCTCCGACTGCGGGTAGACGCTCCACAATCCATCGGTGCACAGGATCAGGAGGTCGCCGTTCTTGAGCGGCGTGCGCCGCGAGAGATCGATCACCGGATCGACGGCGCCGCCGAGGCAGCTGAAGATGCGATTGCGATCGGGATGCGACGCCGCCTCGGCGGGGGTGATCAGCTTCTGGTCGACGAGGTACTGCACCTTCGAGTGGTCGCGCGTCGCTCCGATCAGGTGGCCCTGCCGCAGCAGCATGAAGCGCGAGTCACCGGCGTGCGCCCAGTACGCGCTGCCGCGCTGGACGATCGCCGCGACGCAGGTCGTGCGCGGCGTTTCGAGCATCGCGAAGCGGGTCGCGTACGACGCGAGTGCGGCGTGTGCGCGCAGCATCGTCTCCTGCATGAAGCCGAGCGGGTTGCGGAGGATCGGCTGCGCCTCCTGCTGGAAGCGCTCGACGAAGAGGCGCACGGCGATCTGCGCCGCGATCTCGCCGCCGAGGTGCCCGCCCATGCCATCCGCGACGACGAGAAGCAGCGCCTCGCGGCTGTACGTGTACGCGAGGCGATCCTCGTTGGTCTCGCGGCCGCAGCGCCGCGTGTCCTGGAAGATGGTAAAGCGCACGGCGTAGGCGGCAATTCCGGATTCCGCGCGATCGCAGAGGGCGCGATCAGACGCTGATTTCGGAGAACAGCACCCGCTTCAGATTGCCAAGGAAGGTTAGCTTGCGCTTCGGCGGCGGAATGTCGCGAATCGCACGCTGCAGCGCGAACACGCTCTGCGGGCGCTCGAGCGGGTCGAGCCGCAGGCACCAGTCGATCACTTCGAGCAGGTTGTCGGAGTACTGCCCCGACCAGATCTTCTTCGCCGACACGAGGTGGTCCTCGACGAGGCGCGCATCGGCCGCCTGGGGTGCGAACGCGGCGAGACAGGCGAACATCGAGGCGCCGGTCCCGTAGACGTCGGTCCACGGACCGAGCCGGTCGTGATCGCGATACTGCTCGGGCGCGGCGAAGCCCGGCGTGTACATCGGGGCGAGCCGCGGACGATTCGTCGTCAGCGTCTGGCGGGCGGCGCCGAAATCGAGCAGCACCGGGCTGCCGTCGTTGTGCAGATAGATGTTGGCCGGCTTGATGTCGAGGTGCAGGATCTTGCGCGTGTGCACTTCGCGCAGACCGTTCAGGAGGTGCATGAACACCTGGCGCACGAAGCGCTCCGACATCTGGTCCTGGCGCATCTGGATTTGCTGCTGCAGCGTGCGCCCGCGCTCGTAGCGCATGACCATGTAGACGGTCTCGTTCGCGCGGAAGAAATTCAGCACGCGCACGACGTTCGGATGGTTGATCTTGGCGAGGGCGCGCCCTTCCTCGAAGAAGCACTTCATCCCGTAGCGGAACGACGTCAGGTTCTCCGCCGAACTCGCGTTGACGATGTCGCCCTCGGTGCGCAGCACCAGCGACGACGGCAGGTATTCCTTGATCGCGACCGGAGTTCCGGTCTCGTCGTAGGCGCGATAGACGATCGAGAAACCACCCCGGCTGATCTGACGATCGATCCGGTAGTTGAGGAGCTGGTAGCCGCCCGGCAGCGCCTGGTTGGTGGTGGGCATCGGTGCAGGGCGAGGATCGAGGAGTGCGGAGCGAGGATCGAGGAGTGAGGAGCGAGGATCGAGGAAAGGCTCCGCAATTCGCGTGCCAAGATCGTCGGATCGCCTTGCGCGCGGCCACGATAACGCATACATTCCTGCGATGCCAGACGCCGCTGTGGCACCGGAAAAGTTTGCAAAACCGACCCCTGCGGCCGAAATGTGCCCATGATTCTCAGCATGACCGGTTTCGCGTCGGTGGCCGCCGAGCTTGCCGGCATCTCGCTTGCAGTCGAGCTGCGGTCGGTCAATCACCGCTACCTCGACGTCACCGTCAAGCTTCCCGACGAGCTGCGCCCGTTCGAGACGCGCATCCGCGAGCGCCTCGCCGCTGCCCAGCGCCGCGGAAAGCTCGAATGCCGGGTGGCACTTGCGCGCACGCCCGGTGGCGGCAGCGGCATCACCGTCGACGAGCCCCGCGTGGTCGATCTCGCCGCGGCGGCCCGGGAGGTCGCGCGCCTCGTTCCGGGCACGTCCCCGCTCACCGCGGCCGACATCCTGCGCTGGCCGGGCGTGCTGGTCGAAGCGTCGCTGCCGCAGGACGCGCTCGCCGGAGAAGTCGAGGCGCTCGTCGAGACTGCGGTCGCCGAGTTGCACGAGGCGCGTGCGCGGGAGGGCGCGAAGCTCGCCGCCGTGCTCTCCGCACGCTGCCACGATATCGAGACCGAGGTCGCGCGCGTGGCGCCGCGCGTGCCTGCATTGCACGCGGCGTTCGTCGAGAAGCTCGGCGCCCGCCTGCGCGAGGCCGGGCTCGATCCCGCGAGCGAGCGGCTCGCGCAGGAGCTGGCACTCTTCGCGACGCGCATCGACGTCGCCGAAGAGGTCGAACGATTGTCGACGCACGTGGCCGAATTCCGGCGGGTTCTGGCGCAAGGCGGCAGTGTCGGCAAGCGCCTCGACTTCCTCGCGCAGGAATTGCATCGCGAGGCGAACACGCTCGGCTCGAAGTCGGTCGACGCGGAGCTCTCGCGGGTGTCGCTCGAGCTCAAGGTCGCGATCGAGCAGATCCGCGAGCAGGTACAGAACATCGAGTAGATCCGCGATGCGTCGAGTAGAAGCGCAATGTGTCGATTAGATCCGCGATGTATCGAATAGACCAGCGATGACGATCACCACGCAAAGCCCGGGCGCCGCCGGATGCCTGTTCGTGATTGCCGCGCCGTCGGGCGGCGGCAAGAGCAGCATGGTGAACGCACTGCTCGAGCGCGAGCCCGGAATTCGCTTGTCGATCTCGTACACGACCCGCGCACCGCGCCCCGGCGAGCACGAGGGGCACCACTACCACTTCGTCGACGTCGCGACGTTTCGCGCGATGCAGGAGCGCGGTGAGTTCCTCGAGCACGCGCTCGTCCACGGCAACTGGTACGCGACGTCGGCGAAATGGCTCAATGACCAGGTCGCGGCGGGCCAGGACGTCCTGCTCGAAATCGATTGGCAGGGCGCAGCGCAGGTGCGCCGCATGGTTGCGGGCTCCGTGCACATCTTCATCCTGCCGCCGTCGATCGAGGCGCTGGAGGAGCGCCTGAAGCACCGTGCACAGGATTCGCCGGAGACCATCCGGCAGCGGCTCGAGGCGGCGCGCGAGGAGATGCGCCATGTCGGGGAATTCGATTATGTTATTATGAATCAGGACTTTGCACGGGCCGTCGACGACTTGTCGGTGATCGTGCGCGCCGCCCGCCTGGCCACGTCCCGGCAGCGGGTGCGCCACGCGCAGACGCTCGCCCGGCTCCTCGCTCCCGCATCGAAAGGCTGACCATGGCTCGCATCACGATCGAAGACTGTCTTGCCCGTATCCCCAACCGATTCGAGCTGACGCTCGCCGCCACCAATCGCGCGCGCCAGATCACGTCCGGCGCAGCACCCCTTGTCGACCCCGACCGCGACAAGCCGACCGTCATCGCGCTGCGCGAAGTCGCCGGTGGGAAGGTGGGCATCGAAATGCTGCACAAGAGCGCGCCGACGGTCACCTTGTAGCGCACAGCGGGCGGAAACGGCATGTCGGAAATTGCCGAATTCGCCCGGCACCTCGGCCACTACCTGCCGCCACCCGACATCGCGCTCGTCGAGCGCGCGTTCGAGTTCTCCGATTCGGCGCACCGCGGCCAGTTCCGCAAGTCCGGCGAGCCGTTCATCACCCACCCGCTCGCGGTCGCGAGCATCCTGTCCGAGTGGCGCATCGACGCCGAGGGGCTCGCCGCAGCGCTCTTGCACGACGTGATGGAAGACACGCCGGTCTCGCGCTCGGAGATCGAGACGAAGTTCGGCCGCCCGGTCGCGGCGATGGTCGACGGCCTCTCGAAACTCGACCAGATCGAGTTCGCGAGTCGCGAGGATGCTCAGGCGGAGAGCTTTCGCAAGATGCTGCTCGCGATGGCGCGCGACGTCCGCGTCGTGCTGATCAAGCTCGCCGACCGGCTGCACAACATGCGCACGCTCGACGCGATGGCTCCCCCGCATCGCAAGCGCATCGCGCGCGAGACGCTCGACATTTACGCACCGATCGCGAACCGGCTCGGCTTGAACGCGCTGTTCCTCGAGCTGCAGGACCTCTCGTTCAAGCACCTCTACCCGCTGCGCTACCGGATCCTCGCGCAGGCGATCAAGACCGCGCGCGGCAACCGGCGCGAGGTGATGAACCGCATCCTCGACGTGATCCGCGAGGGCTTCACGCGCGCCGGCATCAACGCCACCGTCTCGGGGCGCGAGAAGACGATCTATTCGGTGTACCGGAAGATGCGCGAGAAGCACTACACGTTCTCGCAGGTGTTCGACATCTACGGCGTGCGCGTGCTGGTCAACGACACGACGACCTGCTACGCGGCGCTCGGCGTGCTGCACGAGCTCTACAAGCCGATCCCCGGCAAGTTCAAGGACTACATCGCGATCCCGAAAGCCAACGGCTACCAGTCGCTGCACACGACGCTGTTCGGCCCGTTCGGCACGCCGCTCGAAGCGCAGATCCGCACGCACGACATGCACCGCGTCGCCGAGGCCGGAGTCGCCGCGCACTGGCTGTACAAGTCGGGCGGGCAGCTCAATCTCGCCGAGGCGCAGCGCGAGACCGACCGCTGGCTGCAGGGCCTGCTCGAAATCCAGTCCGAATCACGCGACTCGAAGGAGTTCCTCGAGCACGTCAAAGGCGACCTCTTCCCGGACGAGATCTACCTGTTCACGCCGAAGGGGAAGATCATGGCGCTGCCGCGCGGGGCGACCGCGGTCGACTTCGCCTACGGCGTGCACACCGACATCGGGCATCACTGCGTCGCCGCGCGGATCAACTACGAGCTCCTGCCGCTTCGCACCGAGCTTCGAAACGGCGATCACGTCGAGATCCTCACCTCGCCGACCGCCCGCCCCAACCCGTCGTGGCTGTCGTTCGTCACCACCGGCAAGGCGCGCTCGCGCATCCGGCACTACCTCAAAGGGCTGCAGCAGCAGGAGTCGGCAGCACTCGGCGAGCGGCTCTTGAACCAGGCGCTCGCGACGCTCAAGGTCGAGCCGGAGACGATCACCTGGGAGCGCTGGGAGGCGCTCGCGAGGGAATACGGCGCGAAGAGCCAGATCGAGATCCTCGCCGACATCGGGCTCGGCAAACGCCTCTCGTTCGTCGTCGCGCAGGCGCTGACGCGCCCGGCCGGCAAGGCCGACGACGCTTCGTCGGCACCGGCCGGCAACGCGGCGAAGCCAGGTGCGCTGACGCTTCGCGGCGTCGAGGGCGTGGCGATCCAGTACGCCAAGTGCTGCCGCCCGCTGCCGGGCGACACGATCATCGGTCAGTTCCGCCGCGG
This sequence comes from Casimicrobiaceae bacterium, assembly GCA_036379595.1. Classification (GTDB taxonomy): domain Bacteria; phylum Pseudomonadota; class Gammaproteobacteria; order Burkholderiales; family Casimicrobiaceae; genus VBCG01. Next base: position 160 of record DASVGI010000125.1, on the reverse strand, counting down.
CCAGGGCCTCATCGTCCACGTGCGCGACTGCGCGACGATGCGCAAGCAGCGCGTCGACGGCTCCGAGCTCGTCGACGTCGAATGGGCGCCCGATGTGCAGGGGGTGTTCGAGGTGGGCGTGCGCGTCCTCGTCGCGAATCGCCGCGGCATGCTGGCCGAG